>CANGTU010000006.1 GCA_947456965.1 Flavobacteriales bacterium
CCCGAGTCCCGAGTCTCGAGTCCCGAGTCTCGAGTCCCGAGTCTCGAGTCCCGAGTCTCGAGTCCCGAGTCTCGTGCCCCGAGTCCCGAGTCCCGAGTCCCGAGTCCCGTGCCCCGAGTCCCGTGCCCCGAGTCCCGAGTCCCGAGTCCCGATTCCGCTCCGGCCCGCACGCTGTCGGTGGTCCAGGCAAGAGATAAGCGTTAGCAATAACGTCGAATGGTTGATTGTGCAAATGAGATGGCTTGAAGAGCCGCGTTCGGGCCTTGTGGCGCCAGCGGGGCCCATCTATGAATACAGCCTAGCGTATGGCGCATTTGGGAATTATGGAGCCCCTAATGCACTCCTACTACCCGTGGTTGCTGAAACAGGTTGTACTTAATCTATCAGCAGATTGATTCGCCGACCAAGACCAAATTCAAATATTCTGTACAAAGTGGATATCTGAATGTCACATTGACCATTCTCTAATCGTGAGATGTAGCTTTTTTTCGTGCCAAGTTTTTCGGCAAGTTGTTCTTGGGTCATTTTGGCCTCTTTGCGGGCCTCCTTGAGGAGCTCGCTGATGACAAAATACTGAGCGTTCTCCTCAAACTGATCGCGTTTGGTAGTGCCGACTTTGCCGTACTTAATCTCAAGCAATTCATCAAACGATGTTGCTTTTGTTATGCCCGTTTTTTTCATTTTTTGTCCTTTTTTGAGGCGAAGTATTCTCTTTGAAGTCTTGTGGCTAGCTCGATTTCTTGCTTGGGTGTTTTCTGTGATTTTTTTTGAAATCCATTGAACAGGACAACGAGATTTCCTCTATCAAAACAGCAGAACATGCGAAAAATGTTACTTCCGTGTTCTACTCTGATTTCATAGAGACCATCGGTGCCGGTCAGATGATCCAGAAATTTCTTTGGGACTTTGTCCACACTCCGGATCATATGGAACACGTATTCAATTTTTTCCTGAACCTTCGCAGGTTGTGAGGAATAGAAGTCTATGAAGTAGCTTTTATGGAAGATTATTTTTCTTTCGGCCTTCACAGCACAAAGTTAACTATAAAGTGAACATGCCCCAAGACTCAATTTCTTCGCCTGAGCTCTATGGTGTTGGGCGCATTTCAATAGAAACTCCATGTTGCTACCCCCCTCTCACTCCGGAAACCGAAACCCGTTCAGGAACATTTCCTGCACACTGAATACCGGATACTCCTGCGGACCGCAGAGGAGAAGCACTGCGAGGTAATCGCCATCGCACCAGGCCTTGACTGCGTATTGCAGTCCGTCCACATTCTCCCAGTAGTCGATCACGCCTATAGCGGCAGGGGTGCTTTCGAGGGTATGGCCCTTGCCGTAGCCGGCGGAGGCGATGACAGCGAACTGCTCCTGGAGGAAATCGCGGTAGGGCATGGTGAGGTCTTCGTTCACCAGCTTGTCGGTGCCGAGCGGTTATTTAAACTTCACCGCGATCACCGCAAAGAGGTAGTCCTTGTGACTGACCTCGCCGATATAGATCTCGCTGGAGTCTTCACTCAGCGACAGTTCAAACTCTCCCGGATTGCCGGGGAGATCCACATGGCAACCGGTTCCGGACACCTGGTATTTGGCAAACTGGGGAGCATCCTGGCTGCGGACTGTGGCAGCGAGGGATAAGAGGGCGAGGAGGAGGGGGAGTTTCATGATTTGAGCGGGAAGTAACGGTTGAATGTGCAAGTGTGCAAGTGTGCAAATGGAACCTTGCTTTGCGCTGGGCTTCCAGAGTCTTGTCATGGTAGTATATCACACCTGTCCAAATCGTTTTCGTATAGGGGAAATAGAAGTGAAGTTGGTTCCGACGAATCCGGTATGTTTGAGTTGTTTCACAAAAACACAAACCAACTTCGGGATGGAGATCACTCTTTTTTCACACAAAAAGTTTGCAGGGATTCTTTCCATTCTCTGTCGGAGCAATTCGAGTCCAACAAGCACAGCAAAGGAAATGACGCATGGACGCACTTTGGAACGATGCTCTTTTGTCAGTTTGCTAAATGCGACAGTCTGAATGATATCAGGTATGGCATTGAAGAGTCGTGGAAGGCACACTCAGACAGCTGGATAAAATCATCCTTTACCGGGAGGTGTTGCCTTCGTAATGCGCCATCTGGCTATCCGGCACACGTGCCGGCGATCCTGAACTGAAGCCAGAGGACCTGCCTATATCCGCATGCCATACGTTTGGTAAGCTGTTGTGCGAACAAGGTCACAACGGTTGCACTACATGCACGCCAAGCCAGGATTTGTTTTATGAAGGCCTTGTGCTTTATCGGAAGAGCACTACATGCCCGCGGAAATTTTTGGGCGCTGCTTCGCTTTCAGGTCGCACAGTCAACGAGTAGGTGTAGACCCCGTCCGGCACAAAGTAATTGCTTCCCGACTTATTTCCCGTCCATATCTCCGAGGGATCGGTGCTGCTGAACACCCGGTCGCCCCAGCGGTCGAATATTTCGAGTTGATAGTTTTCCGCACTAAAACCGGTACCGGTGACTCCAAAGACCTCATTGATACCGTCGCCGTTGGGGGTGAAGGCGTTTGGAACAAACAGGGTGAAAACACCGCCAATTACCACCGTGGTCGTGGAGGTTGCTGAGCAGCCATCGCTGTTTACGACCCACAGTTCCACCGTGTATTCGCCCGACTGATTTGGAAATAAGTAAGACAAACCGTTGACTGAGGTGCCGGCTTCCTCCCCGTCTATGGTCCATATGGCTTCCACGGCATCATCGGTGAGGTTGGTAAAGGTCACGGCAGCGTTGTCTGCATCGGGGTTGAGCGGCGAAAACGTAAAGGCTGCATCGGGCGTTGGAAGCATCGTGACAGTGGCTGTGGCAGGTTCAGACGCGCAGCCATTATTATCTGTTCCCACAACCGTATATACCGTGGTCTCGGTCGCACTCACAGTGATGGAGCCGTCGGGGGCAGTTGACTGGGCCGGTGTCCACGTATAGCTCTCCGCGCCCGAAGGTGTCAGCGTTACAGAAGCCCCGGGACATATCGCGGCATCTTCAACCTGCACAAGAGGTATTTCAAGCAGTGTGAGGATCAGGTTCACCACCGTATCGCATGCACCGGCTGTGAGGGTATAGGTGTAGGCTCCGGATTGGGTAAAGACAACACCCAGTTCATTGGTATAACTTCCGCATGCGGTGATACTCGTGTCAATTTGCGTCGGCACACAACTGACCGAATAGCAGATACGGATGAGACCACCGCCGCCAGGCTCGCCGCCGGCACCGGTGGCGGTTCCGGGATACAGGTCGAGAAGCGGATCGCCCGCATTGGCCGGTTCATTCGCCATTCCCGTGCTGATAAAACCGCTGATTTCGGGGCAATCCTCGCAAAGCAGGAAGCCACTACCGCCACCGCCCACGCTACCTACGCCAAAACAGCCGTCGTAGCTTCCGCCGCCGCCGCCGCCATAGTAACCGCTGCCGCCGCCACCGCCGCCCACGCGGTCGTTAAATATTCCGCCCAGGTCGGTGGCTCCATCTCCGCCGAGGAGAAAGTCGCCGGCCGTTCCGAAAACGGGATGGGTGCAAATCTCATTGTCCGATGGCTGTCCGCCTGCGGTCTGCGTGCCGCCAAAGCCAAACTGGCTGAAGTCGTTGGTAAGCAAGGTGGGCAAGCCTTCGGTGCCACCGCCGGCCCCGCCAACACGGCCCAGCGCACCACCGCCACCGCCGCCTGCCACCGCGATCAACGTATTGTCAGAGACTCTGCGGAAAAGCGTTGCTCCCCCACCTCCGCCGGCACCGCCCAATTCCGTGGGCACATCAAAGATCGTTTCTAGGCGATTTCCGCTTCCACCGTCTCCGCCTCCGGGCCATCCTCCGGCACCGCCGATGTGAGCGCTTGCTTTCTCACCACCGATGCCTACTGACAATTCAAATTCTTCTCCCGGTGTAACCTGCATCACAAATTCGGCATAACCGCCGCCGCCACCGGCATCATCTCCAAATCCCGTAGGACCGCTACCTCCGGCCGCTCCCCACATTTTGACAGATATGGATTGAACACCGGGCGGCACTACAAATGAGCCGGGACTGGCATCTGCGGGCAGGTAGTCGAAGCAGGTTTCGTCATTTTCCTCTTCCTCTATCGCAACGGAAAAGCCCACCATAGGCCTGGGTGCGTTGTAACCTGCTTCTGCATCTCCATTGGCAATCCCATGCTGGCTGAGCGGAGTCCCTTCGGAAGACCAGGCATCGATACTGCCGTAATTAGGGGCAATGGCGTCACTGTATGCCGTGAAGGAGAGTTCAATACACAGGTTGTCAGAAAAATTATAGAGGAAGGGCGTGTCGAGTTGGATGATGGTCCATCCGTCTGCCGGATCTTCCACATTGGAAACGATGGGAGTGTAGGTATAGAGGGCTTGAGACAAGACGGTTTGCGGGCTTCCGGCATTGAAGTTCGCCTCAAAAACCGGAACGGCATCCACCAAGGTTGTATGGCCCATACGAATGGAGAAGTCCGTGAGGTCCGTAAAGATTCCGTCACTGCCTCCGCCATGGCGCAACCAAAGTGCAGTAATTTCCACCGGGCCTGTTACCGGTGCTACCATGCCCGCTATCTCTGGCTGGGTGAAGATGAAAAGCGAGCGGGGAACCAGAAAGAAGGAATTCGTCACCCCGGTCAGGACAGGCTGGTGGTAATAGTGCGGTGGCGTCTGGGCCTTTGCCAGTGCGGCGAGGACCATCATTGGTATGAGGATCGCAATGCGCCGCATCAGATACCTGGCGTTTCCTGAGGTGGACCGTATGCAACTTCTAGAGTCGGGGTGAGACACGATGGTTAACACTGTTGATACCAGGCCCCTCATGGGTTTCGAAGAAGGAGGCTTTATTCTTTAACCAATCTGAGGGTCTGGCCGGGAAAATCGCCCATTGTGAGGAGGTATATCGATGGCGGTAGCACAGCCAGCGAAATTTCACTTTGAGGCGCATCTGCCCTGCCCATGAGCACAATACGTCCCGTCAAGTCGCATACCCGGTAGGGGGCACCGACCCAGTCGGGAGGTATAGATAGCTGCATGTTATCAGACACGGGATTAGGTTGTGCAGTGATCAGAACATCTGTATCCGGGCCCTTGTTCACTCCGTTGGGGTTACATAGCTCCACCACCACCTGGTCATCGCCGGAGCCGCATGCTCCGTTGACCGTGACCGAATAGGTACCGGGTGCCGTAACCGTAATGCTCTGGGCAATTTCGCCTGTTGACCACTGGAAAAAAGCGCCGGGATTGAGGGCATCAAGCACGATGGGCTCACCCTCGTAGCAGAGTGTGTCTGGACCCAGAGAGACATAGGTGGCATCGTCGCTTTGAAAAATCCAGGCCGGAAAATTCGGCAGCCCGATAAAATTGCTGAGTCCTTCGGGTTGAACGATAGTAAACACCTCGAGTTCAATGCCGGGCTCTTCGGTATTCGGACAGGTAATCCGGTTGAGGGTGTTGACCCCGCTGAGGCCCTCCTGATCCATCACAAAGAGCATGTAGAGATTTCCGTCGGGTCCGAGTTGCATTTGAGCGATGTAGCTGAGTCCGGGCAGGTCGGTCAAGTCAAACAGCGAGGTTAAGCTTCCGGGAATATCGCTGCTTTCGAGGTCATAACGAAAAACCTCGCGGTTCAGGGGGCCGGGTGCGACATAGAGGTAACGGCTGTTAGGAGAAAACTCAAAATAGAAAACGCCGCCGAGTTCTCCCAGCGATTCCGCACCGGAGATGACACCGGTGGCCGGATCGAAGGAAAACAGATAAGACTGATAAGGAAAAGAGCGTCCACTCACGAAAAAATGCGAGCCGTCAGGAGAGGCCTTTATGAGGTAAAATGTGCCTTCGTCGATGGCATAAGTGGATGACCAGGCAACTCCGTCGGCGGTAACGCTGTATACCCCGACACCGGTTGAGTCCTGGTTGATGATCAGCCAGTAATCTTCGCCATTGGCATGGCGTATGGCACAAAGTCCTTCGCCCGAAGGCGTGTGCACGCGCTGGTCGGCTTCAATTACCTCCCCGAGGCCGTCATTGAGTGCCATGTCTATTTTAAAATAACTCAATCCGCGTCCTTCGGGTTGTTCGGCCATGATGGTTTCGGAGGCATCTAAATAAAACTCGTAGTCATCCATAGTAAAGAGGTAATAGACCCCCGGTTCACCGGGCGCTTCAAGGACCACGGAGCTCTGCATGGCACTGTAGCCACCGCCCTCCACGCCATTCATCTCGTACATGGATTCATTGGCTGCATTCCATATGCTGCCGCCTAAGCCCAGTGTTTCGTATCCGCCACCGTTGGAATAAAACAACAGGTTACCTGCGGGGTCGCAGTAGCTGGATGAACCTTCATAGGCATTGATCAGGCTGCCTGCCTGCTCCACCGGTTCCCCGGAGGAGAAGTCAAGGGAATATTCAGTTCCGAAATGCCACACGTTGGCTTCCTTCTGAGCGAAAAAGACAGTGGGAATAAGGCTTATGGCCATGATAACCGGAAAGGATTTCATGCTAAGTGAGTTTTTGACGTTGATAACAATGCGAATTTACTCAACACGGCTTGCCTTTCAGCACGCAGTCAGGCGGCCAGAATAGATTGAAAAGTCGCTGATGTCGTTTCTTTGTATCCCCCCGCCCAGGCTCGTCTTTCTTCGTGAGGTAAATTTAGCTAATGCTGCTGGGGGCAGGCTTTGGACCAGCGGTGTGGGAGCAGATTGTTCAGCTCGGAGGTCTTGAGGTCGTTAATTCTGCTGAGTGCATCTTCGAGCCACTCCTCGGGATCAATGCCATGGGCTGTGCAACTCACAAAGAATGAGTAGAGCATTGCAGTGCGCTGTCTGGGTTCATGTGATCCCATAAACAGATAGTTCTTGCGACCGATGACGACGGGCCGGATTTTATTTTCTACCAGATTGTTGTCGCTGTGCAATACGCCATCCTGTGTGTACCTGCTCAACTCTTCACGCAACCTAAGGCTGTACTGCAATGCCTGATAAATCGCAGACGTAGGTGTATGTCTCTGCACCTCCGATTC
This sequence comes from Flavobacteriales bacterium, assembly GCA_947456965.1. Classification (GTDB taxonomy): domain Bacteria; phylum Bacteroidota; class Bacteroidia; order Flavobacteriales_D; family Sanyastnellaceae; genus CANGTU01. The sequence goes on from CANGTU010000006.1 coordinate 7,043, forward strand.
CAGCCACTCAAAAAGGGGCGTTAGCATCGGCGCTGCTTTGCGCTGCCGCAATGCGGTCTTGCCCTCAGCGGTGATGCCATACACTTTCATCCAATGCTCCAGCCGGTATAACCGCTGCATCAAAGTCATCGCATATAGAGCTGTCTTTTGTTCGTTCTTCAGCGCCTCATCGAACTTGCGACGGGCATGTGCCATGCACCCCACGCGAGTGATTGCTGTCAGCGTTAGCATGGTGGCTGCGGAACCTGAGTGGGTATTTCTTTGTTTACAGAAGTAAAGCGTTCATCATGAAACCCATTTTCCTGCTTCTGATTCTGGTCTTATGCAGCACTGCCGGCTATACCCAACAATCAGCCCGGCTGGAATCGATCCGACACATTCGCGACGGAGACAATCACCTGCGTATGGGCAACTGGGAATATGCTTTGGTTTCCTACAATCTCGCTGTGCAAGCGGATCAAGCCTTTGCCGATGCGTGGATGAAGCGGGCCACACTGCATCAGATGCTTGGCCGTGAGCGGGAGTCTCAAACCGACTACAGGCAGGCCATTTCGCTCAATCCTTACGCAACCTATATTTATGATCCGCGCGCAGCGATTGGTATGCTCGCCGGCAAACCCATCCGGGCTATGCAGGGAAATCCGGGTGATCAGCTCGCGCTGTATCAGTCGGATCAGCACGTGGACCTGAACATTATCCAGGGGCACTACGATCTCGCCTTGCTGCAGCTCGACAGTCTGGCGCGGGCAGGGATGCAAAAGGGCTATGAACACGAGCGCATAGCCTTGGTTTATCTGCTTCTTGGCGACCTTCCCGCCGCCCGGTCTTATGCGGACAGTGCCTTGCTGGTATCGCCGGGAAGGGCCATTGCGCATGATTTGCTTGGTCTTGCAGCTATGCAGACAGGGGATTGCAACGCGGCCTTGATTCATTTCGATCGGGCGATACAAGCTGACCCCACGTTCTACCTGCCCTATTTCAACCGCTCCGGTGCGCACCGCTGTCTGGGGGATAAGACCAGGGCTCTGGAGGATCTGAATGCTGCCATCAGCCTTTCCCGCGATATGGGAGTGGCCTATTTCTCCCGCGCCATGCTGCGCAAGGAGGGAGGGGATACCAGTGGCGCCCTGGATGATTACAACCAGGCGTTGGATACGGACAGTCTCTTCACTTCCGCGCTGTTCAATCGTGCATTTACCTTCAAGATGATGGGCAATTACAACCAGGCGCTCGAAGATGCGAACCGGATTATACAACTGGAACCCGAAAGTCCGGGCCATTGGAATCTGAAGGGGAATATCCACCTTCTTTTCGGAGATTACCGTTCAGCGGTTCAAGCCTACGACCGGGCCGTGGCTCTGGATCCGGGATACGGCGAGGCCCTGTTCAACCGCGGTCTGGCGCACCTCATGGCCTATGCTCCGGAGCAGGGCTGTGCAGATCTGCACTACAGCCAGTCGGCGGGCTATCCGAGGGCAGGGGAGTATATCAGTTGGTTTTGTCCGGACTGACCGGTGGGTGTTCCTCAGAAACTAAACGCCATAGCCGTGCTCCAGAGCAGATAGGTGGATGAGGGCTGGTCATTCACATCAAAGAAATCATGGGGCGCATGCAAGCCGCGCACCTCATTGCGCCACATGAGCCGGCTGCCCACGAGGTAATCCAGATTCACTGACCATCCGGCTACCTCAAAGGGGTGCTCTGGAGATATGTCGATGATGATACGCCCGGGATCGGAGTAGTACTCGAGTCGCCCGCCGAGCTGCCAGCGCCCTTGCCAGTGCGTGCGCACCATGGCGAGCGGTGAAATCCAGATGCCGCGTGGCCGGCCATCCAGTCGCTCATTTTCCATACCGATATCAAAGCCGAGGGCTGCGGAAAGCTTGGGCCGGATTCTGAACTGGCTGTAGAAGTTGTGGAAATAGCGCATGGGCTGGTCGGCCAGCCTTGTTGTGCGGGATACGTAGGAACTGCTGTTGAGCAGTACGCGTTCGCTGGGTGTGTATTGCACCTGGTGGCCAATGCCGGGCAGCCCGGAGCGGGAGTTGGGCTGGATGGTTTGCCAGCCGTTCAGGTAAAGCAGGCTGAGCAGCCACTTGCCATTGGCCGAATAGCGCAGGAGCCGGATGCCCGCCTCATAGTACGGTGTATTGTCGGCCGCAATGCTCCTGGTCAGGTTCCAGCAATCGCGTCCGATTGCACTCTCCATGCCGATGTGCGATGGGAACACGCCCATCTCGATCCACGTATCGCCTTGCCTGGAAAGGTTGACGCCGACGCTGGCCTCCATGATGTTCCGCAGCACGCCGGGCTCGGAGGCCAGGTTTTGGTTGGTATAGGTGCCCGCCATGAGGGCCAGGTTGCCGCGTACGCGCTGATCCCGGAACGCGGCGCGGATAAAGGCGAGGTTCAGATTAACCTCATTGGTGCGGTGATGCGAGTAGAAGAAGGGCGGCCGTTCGCGGTCATTGTCGGTATGGGCGGCCAGGTAGGTCTCCAGGTATCCGCTGATCACGAGCGAGTCGGGTAGCTTCACGGTCTGCGCGGATGCTGTTGCGGTGATGGATACCAGCAGGATGACGGTGTTGGTGAGAAGGCTTGGCATAAGGTCAAGAGATCGTGCATCAAAGATGAGGCGAGCCTGGATTTGAGTGAGGCATTTTTGTAAGCCCGGAGTGCCAGGCAAAAGAGCCAGAATGAGAGAGGGGAAGCAAAGGAGGGGGATAGGCGGTAGATCAGACGAGCCCCAGGCTCATGGCTGCGCCAAAGAGGAGCAGGCTGATGATCACGATGCGGTTGATGAAGCCGAGTTCCACTTTTTTCATGTACGTGTTGCCGAACCAGGCTCCCGTGAACGCTGCCAGCGTGGCCAGAAGTACCATGGCGGGGTTCATATCCTTCCATCCCGTCCGGATCATGCCTGCATATACAGCTATGCGCGTGAGGTCCACCATGCAGGCGAGCACCACGCGGTTGCCCATAAAGGCTTCTTTGTTCATGCCCGACTTCATCAGGAAAGCACTGCGCAGGGCACCCTGATGCCCGCTGAGCCCGCCGAAGAAACCGCTTACGAAGCCGCCAACGGGGAACCACTTTCGCGGAACCACGAGTTGCTCAAAGCGCTTCCAGCTTTCCAGTAAAGCAAAGAGGATGATCAGCAGGCCTACCACGAGGTTGACAGGCGCCACGGTTCCATGCAGCGCACCGAGGCTCCAGGCATAGCGCGTGTCTGAAGCGGCCAGAGTTTCCATGCCCTGTGCTCCGAGCCATGCACCCATTACCGACGTGATGCCGAAGGCTGCAAGGACCTGCCGCTGGGCATAGCGCCCGACAAGGAAAAGCTTGAACAGGTTGTTGAGCATATGCACTACAGCGGTGGCGGCAATGGCAACGGGTGGCGGAAACACAACCAGAAAGGCGGGCAGCAAGAGGGTGCCCAGTCCGAACCCGCTGAAAAAGCTCAGGAAAGCCCCGGCCAGGGCCACGAGGATGATGAGCACGAACTCCATGTGGTCAGGCAAAGATGCACCGGGTTTGGATGGCTTCCTTCGCGCGCTCCACCTGTTCTGGTTACCTCTGGCTCCCGCTCAGGGATCATACGGCTGAGGTGTCGGCCAATGAATTAGATTTGCCTGGTGAGCCGATTGTGTATTGCCGCGCTTGCGGCTTCTCTTGCGGCCCTGACGGGTTGTGCTCCCTCTTCGGTTGAGGGCGGGTCCTTTGACTTCGGCCGGCTCACCGGGCGCTGGGAGAATATCCAGGACCGCAGCTTCCGCTTTGAGGAATGGCAGCGCTCTGGTGAGCAGGAGCTGAAGGGCAGGGGCTATATCCTGGAATCGGGCGATACGACGTTCATCGAGTTTCTCCGCATTGCGCCTGACTCTGCCGGGGTGATGACCTATTACGCCCAGGGCGGCGACCCTTCTAATCCGGAGATTATTCCCTTCCGGATGGACCGGCAATCTCGCGAGCGGGTGGAGTTTGTCAATCCCGGGCACGATTTCCCCACGCGCATCGTCTATGAGCTGAACGGCACAGATAGTCTGGTCTCGTTCGTGGAAGGCCCGCGGGAAGAAGGGGTGTACCGGATCGACTTCCAGTTTGTCCGCGATGGCCGCTGAGGGGTTCAGAACTGAAAGTAGATGAATGGCTGCGTGCCGGCCGATAATACCTGATATACGAGCACTACCGCCAGAAAGGCAATGAACGCCATGGCCCCATATGGCAATCCGGCAAACCAGGCGCGATAGCGCTGCTTCCAGGCCTCAGGCAGCCAGTGGATGATCATACCCGCCAGAAATACCAGCACTACCGGCCAGTATGCGGCCATCACCCGGGGCACCACCCGAAGGTCCATGCCCAGAAAGATGCGGTCCAGCATCACCAGCGCCGAGCTGAATTCACTGCTGATGTCGTGCGTCTTTTCCATCTCATTCCATCCACTGCTGCTGCCGGAGCGAAACCAGACCCGCGTGAAGGAGATGAACGAAAAGGTGAGCAGGATGGACCAGGCCCGGAAGTACCACTTGCTTGTATCTCGCCACGGACTGATGTGTTTCCAGGCCTTGTACATGACCAGTCCGAGCCCGTTGAGCCCGCCCCAGATGATGAAGTTCCAGCTTGCGCCGTGCCAGAAACCGCCCAGCAGCATGGTGAGCATGAGGTTGAGGTTGGTATTGAGCCAGGAGCGAAACGGGGCGATCCACAAGCCGGCTACCATCAGTACCGCCATACAGCCGGCTGCTATGGCGAGCACGAGCCATGACCGGCTAAGCACCGCTACCAGCGCTACAAAAAAGCCCAGCAGGAGATAGGATACGATGGATCCTTTGCGGTTGCCACCAAGGGGAATATACACATAATCGCGAAGCCAGGTGGAGAGGGAGATGTGCCATCGCCGCCAGAAGTCGGATACATCGGTGGCTTTGTAGGGCGAGTTGAAGTTGGCGTTGAGGTGGAAGCCGAGAAGCAGCGCCACACCAATGGCGATATCGGTGTATCCGCTGAAATCGGCATATACCTGTAAGCTGTACCCGAAGATGGCGAGCAGGTTCTCGAAGCCGGAGTACACCGCGGGATTGTCGAACACGCGGTCAATGAGTTGCACCGCCAGGTAGTCGCTCAGAATAATCTTCTTGAGCAGTCCGTTCAGGATCCAGAATACGCCCATGCCGAGCATCTGCCTCGTGAGTTCATAGGGTTTGTTGATCTGGGGAATAAAATCAGAGGCCCGTACAATTGGACCGGCCACAAGCTGTGGGAAGAAGGATACAAAAAAGGCATAGTCCGTAAAGCGGGTGAGAGGGCGCAGTTTGCCTCGGTACACCTCCACCGTATAGCTGATGCTTTGGAAGGTAAAAAAGGAAATTCCGATGGGCAGAATGATCTTGCTCACGGTGAAATGGGTGCCGAAGAAGCCGTTGCTCCAATGCGCCAGCCAGTTGAATACGGGATAGTGGGTGCCCGCTACCGCGTTGTACGCGTCGGTAAAAAAGTAGGCATATTTGAAGTAGAAGAGCACGCCGAGGTTCATCACCACGCTGGCAATCAGCCATGCCATGCGCATGGTGGCTGATCTGGCCCGGTGGATGAGGATAGCCATGAGGTAATCCCATGCGGCGGTATAAACAAGCAGGAGGAAAAATAATCCGGTGGTCTTGTAGTAGAAAAAGAGACTGACGGCAAACAGGAAGAAGTTGCGCGCAAGGGTGCGCCGGTGAAGGAAGCCATCGGCCAGCAATACTCCCGCAAAGAAGATCCAGAAGAGAGTAGAGGTGAAGATGAACGGCGACTTCGGATCGAAGACAAAAAACTGCGTCAGCAGTGCCGACCATTGTTCCTGTGCGGTCATACCTTCTGCGCTACGAGTGTGTAGCCGAGGGGATAAGAATACCGGGTTTTTTCATTTGATCTCCGGTACCAGCGGGTTTTTATCACCTGTGATTTGAACATCCGGAAGAGGCGATTTCGCCATCCTGAAGCGGCTCCCTTGTTGAGGGTGTCCAGCAGCACATCGGGGTATCCACCGTATGGTTCGAGGTGCAGTATGTGCATGCCGCTCTGCCCGCTCATCAGGCGCAGTGCTGTACCAGTGGGGTGGTAATACTCGTCGGGAAACATGGAAATCCAGTAGGCAAAGGGTGTGGAGAGGATGAGTTTGCCGCCGGGTCTGAGGCATCGGGCGGCCTCTTTCAGGGCGTGCGCGGGGTGCTCAAGATGTGCGATCACATCGAGGAGCAGGATGGTATCGAATGTTTGTTCGGCAAAAGGCCAGCGATGGTTCAGGTCGCAAGCCACATCGGCATGGGGGTGCTGGTTGTCCAGGTCGGTGCAGGTGATGCCGGTGGTAAGCGGACGATACACTTCCATGTAGGGTAGTTGTCCGCAGGCGGCGTCAAGCAGTTCGCCCCGGGCATGCTGGCGGATGAGCGGTACCAGCGCGTTGACCTGCAGGGTCGTGATATGCTGTGATCCGCCGTATACCGCCCCGAGGTTCGCGGCAAAGCGGCCATCGGGCAGCTGCTGCACGAAGGAGGGATGCCATGTACCGGGGCTGCGCATGACACAAAGAACGTACAGCTTCAGGAGAGGTTTGCGAAGGTCTTGTTCACCAGGTGCATACGCTCGATCCACGAGCGGTCATTGAACAATCCGGTGCGCGGGTGCAGCAGGCTATGTGTTTCTGCATCCTGTTCACGGAGAGCAACGGCGAGCTGCCGGGTATAGCCGCATTCCCGAGCCAGTTGCACGGCATGGGAAGTGTAGATGCCGAAGGGCCAGGCAAAGGAATGAATCTGAGTTCCGCTGGCACTTTCGAGGTATGACTTGCTCTCGGCAAGTTCGGTGCGGGCTTCCTCGTGAGTCAGCATGCTGAAGTTGGCGTGGGTGATGCCGTGGCTGCCTATTTCTACAAACGGACTTTCAGCCATGATGCGCACTTCTTCGGCGCGCATCACACGCCAGCGGTATTCGTGGCGGGTATCATCCGAGGGTTTGTATCCGGTTTGTTCTTCGCTGCTGTCCATGAATCGCTGGAGTTCGCTCCAGGGTTCTTTCATGAGCACATGGGTGAGGCGTTTGCCCTCGTCGCTGATATAGCGGTTGGCTTTGCGGCGGCGATAGGTTACTCCTTTCCATTCGATGGGTTGGCCTGTGTGGAATCCGGTCATGGCGAGGTGGTCGGGCCAGAGGATGGACCGCCCGCGGAGGTATGCCGTGCACACGAAAAAGGTGGCCGGCACGCGGTGCTGTTCGAGGATACGCTGCGCGTATTTCATATTGTTGGCCAGCCCATCGTCGAAGGTCATGGCCAGTCGCCGGCCGTCAGCGGGTGTTTCCATCATCTCAGCAAGACTCACGATGCGGAATCGCTTGCTGAGGTAGGTCAGTTCTTCGGAAAATTCGCGCTGTCCGATATTCCGCACGTTGAGCCCGGGCAAGCTGTGCGGAAAAATATTGTGGTACATCAGGATGAGGTCGCCTTTTTCCCGGTTGGCGTACATCCCCATCTCCAGCCCGAGGCCGTAGCGGATAGTGCGGATATATTTCGTGATGGACGAGAACACAGATTCAGGTATGTTCAGCTCCCGGGGGGCTGATGAGTTTGATGCCAAACCGGGTCATTGTGATCTTTCGCTCTTTGTACAATTGACCGATGGCTTTTTTGAATGTTTTCTTTGACATGCGCAGGCGCAGTTTGATCTCATCGGGGTCGCTTTCATCATTAAGGCGCACATAGCCTTTGTGATGCCGGAGGAATTCGACCAGTCGTCCCACGGCATCCTCTATCAGTTCGCGGCCTTCCTTCTGCATGCTTACGATGAGGTCCTTGCCTTCGATCTTCCGCACATAGCCTTTTACCCGGGCGCCTTCATGAATTTTTCCGATCACTTCCTGGGTGAACAGGATGCCGATGTGGCGTGCATTCACGATCACCCGGCGCCCTGCATCGAGTTTATCGGCAATCACGAGTTCCACCTCATCACCTCGTTCGAGTCGCATATCGGTATTATCGAACCACGAGGTGAAGCGTGTACTGGCAAATAGTCTGCGGTGCACCTGATCGCATTGCAGGGTGATGAGGGTCATGCGTCCTTCCTCCACAGGCATGCGCTGCTCGCGAACCGGAAGGAGGATATCCCGGCGCATGCCGATATCAATGAAGGCACCCAGGTCGTTGGCATTGCGGATGCGGAAGCTCCCGATTCCGCCCACCTCGATGGAGGGCAGCTTGCGCGTGGCTTCCAGTTCGCGGTCTTCGTTGTAGTAGATGAATACCTCCAGTTCCTGCGGTTCATCGGGCCGGGGGAGGCGCTCGCCACGGGCCAGTGGAACGGGATGCTTCTCATCGCCGAGCAGAAAGGGCTTTTCGTCACTGCGGAATACGGGCAGCCGTTGGATCTTGCCGGGGAGGATTTTCATGTCGGCGCAAAAGTAGGTGGTTTGAGACGAGGCTGAAGGGAACTTGCCATGCGCACAAACACGGTGATACACGGGCGGCCTTACCCTCCTTTCTGATTGGCCGGGCACTCCTGCAGGGAGCGCACCCTGCAAAGGATGCTCCTGCCCTATATATTCGCCATGCCAAATCTTCTGCCATGAAACCTGCACGAATCGGACTGGTCTGCTGCCTCATGTTTTCTGTTCCCGCTCTTTCACAATGCGCCGATGGCGAGGTGGAAGTGAACCTGATCATCCACACTGACGCGTGGGCCTATGAGACCTACTGGCAGCTGCGAGCTGCGGATAGTGGCTGCGGACCTGGATTTATTGCCCAGGGCGCCAACCTGAATGTGGGATGCGCCGGCACGGCGTCGGCCAACAGTGCCAACGGCTATGCTAATAACAGTGCCTATACCGAAGGACCATTCTGCCTCGCAGAGGGACAGGTTTATTCGATCATCTTCGTGGACAGCTACGGCGACGGAGGACTCACGATTGAGCTGCTGCAGAACGGCGCGCTCACCAACATCTATGAAGGAACGGGATTCGGCAATACCTGGACCTTCACAGCCGGTGCGAGCAATGTGCCTGACTACGACATGCCCTGCAATGCCCTCGACGTCACTCCGGATGGACCGGCGGTTACCATGAATAATGCGAATGCGCTGGCATCCCTCGGCGAGCCACGACCTGCTGCAGGCAATTGTGCGGTATACGGACTATGGTGCGAGGGTGGACTGTCCAATTCGGTGTGGGCGAGATTTGTGGCTACCGCCAGCACAGCCTATCGATTCTCAACTTGCGTGGCGGGCAATGGCTTCGATACCCAGATGGCGATATGGCGGGCCACGGATTGCTCGGATTGGGATACGTTTGAGCTGGTGTCCTCCAATGACGATATGTTTGGGGGGTGCGCAGTACAGGTCTATTCTTCACTGTGCTATGCATCGTGCCTCGAGGAGGGGCAGACGTACTACATTCAGATTGATGGGTACAACGCGCAGACGGGAAATATTGCCCTGGAAGTGGAAACCTACACTGGCCCTGTGACACTCAGCGCGCAGGTCAGTCCGGTGGCCTGTCCACTGAACAAGGGAGAGCAGGGCAACGGATTGATTCGTCCTTATATCACAGGAGCGGGTTCAGACTTCACCACATCGTGGACTGGTCCGGACGGATTTACCAGCTCGTCCAACTTCATCACCGGACTGACTGGTGGAACCTATGCGCTTACCGCCACCACCGCCTGCGGCACGGTGCTTACGGCTTCGTGGGTAATCACGGTTCCGCAACCGTTCAGTGTATCAGCCCAGTTTACCCAGCCGGACTGCCCATTGTCCGAAAATGGCGCCATTGCACTGACGGTTATAGGCGCTACACCCGGCTATAGTTTTATCTGGCAGGGCCCGGATGGCTTTGCCTTCACGGAAGAAGACCCCGACGGTCTGGCACCGGGTGAATACACGCTGTCCATTGAAGATGACAATGGATGTGACTATGCCGCCTCTTACACGCTTCAGGCGCTTGATAACCTGGAGGTGGACCTGGGGGCGGATGCCATCTTGTGCCGCAACCTGAACGATGTGCTCGTGCTTTCCGGTCCGCCCGGCATGAATTATTCCTGGCAAGATGGCTCGGAGAATCAGTTCCTGGTGGTCAATTCAGCGACGATGGATCCAGGCCAGTACACCTATATCCTGAATGTGAATACCGATGATGGCTGCACGGCCGCCGATGCCATCTCGATTACGGTGGAGGATTGTGTGGGCGTCCGGGAGCGTGTGGATGCTCGTCCGGTACTTTATCCCAATCCCACAGATGGTCTTTTTAGCATGGGCTTTACTCTGCGTGAACCGCATCGGGTGATTGTGTATGATGCTTCGGGCCGATTGGCCTGGACGGGCACTTCACCGGAAGGCGCTGTGGTGTGGACTGTCTGTCCGCATCTGGCTCCTGGCTTGTACACCTGCCGCATAGAAGCCGGGTCTGCTGCCTGGTTGGAGCGCCTCGTGGTGCGCTGATCACCCTATGCTGCGATGATGATTCTGCGGATGGCTTCTTCTGTCATGCTGCTGTTCACTCCGAGGTGGAATACCATCCTGACCTTGTCCGGACCAAACGGAAAACACAGGATGCCGCGGTCGGCAAACCATTTCACACACTCCGCAGCAGAATGTCCGTCCACCGAGAAGATCACAATGTTCGTTTGTACGGGCATCACCTCACGCACCCAGGGCAACTGCGCCAATGCTTCGGCCATGCGCTTCGCGTGGTTGTGATCTTCCGCGAGGCGGTGCACGTGATGACCCAGGGCATATCGTCCGGCCGCTGCGAGGAAGCCTGCCTGGCGCATGCCTCCGCCGAAGCGCTTGCGGATGCGGTGAGCGCTGCGGATGAATTCCCTGGATCCCAGCAGCACACTTCCCACGGGGGCGCCGAGGCCTTTGGACAAGCAGAGGCTGATGGAGTCGAAAAGTGCGCCATAGGCCTGAGGGTCCATGCCTGTGACGGCAAGCGCATTGAACAGCCGGGCACCATCACAGTGGAGGGCCAGCCCGCGCTCCCGGCAGGTGGCCGAGATCGCTTTCAGGGCCTCAGGGTCCCATACCGCTCCTCCGCCCTTGTTGACGGTATCTTCAACCGAAACCAGCCTTGAGAGGGGGAGGTGTGCATTATCCGGATCATTGATTGCGGCGGCCACATCGTCGGCTGTGAACATCCCCCGCGCATTACCCACAAAGCGCACACTTACTCCGCTGTTGGCCATGGTACCGCCGCCCTCGTAGAGGTAGATATGGGAGAGGGGAGAGCAGATCACCTCATCGCCCGGATGTGTATGGGCCGCAATAGCCACCTGGTTGGTTTGTGTACCGCTGGAGCAGAAGAGTGCTGCTTCCTTGCCCATCATCCGGGCTGCTTCCTCTTGCAGGGCATTCACCTCAGGATCTTCGCCAAACACATCATCACCCAGTTCCGCCCGGAACATCGCCTCGCGCATGGCCGGAGTAGGGAGGGTTACAGTATCACTGCGCAGGTCAATGGTCATGGCCCAAAGGTAGCCGCTCCATATGTTCGCGTGCAGGGGCAAAATATCCGATCTTACACCCGTTTTGTCATCCATGAAAAACTACTATGCGGTGCTCGGGTTGGAGCGCGGTGCGGATGAAGAGTCCATCAAGCGGGCCTACCGCACACTGGCCAAGCAGTACCATCCGGATCTCAATCCAGATCCGGATGCGCGCGCGCGCTTCATGGAAGTACACGAAGCATATGAGTATCTGATGGATCCTGATCGCCGGGCAGGCGACCGCAGAACATCGGTGTCACGCCCTCTTTCGGCGGAAGAACTCGCCCGCCGTGAGCACATCTACCGCGAGTGGTTGCGCTATCAGCAGGAAGCCGCGCGAGAGCGCGCCGCCGGTTATGCCCGCCAGCCGTTCGGGGAATTCCGCGAAAGCCGCTGGTACAAGGTGGCCAAAGGTGTCAATCAGGTCTATAACATCCTGTTTCTCGTGTTCTGCGCATTCGTGATCGCCATACCGGTGTACAAATACATCGAGCAGCAGCACATGCCGGAAGACGAGCAGCGGCCGCTTGCTTTCTTTGTCGCGCCGGTTATCGCCGGAATCATCTTCGCCTCATGGGGCTATTATTACTGGTTTATTCTCAAGCATGATGATATCTGAACTTCGTTTTCTTTTCGCCTGTGTGGCGATGCTGGCATCCCTCGGCGCCCGCGCCAAAGAAGGGATGTGGATACCCGGTATGCTGGGTGCAGCATTTGACGATATGCAGGCCATGGGCCTGAAGCTGTCGGAGGAGGACCTGTACTCCGTGAACCAGGGCAGTATCAAGGATGCCATTGCCCTCTTCGGCGGAGGGTGCACAGCAGAGATGGTATCGGCCAAAGGATTACTCTTTACCAATCACCACTGCGGACTCGGTTATATCCAGTCGCACAGCACGGTGGAGAACGATTACATCACCCATGGATTCTGGGCGAAAACAGCCGGAGAAGAATTGCGCTGTGCCGGACTCAAGATCACCTTCATCAACCGGATGGATGATGTGACCACCCGCATGCTCAATGGCACCGAGGGCAAGACGGCTGCTGAGGCTGAGCTGATCCGCTCGGCTAACAAGGCGTCCATCGAGTCGGAGTACCGAAAGAATTTCGGCGCGGATGCCGTTGTGCGCGCATTCAATTATGGCAATCAGTACATCGTGGTGGTGTCCACCACCTACCTCGATGTGCGGCTGGTGGGCGCACCGCCCGCGGGCATCGGTAAATTCGGCGGAGATACCGACAACTGGGTATGGCCCCGGCACACGGGCGACTTTTGTGTGTTCAGGGTCTATGCCAATGCTGACAATAAGCCGGCGGAATACGATCCGGGTAATCAGCCCTATGCGCCGGCCCACCATTTTCCAGTATCACTGGATGGGGTGAAGGAAGGTGATTTTTCGATGGTATATGGCTTTCCCGGTCGCACGGAGCACTTACTCACCAGCTACGCAGTTGACTATGTGATGAACCGGAGCAATCCCATGCGCATTGAAATGCGCACGGCTTCTCTCGATGTGATGGACCGCTTGATGCGCAGTTCGGACGCCATCCGCATCCAGTATACCTCCAAGCAAAGCAACATCGCCAATGCGTGGAAAAAATGGATCGGCCAGCAGATGGGGCTGGAGCGTTTTGATGCACTGGGGCTGAAGCGCACAAAAGAAGCTGCGGTTACCGCCTACATCACACCCACCCGCCGCACGGAGGATCAGGCTATCCTCAGCGGGATCGGGACGCTCTACAGGGAGCAGGGCGATCTGCTGCTGGCCCGGGACGGCTTTGTGGAGTTTTTCTACTACGGCCCCGAACTGTTCATGTTCGCCCAGCGATATGCAGATCTGGTGGACAACTGGGCCACCTGGAAAGCAGATGGCACACTGGAGGGCAAGCTGGCCGAATTGAACAAATCAGCGGCTTCCTTTTACGATGACTTTAATCTGGATGTCGAAACGGGAGTATTTACCGCCCTTGCGCCCCTCTATACCAGCCATGTGAAGGCAACTCATGGGCCTTCCATCCTCATGGGCTGGCTCCCCAAGGGCAGCAGCGACTGGCAGCGGGCAGCCACCGCGATATACGGGCGCAGCGCCTTCCGCTCGCGGGAGGCCCTGGAGGCAGCACTCCGGAGCCCATCCAAAAAAACGATTCAGAAACTCGCGGAAGATCCTGTTTTCAGGATCGGCAAGGAAGCTGATGCCCTCTTTGATGCCACGCTCAACCCGGGTTTCCGGAGTTTCAATCTCGCGCATGATGACTTGATGGGCCGGTATGTCCGGGTGTACCGCGAAACATTTCCGAAGGAGAAGTACTGGAATGACGCCAACAGCACCCTGCGCGTATCCTACGGCAAGGTGGAAGGCAGCATGCCCCGCGATGGTATGGCCTACCTGTGGTACAGCACGGCAGATGGAATACTGGAGAAGTACGATCCGAAGAACCCCGACTTCGAATTGCCGGAGAGAATGATAGAGCTGTTGGAAAACAAAGAATACGGACGTTATGCCAACAACGGTGTCCTCCACGTCGCCTACACGGCCAGCAACCACACCACCGGCGGAAACAGCGGATCTCCCGCGCTCAATGACCAGGGCCATCTGGCAGGCATCAACTTCGACCGGTCATGGGAGAGCACCATGAGCGATATCCTTTACAGCCCCGAAATATGCCGGAACATCATGGTGGATATCCGCTACGTGCTGTGGGTCATAGATGTGTACGCCGGAGCGGGCTATCTCCTGGAGGAGATGACCCTGGTGGGCGGTACCCGACCGTGATATCCATGCGCTGCAAGCGCGCTTGCCGAAGGAAAGAGCTTACTTCGCCAGGAAGTAGATTACCACGATAGCCAGTACCAGGCAGACCAGCGCGAAGGTGACCGGACCTCCGATTTCGTTTTGCTCTGCTTCGTGGTGCTCGTGATGATTTGCGTCGTGTCCCATAATGTAATCTGAATTTCGTGGCCAAAGGTAAGCTTCGGAGGATTGCACACAAATTTGGATGAAGAGGAATCGAACCGGAGAAGTGAGGAGGGTAACGGGCAGGTATATTTGTAAACCTACCTCCGGTGGAAGGGAAACCGAACCGCCCGTGCAACCCCCGGAGGACTTATTTGTCTTACAAAGTAAGACAGCCTTTGGAAACCTGGATAACCTGTATGAAGCATCTGCAACCGTTTTACCTGTTGATCGCCATCATGTGCCTTTCGGGCAGTGTCACCTCTCAGGTGGTCATCAATGAATTTTGCGCAGCCAACTATTCCGACTACATTATTTCCGGAGAGAATGAAGACTGGGTTGAATTCTACAACCCCGGCTCAACCCCATTCAACATCGGTGGGTATTGGCTCAGTGATAACGAGCTCAATCCGACTAACTGGGAGATACCCGCGGGAACCACAGTACCAGCCAATGGCTACCGCCTGATTCTGCTCTCCGGCACAGGCGACTATGATCCGGATTACCTCGGCCAGCTCAACACCGACTTCAAAGTCACGCAGACCAATGGAGAGAATCTGGTCTTCGCAGATCCGACAGGTGTCATTCTGGAGAATTATGATTTTGATGATATTTCACCGAATCAGGCCAACCATAGCTGGGGAAGATCCACCAATGGAGGGCCCAACTGGGTCATTTTCACCGATCCGTCTCCCAACGCATCCAATAGTGGTCCGAACGGCACCTACTATGCCGCTCGTCCGGTATTCAGTCTGGAAGCGGGCTACTACGCTTCTCCAATCAGCGTTTCACTCTCCAGCCCGGAATCGGGTGTGACGATTTACTACACCACCAATGGCACAGATCCGGACAATACGGATAATGTGTACTCGGCTCCCATCAACCTGAACTCTACCACCGTGCTCAAGGCCGTGGCTTATTCATCCACGTCGGGTATCCTGAGGAGCTTTGTGGTTACCAACACCTATTTCTTCGGGGCTGATACGCACGCCGTTTATACCGTGTCCGTGAGTGGCGACCAGATCGGCAACGGGGCGTGGGGAGGAGATGAGGTATGTACCGTGGAAATCTTTGCCCCCGATGGAACCTTCCTCGCTGAAGCGCGGGGCGACTCCAATGAGCACGGTAACGACTCCAACGCTTATGGCCAGCGCGGTTTCGACTATATCACCCGCGATGCGATGGGATACGACAATGAGATCCAACACCCGATTTTTCATCACTCCGACCGAACCGGCTATGAGCGGATCATCTTCAAGGCCGCAGCAAATGACAACTACCCCTTTGCTCCTGGCGCTCATATCCGGGATGCTTATGTGCATGAACTTTCTATTCTGGGTAACCTCAAACTCGATGAACGCAAAACGGAGTCGTGCATCGTGTACCTGAACGGACAGTACTGGGGCGTATATGAGATGCGCGAGAAGGTGGATGACATTGACTTTACCGATCACTACTACGACCAGCCCGAGGGCTTCGTGGACTTTCTCAAGACATGGGGTGGCACCTGGGCGGACTACGGCTCAGGCAACGACTGGTATGATCTGGTGAACTTCATCACCACCAACGACATGACGGTGCAGGCCAATTATGACTATGTGCTGACGCAGTACAATACGCACAGTCTGATTGACTATTTCATCCTGAACACGTACATCGTATCCATGGACTGGCTGAACTGGAACACGGCCTGGTGGCGGGGCCGCCATCCCGACGGAGATGCCCGCCGCTGGAGATACGCGCTCTGGGATATGGATGCGAGCTTCGGTCACTACATCAACTACACGGGTATTCCCAGCACCGCACCGACTTCCGATCCATGTCAGATTGAAGGCATGGGCAATATCGGCGGACAAGGTCATGTGCCGGCGCTGAACGCCTTGTTTGAGAATGATGACTTCCTGGCTGATTACATCAACCGCTACGCGATGCACTCCAACACAATCTTTTCCTGTGAGACCATGCTCGCTGTGCTGGATAGCATGGTAGCTGTGATCGAGCCGGAAATGACCCGCCAGTGTCAGCGCTGGGGAGGATCTGTGGCCGGATGGGAAGGTGAATTACAGCAGCTCCGCGATTTCATCGAAGCACGCTGTGCAGATGAAATCATCGGCGGACTGGAAGATTGCTATGACGTGACAGCGTATACTGTCACGATCCAGATCGAAGGAGAAGGAACGATGCAAATCGTGCAAACAGAAATCAGTTCACCTGATGCACCGTGGACCGGCACCTACTTCGCCGACCTTCCCATTCCGATTGAAGCACTGATCGAAGACGCCGGACAGCTCTGCGGCACTTTCCAGGGCTGGCAGATTGTGTCGGGCACGGCTATCATCGAAAATCCGCTGGCCGATTCCACCTCCATGACCATCAGTTCTGATGTGACGCTGCTGGCCATCTTCGGTTCACCTGAAGAAGGCCCCCTGGTGCTCTCCACGGATATCAATATCCCCGGAGCCGGCTCTATTGAGGTGAACGGAACGGCGAATGCAAGCTATCCCGCTGAAAGCACCTTCGACCCGGGAGCTACTGTGACCCTGAGTGTAACCCCGAATGAATGGTATGAATTCGTGGAATGGCAGGCCGCCAACAGCACGCTGAACCCCAATGCAACTGCCGCCACGGTGACCATGCAGAGCTGCACATCCGACACCGTATTGGCCGTTTTTGAATGGATACCGAACTATTCACTCACCGTCATGGCAGATCCCCCGGGTGCCGGTACCATCACGATGAACGGAACACCGCTTACCCTGAACTGGACTGATCAGGTTCTCGGTGATGTGAATTACGCCTTTACCACGGCACCAACAGCAGTCCAGTACGAATTCGATTACTGGACACTCAACAACCATGCGCTGGCTCCTGATGAGTTCAGTACCAGCGTCAACTTCACCCTCACAGCCGATGACACACTCGTAGCTGTGTACCGCACCATTCCGTACTACCCACTCACAGTCTTGGTGGAGCCGGCCGGAGCCGGCACCGTGGCTATGGATGGCACGCTGCTCGCCCTGCCGTACACGGAGGTGCTGCTGGCCGAACAAACGCACATCTTCGCTACCGATCCCACCAGCATCTGGAGCATCTTCTCTCACTGGGAGGCGGATGACCATGTCATCACACCCGATGAGTTCGCTGCAGATATCGAGCTGACCTTCCTGGAGCAGGATACCCTCGTTGCGGTGTACACCGTCATTCCCCACAGTACCATCACGGTAAGGGTGGAGCCCGCCTTTGCGGGAACAGTGCAGTTTGCCGATGGCCTGGTCACCGGGTCGGAGATGTCCGGTGAATTTGAAGATGATGTTCCTCTGAACTTCTTCGCAACTCCTGACGCATACTGGCGCTTCATCGGCTGGGAATCATCAGCAGGCAATATCATCACCCCGAACGTGATTGCACCGATGATGTCCGTTGCGTTCAACGAAACAGATACCATCACGGCGTATTTCGAGAAAGAACCTTTTGCCTACTACCTGCCCAACTCCTTTACGCCCAATAACGACGGGACGAATGATGTGTTTGGACTCGTTAGCAATGCCATTGACCCCGATGATTATCACCTCATGGTGTTCAACCGCTGGGGACAGAAACTCTTCGATAGTACAGATCCGGAAGAGGTATGGGATGGTTCACACCAGGACGGCGATTTCTATGTGGAAGATGGTATTTACCTCTACCGCCTGCGGGTGAAGAGTATTCATGATCCGGAACCGAAGGAAATTTCCGGCTCGCTCATGCTCTTCCGCTGACGCTCCGGCTGATTGTACTTTCTCAACACATTTCAAAGGCCCGCGGACTAAGTCCACGGGCCTTTTACTCAGACCAGGCAAGGCCTGGTCTCCACCCTTCTCTTCCGAATTATTGAACGATCAGCTTTTGCTGCGTGGTGGATCCGCCTGCTGTGTATGTCAGGAAGTAGATGCCTGGTGCCAGTCGGTTGCTGAGCTTCAGGATATGCTCGCCGTCCTGTCCTTCGGTCCAGTGCACGGCGATGGTCTCTACCCATTGCCCGAGGGCATCGGTAATCAGAATATCCTGGACCACACGTCCGCGGCCCAGTCCGGAGAGATCGGCACGCAGCCATTCGCCCTCGAACGGGTTTGGGTAAAACAGGATGGTACCTGCAGAATGCGATGATGAGGCTACGCCTGCAATCTCATCCGTACCCGGATTCATGGTGATACCGCATTCCTGACCATAGGCGCCCCAGGTGTCCTCTATTCTCGCACGTGCGCGCACAGCGTAAGTCTGTCCGTACTCCAGACCGCTCACCATGTTGAGCGGCAACACGCTCTCTGCGGTCTCAACCTCCACTGCGGATTGTCCTGAAATGGCTTCAAAGTGCCACTGGTAGCCTGTTGCACCATCCACCGGATAACATGCAATGCTGGCGTCGGAGTCCAGTCCGATAGCGCCGCATGAGCTCGCGCTGAGCTGGGTATCGGGAACCTCCTGCATGCATGCGTAAGGGATGGCTATGGTCGCCTGCGCCGAACATCCATAGCTGTCAGTAATGCTGATGAAATACGTTCCGGCATCGAGACCCAGAGCGAGCTGGCCTTCGGTGCCGTTGGACCAGAGGTAGCTGAGAGCACCGGTGCCACCCATCCCGTTCACCACGGCTGAGCCGTCACTTCCTGTGCAGGTTTCTTCGGAGACCAGTTCGGTGGTGACTTCAATGGGAGAGGGTTCCGTGATGATGAAGCTCTGGCTGGCGATGCATCCCACGTCATCAGTGGCGGATACCGTGTAGGCGCCCGACTGCAGTCCAGTGGCCATGTTGCCTTCTTCGCCTGTGCTCCATAAGATGGTGATATTCCCTGTGCCGCCGGTTACACTCAGGATGGCGGCTCCATCTTCCCATCCGGCGCAGCTTATATCAGAGCTGAAGACCACGGTATGGAGCGGTGCCGGATCGGTGAGGGTACAGGTCTGCTGTGCTGCACAACCGTTAGCATCTGTAGCCGTGACCGTATAGCTGCCTGCTCCGAGATTGCTGATCGTGCTTCCTGTAGCTCCTGTGCTCCAGCTGAAGGCATAAGGAGCGTTGCCACCACTCACGGAGCTGCTCACTTGTCCGCTGGATGTGCCAGCACACGCAGGGGGCGTTGAGGCGAGGGTCACGGCGGGTCCGCTGATCACCGTCACACAGTTGCTGCACGTGTACGTATGGGATCCAAAGCTGTTGGTGGCCGTAAGGGTTACCGTTTTGGGTCCTGGGGTGTTCCATACTATGCCCGTGGGATTGGCCTGGGTTGATGTGGGAGGAGAGGCACCGGTGAAGTTCCAGGTGAAAGAGGTGGGCGTGTTGGCAGTCGTGCTCGTGAAGGAAACGGTCTGTCCTATGCATACCGTGGCATCTCCTGCAGTGAATGAGGCTACCGGCGGATTGCCGGCAGGCGTGGAGGCGGTCACACAGAAGGAGTGAGTGCTCTGCGAGCCCCAGTTACCGGATGCAGCGGCCAGCACGGTATTGTCATCATCATACAGAGTAAAGCTGCCGTTGATGAGGCCCTGCCCATCGCCGAAGGAGTCGAACACGGAAAGGGTGTAACAGCCAGCCGGCAGACAGAGGTTGTGCGTTTGCTGAGTATTGGGTTGGTTGTTGGGATAGGGTCCTCCGGATGCCATCTGCACGCCTCCTGTGCCTGTGATGGCCCAGGTGGTTTCTGAACCGAAGAAGTCCAGGGTGACCACAAGGGAAACCTGCCCACCACTGGCTACTTCGAAGTTGCTGATGAATTGGTTGTTGCTGCTGTTTTGGTCAGCTTGTCCGTTGGGATTGGATGACCACGCGTAGAAGGTATGCGCTCCCATGGCCACTGTAATGAGCGGGAGGGTCACCTGGGTGCTGGTTCCACTGGCCAGGTTGCCGGTCCAGTTGAATGCGCTGAGCCCTTCACCATCTACATTATACTGGATAGATGCGGCGGTGAGTGCGTTGCTTCCCAAGTTGGCAAGGGTCACAACGGGGGTATAGGTATTGCTGCAGCTTGCGCCAGAGGGAGAGTTAATGGCTGTGATGGCGGCATCCAGAGCAAACACGGCGTCGCAGCCGAGTGAGCTGAGCAATCCTGCGCGTTGGGTTTCCAGGGTGGTGCGCATGCGCGTTTTCTGTCCCTGGCTGAACATATCCATGCAGCTCTGGCTGGTGTAGTCCAGGTAGTTTTCCACTTGTTGGTTGCCGCTGCAAGCCGGCGCTGAGCAAGAGGAATTCAGGATGGTAGGAGGGGTATCGCACACCCGGTCACCCTGGGTGGAGCAGCTTGTTTCAGCGCTGCAACTGTTGGTGTCGTTGAAGGTATGATAGAGTCCG
Source organism: Flavobacteriales bacterium (assembly GCA_947456965.1). Classification (GTDB taxonomy): domain Bacteria; phylum Bacteroidota; class Bacteroidia; order Flavobacteriales_D; family Sanyastnellaceae; genus CANGTU01. Next base: position 27,831 of record CANGTU010000006.1, read on the forward strand.
AGGAAATGCCCCATCTCATGTGTGATGGTGCGGTTCATATTCGTATAGCTCTTCAGGTTGCCCGTGGTGCCGAAGGCATTGTGAAGCACTACGATACCGTCTTTTACGCTGTTGAAAGGGAAATAGGCGTAGCCCTGCACACCTGCTCCTCCATCATTATTTTCAATTTCGTTGACCACCCAGATATTCACATAGCTGGTTCGGGGCCAAACGCTCAGGGATTTCACGGCTGTTTCATCTGCTCCTGTGCCTTGTCCGGCTGATATGCCCGCTGAGGCATAGCTGGTCACAGAGGATCCGTTCACCCGCATAATACCAGTGGTGGGGTTGCCATTGGGATCACGCTGAGCAAGGCAGAATTCGACTCCCACATCCACACCGTTGCCAAAGCCATTGGTGCCGGGCATGCGGCGGAAGTCCTGGTTGAGTGCGTTGATGGCTGACTGGATCTGCGCGGTGGATATATTGGTGCCGGTGCCCTCAGGTTCGCCGAGGTGGATCACATGAACCACTACCGGCAGGGTATACAGGGCGTCGGAGCGTTCTTCCCCGGGCAGGGCGTTGGCGGCCTGGATCATTTGCTCCATATAGAAGAAGCTGCGAGCCCACCGGGGGTCATGCGCGATGAGGCTATCGGTAAGCCGGTCGGAGGGGCAATCGATCACCGGATCGGACTGTCCGGCGAGATCTGCTGCCAGGGTTAGGAGGGTCCAGGTGAGCAGAATTGCAGAGCGCGTTCCGTGAATGGGTTTCATGATATCCTCGCCTGTAGGGATGGGGCGTGCAAGGTTTTATACCACGCTGAAGATGTTTGGGTTACGGTGGGGATAAGCCGGGGCCCTAAAAAAATGGGCCGTCCCGGAGGACAGCCCATTTAAGAGGATCATCGAAGAAAATTATTCTTCCGTCGGCTTATCATCACCGTCCATCTTTTCCTTGAGCGCGGCGAGGGCGTCGATGTCACCAAGGGTGGATTTTTCCACCTGGGCATTAACGGCCTTCACGGCATTGGAGTCACCGGGGCCGGCTGATTTTTGCGGACGGGTTCCTTTGGCTTTAGGGGCTTCCAGTCCCGGTTCGTCTTCCTTCCAGGTGTGGATGTGAGATACGTTGATCTTGCGCTGATTCTTATTGAATTCGAGCACCATGAATTCGATGGCTTCTTCCACCTTGGCAGTGGAGCCATCGGCCTTCTTGAGATTCTTGTTCAGGCAGAAACCTTCCAGACCGTATGGCAGGGTCACAATACTGTGGTTACCTTCTTTGCGTACGATGGTGCCCTGGTGCCTGGTGCCTTCTGCGAAGACAGATTCGAATACATCCCAAGGGTTCTCTTCAAGCTGCTTGTGACCAAGGCTGATGCGGCGGTTTTCCTTGTCCAGTTCGAGAACCACGACATCGATGGGGTCGCCGATGGCACAGAACTCGCTCGGGTGCTTGATCTTCTTGCTCCAGCTCAGGTCGGATATGTGGATCAGTCCGTCAATGCCTTCAGCCAGCTCACAGAATACGCCGAAGTTGGTGAATGCGCGCACCTTGGCGGTGTGGCGGGCGCCAACTCCAAAGCGGCCTTCGATACCATCCCACGGATCCTGGGTCAGTTGCTTCATACCGAGGCTGAGCTTGCGCTCCTCGCGGTCCACATTGAGTACCACGCACTCCACCTGATCGCCTACTTTCAGGAAGTCCTGGGCAGAGCGGAGGTGTGAGCTCCATGACATCTCAGATACGTGAATGAGACCTTCAACACCGGGCGCTACTTCCACGAATGCTCCGTAGTCGGCCAGTACCACCACCTTACCGGTGATTTTCTGTCCTACCTGAAGCTGATCCTGGAGTGCATCCCAAGGGTGAGAGGTGAGCTGCTTGAGTCCGAGTGCAATGCGCTTCTTCTCGTCGTCGAAGTCGAGGATAACGACGTTGATCTTCTCGTCCAGCTTAACCACCTCTTCGGGGTGACTGATGCGGCCCCAGCTCAGATCGGTGATGTGGATGAGACCGTCTACGCCCCCGAGGTCTACGAATACTCCGTAGCTGGTGATGTTTTTCACCACACCTTCGAGTACCTGACCCTTCTCCAGGCCCGACATGATTTGCTTCTTCTGCTCTTCGAGTTCCGCTTCGATGAGGGCCTTGTGCGACACCACCACGTTCTTGAACTCGTTGTTGATCTTCACGACCTTCAGCTCCATGACTTTGCCAACGTAGATATCGTAGTCGCGTATGGGCTTCACGTCAATCTGTGATCCGGGAAGGAATGCTTCGATACCGAATACATCCACGATGAGTCCGCCTTTGGTGCGGCACTTCACGTCTCCCTTGATGATCTCACCGGTTTCGAGTGCGCGGTTCACATTGCCCCATGCGCTGAACAGGCGGGCTGTCTTGTGTGATACGTTGAGCTGACCGTTTTTGTCTTCCTGCTGTTCTACGTAAACAGGTACTACATCACCCGGCTTGAGGTCGGGGTTGTAGCGGAATTCGGTCACCGGAATTACACCTTCTGACTTATAGCCGATGTTCACGACTACCTCTTTTTTGTTGACGCTTACCACGGTACCGTCAACCACCTCTTTTTCAGCGATGGTGGAGAGGGTTCTTTCGTAGATGTCGTCATAACGCTTCCGCTCGTCGGCCTTATAGCCGCCGGCAGCTTCGTAAGCGTCCCAGTCAAACACCCCGTTGTTCATGTACGCGGCTTCATCAGCCGTGCTGTACAGTTCCAGGGTTTCTTCTGCACCTGCTTCTTCCTCTTCGGCCACTTCTGCCACCACCTCTTCGGTGATCTCTTCCGTCACTTCAGCAGAAACAGAGGTTTCAGTTGTTTCCTCTGCAGCACTGAGGGGTGCGTTTTCTTCGGCTTCTTCAGCCTTAACTCGTTTTGATTCAGCCATTTGGCAATTGCTTGTATCCGGTTTTCCCGCAGGGGGAATGTCCTGTCAAACCGGAGGGTTTTTGTTTGGTTAACCGATAGCCGGACACTTCGCTATTGGATTTCAGGTTATTACCTACCTGAAAGAAGGGCCGCGAAGATAGGGCGGAAAAGGCGTACCTCTGGGGAGGTGCAATTTTTTTTTGGTGAAAGTCCTGTGCCTTCGCGGGGCAGATGAACCACGTGGCTGGGCTATGAGTTATAGCCCTATGTTTTCACCGTTGGATCCCCACATCACAAACACGTGCGAATACTCCGGTCTTCCGGGTATGGCGGCATACATGGAGCATCCCCTGTCAGTTGAGCAAAAACGGCAAGGCGGCCTGTCGGCTGAGGATACAGATCGCATCATTCAGATGGCCTGGGAAGACCGCACGCCGTTTGAGGCGATCAGCATCCAATACGGCTTGAGTGAGCAGGATGTGATTGAACTCATGCGCCGGGAGATGAGGCCTTCCAGTTTTCGCATGTGGCGCCGTCGGGTAAGCGGACGAAAGACGAAGCATACCGCGCTGCGTCAGGATCGGGTGAACCGTTTCAGGAGCCGGAATCAGAAGGGTGGGTGAGTATTGGCCATGAAAAAGCCCCGGATGTCCGGGGCTTTTGAGTTGCTTGATTTCGGAATGAGCAGATTACCCGAGGTATGATTTCAGGATTTTGCTGCGGCTGGTGTGCTTGAGCCGGCGGATGGCCTTTTCCTTGATCTGCCGGACGCGCTCGCGGGTAAGGTCGAAGCGCTCGCCGATCTCCTCGAGGGTGAGCGGGTGCTCCCCATTCAGTCCGAAGTACAGGCGAATCACATCGGCCTCGCGGCTGGTGAGTGTGCGCAGGGAGCGTTCAATCTCTTTACGCAGTGACTCGTGCAGCAGGTCGGTATCCGGTGACGGCGTATCGTTGGTCTGCAGCACGTCGTACATGGTGGAGCTGCTGTCGTCGCCATCTTTCAGCGGGGCATCCATGGATACATGGCGACCGCTGTTGCGGAGGGATTGCTTCACTTCATCGAGTGTCATCTCGAGCACCTCGGCCAGTTCGGCGGGTGTAGGCGGGCGCTCAAACTCCTGCTCCAGTTTCGCAAAGGCCTTGTTGATCTTATTGATCGAGCCGATCTTGTTCAGCGGCAGGCGAACAATACGCGATTGCTCCGCCAGAGCCTGAAGGATCGATTGACGGATCCACCAAACGGCATAGGAGATGAACTTGAAGCCGCGCGTTTCGTCGAAGCGCTGGGCGGCTTTGATCAGACCGAGGTTGCCCTCGTTGATCAGGTCAGGAAGACTCAGGCCCTGATTCTGGTATTGCTTGGAAACTGACACCACAAAGCGCAGGTTGGCTTTGGTGAGCTTTTCCAATGCGGCCTGATCGCCCTGCTTGATCCGCCGGGCAAGCTCGACTTCCTGCTCGGCAGTGATCAGGTCCACCCGCCCGATTTCCTGCAGGTACTTATCCAGGGAAGCAGTTTCCCTGTTGGTGACCTGCTTGGTTATTTTTAGCTGTCTCATGGGTGAATTAATCCGTTCTCGTTGCGTCGTTCTCTTCGGGTCAACTGAATCCCTAACGGGTCAAGTCCCGGAATGGTTCATCGGTTAGCCGGGTTGTAGTCCATTTAACCTTTAATGGCTGTTAGTTATTGGCCTCGGGCCTTTCCGGACGGGGCAGGAGCACCTTGCGGGAGAGCTTGAGCTTTCCGGTCTTCGGATCGCGTCCGATGACTTTGAACTTCACAAGCTCACCTACCTTGAGTACTTCATTCACGTCTTCCACACGGCGCCACTCGAGCTCACTCACGTGAATCAGTCCGTCTTGTCCGGGCAAAATTTCCACAAAGGCACCGAATGGCTGAATGGTCTTTACCGGTCCTTCGTAAATCTCGCCTATCTCGACCTGCGGTGGCCATACAATGCTGCGCACTTTCTTCACAGCAGCGTCGAGGCCGGCCTTGTCGGCAGATGCGATCTCCACAATGCCCTTACCGTCTTTTTCTTCGATGGTAATCGTGGTGCCGGTGGTCTTCTGGATTTCCTGAATGATCTTACCACCTGGGCCAATCACCGGACCGATCATATCGGTCGGGATGTCGAAGGTGACAATCCGCGGAGCGTGAGCCTTGTAATCCTCACGTGGCTCACTCATGGTTTTCATCATTTCACCGAGGATGTGGAGGCGTCCCTCGCGGGCCTGTTCCAGTGCTTCGCGAACCATGTTCATGCTCAGGCCCTTGATCTTGATGTCCATCTGGCAGGCCGTGATACCCTTGCTTGTTCCGGTAACCTTAAAGTCCATATCGCCGAGGTGGTCTTCATCTCCAAGGATATCGGACAGGATGGTGTACTTCGAGTTGTCGGCATTGGTGATGAGTCCCATCGCAATACCGGAAACCGGCGCGTTGATGGGTACACCGCCATCCATCAGGGCGAGGGTACCGGCGCATACGGTGGCCATGGAAGAGGAGCCGTTAGACTCCAGAATATCGGACACGATGCGGATGGTATACGGACACTTATCGGTGGGAGGAATAACGGGCTTGAGCGCGCGCAGGGCGAGGTTGCCGTGGCCGATCTCGCGCCGGCCTGTTCCCCTTATAGGACGTGCTTCACCAGTGCTGAACGGCGGGAAGTTGTAGTGCAGCAGGAACTTGTCATGACGCACCTGCACGGCTCCGTCAATCATCTGCTCATCCAGCTTGGTGCCGAGGGTCAGGGTGGTGAGCGACTGGGTTTCACCGCGGGTGAAGATGCTCGACCCGTGAGGTCCGGGCAGGTAACCGACTTCGCACCAGATAGGGCGAATGGTGCGGGTATCGCGGCCGTCGAGTCGCATGCCCTTCTCGAGGATCATGTTGCGCATGGCATCCTTGAGGCAGTCATGAGCGTATTTGTCGAGAAGCCAGGCTTTGGCCGACTTCTCCTCTTCAGTAAAGCGGGTTTCAAATTCCTCCTGAATCCGGGCGAATGAAGCACTGCGCTCTTTTTTACCTGACGGACTCATGGCGGCCGCGAGGTACTTCTCGTAGCATTCGCTCCACACGAGTTTCCTGAGCTCCTCATCCTTGGGCTCGTGGTTGTAGGTGCGCTTCACATGGGAAGAGGGAACCTGCGCGGCAAGCTCTTTCTGTGCGGCAATCTGCACGCGGATGGCGGAGTGTGCGGCTTCGAGGGCGACAATCATCTCGGCCTCGCTCACTTCTTTCATCTCGCCCTCTACCATCACAATGCTGTCATCGCTTCCGGCGACCAGAAGTTCGAGATCAGCGCGCTCCAACTCTTCCCAGGTGGGGTTGATGACAAGCTGTCCGTCAATACGGGCCACGCGCACCTCAGAGATGGGGCCATTGAACGGTATATCGGATACAGCGATAGCAGCAGATGCGGCCAGTCCGGCAAGACTATCGGGCTTATTGCGCTTGTCAGCAGAAATCAGGTTGACGATTACCTGCACCTCAGCATGAAAATCATCCGGAAACATGGGGCGCAGGGCGCGGTCAATCAATCGGGCTGTGAGGATTTCATCGTCGTACGGACGGGCCTCGCGCTTGAAGTAGCCGCCAGGAAAGCGTCCGGTGGATGAATACTTCTCGCGGTACTCCACCGTGAGGGGAAGAAAGTCGACGCCTTCCTTGGCGTTTTCGGCAGCCACCACTGTGGCGAGGAGCATGGTATCGCCCTGGCGAACCACTACGGATCCGTGGGCCTGCTTGGCCAGCTTACCTGTTTCGATCGTGATCGGATCACGGCCATCGCCAAAGTCGATGGTCTTGGTTTTCAAATCGTAATTCATCTTCTTGTTTTGCTTCTTTGTTTCGTTCTTTTCCCTTCTTCGGCGTCTTCCAATGGCGGCTGGCTATTCAGAAACGCAAAAAGGCAATTGAGTTCAATTGCCCCTTGCGCTAATCAGCGTATGAAAGCTTATTTGCGGAGATCAAGTTCCTTGACGATTGCCCGGTAACGCATGATGTCAGACTTCTGAAGGTAGTCCAGAAGTGAACGGCGCTTACCCACCAGACGAATCAATGCACGCTGGGTGTTAAAGTCCTTCTTGTTCACCTTGAGGTGCTCAGTGAGGTGATTAATGCGATGAGAGAACAGCGCAATCTGTCCTTCTGCGGAACCGGTGTCGGTTGCCGACTTGCCATGCTTGGCGAAGATCTCTTTTTTGGTTTCTGTAGTCAGGTACATGCCAATACTTGTGTAAGTGATTTTTATGTGGTCCTTTCGAGGCTTCCGCTCAGGCGGACGCTCTTTGGGGGGTGCAAATGTAAGGAAGTTTGGTCGGGCGGGACGAAAAAACTCCGTCCGGTCGCGAGGACATCAGGACTGTTCGCCCTCACGGACCTCCGGATGCTCTTCGGGAAGAAACATACGGAGCGACTGAGCCACAGTTTTTTTCATTTCCTTCCGGTTCACGATGTAGTCGAGGAATCCTTTTTCCAGAACAAACTCAGCGCTCTGAAAGCCCTCAGGCAGATCCTTGCCGATGGTTTCTTTCACCACGCGAGGACCGGCAAAACCAATCAAGGCCTTGGGTTCGGCTATATTGAGGTCGCCGAGCATGGCGAAGGAGGCAGTAACGCCACCGGTCGTGGGGTCAGTCAGAATAGAGATATAGGGCAATTGATGGTCGGCCAGCTGGGTGAGCTTGGCGGAGGTCTTGGCCATCTGCATCAGAGAGAAACCGGCTTCCATCATTCGGGCACCGCCGCTTTTGGAAATGCAGATGAAGGCGCAGTTTTCCTTGATGGCTTTATCTGCGCCGCGGGCAAATTTTTCTCCTACTACGGAGCCCATGGAGCCGCCAATGAAAGCAAAGTCCATACAGGCGATGACCACCGGAATGCCTTCCATGCGGCCGTAGCCCACGCGAATGGCGTCTTCGAGCCCCGTCTTGCTGATGGTATTCCTGATCCGGTCTGTGTAAGCCTTGGTATCCACAAAGGTGAGTGGGTCGCCGCTGGTAAGACCAGCTGCTACCTCCTCCGATCCTTCGTCAAACAGCAAGCTGAAGTACTCAGCACTCCCGATGCGGTCGTGAAACTCACACTTGCTGCACACCCAGTAATTGGCTGCATGCTCGTCAGAGGTCATCACGTTCTTGCACTCCGGACATTTATACCAGAGGCCCTCCGGGATTTCCTTCTTTTCCTTGCTCTTGGTGGTTACACCTTGCTTGATTCGCTTGAACCAACTCATGTGATGAACTCCTTTGTTTGGGGTGCGATTGTCGTTACTTGAACCGGATTTCCACATCGAGATTCTTGCCTTTATCGACGAGGTCTTTCAGGGGAAATTCTATCATCAGCTGCTGATCACCTTTGTTCCATACGGCGGCGTCGCCCTTGACTTGTTTGATCGTGCGATCGAAGGAAGCCACGAACCTGAACGTCACCATTTCTCCCATTTGTGCCATATCGGGAGTATCGAATTCCTGCATCTCTTCGCGGTTGACTTTCATTGTGAGAACCTTTCCGCTCTGGCTGAACACATAGACTCCAGCGCTGGCATCGCCCGCTTCGTCTTTCTTGCCGGTGGCTTCGTTCAGGGAACGGACACTGTCAAAGTCAAACCCTGTTTGCAGCACATGGTCCTGATAAGTCGCCGTGGCGCTGGTGATGCCAGATACCTGAAGGTATTTGTTGCGTATTTTCGCGAGGCTTTCGGGCGTAAACGTGGTGTCCGTGACAGTGCTGTCGGCCCCGCCTAAAGCGGCCATGTCCCTCATGTCGAATTTCATCATGTAGGTGCCGCTGAAGTCTTCCCTGAAATGGTAGGTCTGTTCAATTGTACACGAAACCAAAATCATGGCCGATACAAAGACCCCTAACAGTGTTCTGATGTGCGTTTTCATGATCGCGGGGGGTAAAGGTAGGGGCATCCTCTGCAAGGGCGGTATTTTTTCACCGCAGCACGGCCACAAATCCGGTGCGGCGGATGGGCCGACCCTGGGAGTCGATGGCCTCAATCAACCAACTGTAAGTATCATCACCCACCCCCGGACCGGGTTGCCAGGATTCCATGCGCGTGGTATGGAATACGGCCTCACCTAGACGGTTGAATACGGTGATCACCAGGTTGCTCACATTCCAGCTATACACCTGCCATATCTCATTATGTGGGTCGCCGTTGGGAGTCACACAGGTGGGTGCATAAATGCCCCAGTCGCATGGGTATACATCTGCGACTACCATAGCGGATGCACTTCCGCAGGCATTGCTGACCTCAAGCTCGTAGGTGCCGGGTGCATCCACATGGATGATGGAGGTGGTTTCGCCCGTGCTCCAGAGGTAGGTAAAGCCCTCCAGGGGGATGGTTCCGACCTCTACGGGCTGGCTGTCACAGAATGTTGTGTCAGCGGGCAGCTCGACCTCGGGCAGCGGGATGGCTGCTACCTCGATGCCCTCCAGGGTTTCGCATCCGGCGTTGGATGCCACCCCGCCGTAATAACCGCTCGCGCTGATGGTGATGGAGGTTCCCCATTCTCCGGTTGTCCAGTTGACGGGTATATCCGCTGTGAGCACCGCAGGTTGGCCTTCGCAGATAGCTATCGGTCCGGAAATCGTGAATGCAGGATAGGGGTTTACGATGATTTCTGTGCTGTCTGAAGTGCTGCAGCCGTCAATGCTGTAAGTGAATATGTAAGTGCCCGCAGTGCCCGTCATAAGCTGTGCGCCGGTCCATCCGGTGTTCCATTGCCCTCCGGAAACGGCATTGAGTCCGGCCTGCTGGCCTTCGCAGAGCTCCACGGTTTCGGGCAAACTGAGTTCGGGCAGGGCAACAGCGTTCACCTGAACCGCGTCCGAGGCGTCACATGGCCCGAGGGTTACGCTGGCTGTTACACTTACTGTGGCATCGGCAAGCCAGATTGGCCCGGAGGTTCCATCCTGCCAAAGGATCTGATCCCAGCCGGCACCGGCGTTGAGAAGTGCTGTTTCGCCGGGGCATAAAATGAGGTCAGGCCCCAGCGTGAAGGGTGGCATGGGCCACACGGTCACCACCAGTGTATCCGTAGTCGTGCAGCCCACCCCGGCTGAGTCCACGCTGAGTACGAGTGTCTCGGTGACCGGATCAGGCCCTGCATTGGGTAAGGTGTAGGAGGGGTTGGCGATGTTGGTGGCGCTCAGTCCGGCCGCTGGATTCCAGCTGTACTGGTACCCGGAGAGGGCAGTCATGCCAATTCCGGCGACGGACTCCGACCCGCATAGGAAAAGGTCCCCGCCGAGCTGGGCCGTCTGGTTGAGCGTGTAGGCCTGGCAGGCCGTGAGACTGATATCATCCAGCCCGAAGTCGTTGCCTCCCGTCTGCCACTGGGTATTCACGATGCAGAGATCCAGCACGGTTGCGCTGCCGCTGTTCCAGGTGGTGGTCAAGGACTGCCATCCACCTGCACATACCAGGGAGTCGCCCACAAACACACCATTGAACGAGGCATGGAGCCAGGCGAGAGGATGGGGATTGGAATTGTTGGTCACATCGCGTCCCCAGAAGGTGAACGTGTATTCGGTATCGGGCTGCACAGCCATGGTCTGGCACCACACCTCGGAATACGGCGACCCTGGGCTGTTGGCGATGAAGAAATTCCCAACGGGCGGATTGGTATGGTCAGTGCCCGTGAAGCCATTGTGAAAAAAAAAGGCATTGGATCCCACGACATAAGTGCCCTCCGGGCAAAGCGGACAGAAAAAGCCGCTTCCCGGATTGAGATCGGTGGAAAAGCCGGTATTGCCCTGGGTGAATGAGCCATTCACGACGAGTTGAGCCGGGTATTCGCAGTCGCCGCACTGGCTGTGTCCTGCACCCGGCAACAGCACGATGAAGAGAGCAACCAGCAGGGAGCAGTATTTACGCATGCAGGGCCTGAAGGTTTTCGAGCGACCGGGCGACCTCGCGCTTGTTGGTTACCGGATTGGCATACATCTGAAGCAGAATTTCCCGCACGTGCCTGGTGAAGTTCTCTCGCGGAAGGGCTGTTTTTCTCCGGTTGATACCCAGGCGCAGCACCGTGGATCGGATATGGTTGCTGAAGGCGATCTTCTGGATATTGGAATAGTGCTCGGCATATTCCCTCCCGCCATTCAGCAGGTCATAGGCGATATAGTTCGTAGGCCAGAGTTTGTAGATGCGGTGCATTTCGGTGTCAATGGCCTGGGTCAGGTACCTGAATTTCTCATTCTTGTTCTGGATCGTGCGCATATGGGCAATGGCGTGATTCAGACTCGAACCTACGGCAATGTTGACCCGCCCTTTGTGGCCTGTAAGGCCAGTGATCATGCTGTGGAAGTCCTCGCCACTCTTTTTCTCATAGCTGCCGAGCACACGCAGGTGCATGAGCTCATTGGCCTTCAGGATATCGCATGGATCGTATTCATAACTCACCGCCATGGGTGCGATATTCAGCCCCAGCAGGGCGTCTTCAATGGATTCATCGGAGCTCAAGGTAAACATCTTGAGCAGGCCGGTAGCTGTGCGGTCATCGCCATCCTTGCTTCGCCCTTCGCGCTGGGCAATCCAGATGCTGGTTCCTTCAGCAATGGTTTGTCGGATGTAGTTGGACAACCGCAGGGAATAAGCATACACTTCGCGGGCGTTTACGTTCCGGTTAACGATGAAGTTCTTGTTCATCCGCACAATGTCTTCCACCACCTTTTTACGCAGCAGGTTGTCGCCGATGGCAATCTGTGTGGTCTTATATCCCTTTTCCAGTAAGCTCACATTGAGCAGTGCCGAATCGAGAATGATGTCGCGATGGTTGCTGAGGAAAAGGTAGGATCTGTCCTTGGAGAGGGACTCGATGTTGGTAAAGGTGAGCCCGCTGGTGGTCATCTGGATGACCGTCTGGAAGGCTGGTCCGGAAATTTCGGACTGAAACTGGTCCACCGTGCGCACGGCCCGCATCATGTTCTGGATGGCGGCCTTGCTCAATCCCGGATACACCCATTTGATCATCCTGTACACCGCCGGCTCGGCGAGGATGCGCTCAAGGGCTTCCGGGATCTCTTCATCGCGGTAAGGCCGGATATCGTCGAACCGGTTGACGTCAATCGGAGGGGTGAGCATGCAATAATTTGGCTGGACGAAGATAGCCAACCGCTCGGTTGGCAGTCATCCCCGCTGCTTCTCAACCTGCCCTAACTTCGCCGCATGACCTTTACCGATCTCCGGATCACTCGTCAGTTCGTGCGTGCGCTGGAAGAAATGGGCATCAGCACGCCAACGGAAATCCAGCAGAAGGCCATTCCGCCCATCCTGGCCGGACAGGATGTAGTGGGCATTGCGCAAACAGGCACCGGCAAGACTGCGGCCTACCTGCTTCCGATCCTTCAACACCTGAAGTACCATCAGCCGCCCGCTCCCCGGGCATTGGTGCTCGTACCTACTAAGGAATTGGCCCTGCAGGTGGAGAAGAATATGGCCACTTTGGCGCAGTTCACCGACCTGAAATGGGTGGCCCTCTACGGAGGTATAGGTCCGAAAGGCCAGATCGAGACCTTGCGCGGAGGGGTTGACCTCGTGGTGGCCACACCTGGCCGTTTTCTGGAGATCTACGCCCGGGAAGAGCTGTCTGTGAAGAAGATCAGGCACATCGTGCTGGATGAATGCGACAGAATGATGGACATGGGCTTCTGGCCCCAGTTGCGTGAAATCCAGGAAAAGATCCCTCAGAAAAAGCAGCAACTCCTCTTCTCGGCCACCTTTCCTCCCAAAGTCGGTCATATTGCAGACAACTTCCTGCTCTGGCCCACCCGGGTGGAGGTGACTCCCCAGGCAACTCCCGCTGCTTCGGTGACGCAATACCTCATGGAAGTTCCCAATGTGCGCACGAAGCTGAATATCATGGTGCACCTGCTGGAGGATGCGTCCACCTTTACCCGGGTGCTGGTGTTTGCGCGCACCCGGGAGCAAGCCGATCAGGTGGCCAAGGCACTGGAAGGCCGCGCTGGAGGAGGGATAGGATTGATTCACAGCAACCGCGGACAAAATGCCCGCATTCACGCGATAGAAAATTTCAGACAAGGAGAATTACGCATCCTGGTAAGCACCGATGTAAGCGCTCGTGGACTGGATATCGATGAGGTCAGCCATGTGATCAACTTCACGGTTCCCGGACATCACGAGGATTACGTGCATCGCATCGGCCGCACGGGCAGAGCATTTCGAACAGGTACTGCCATTACCCTCATGGATCCTTCCGAAGCCTGGCACATCAAACGTATCGAGACGCTCATTCACCAGCCCATTCCGCGGGCAGAAATTCCTCAAGGGGTGGAGATCACCCCAACACCATTTGCCGAGCGCCAGGAACAACTTCGTGAGATAGACCGGCAAAAGAGGCTGGACGATCCCGGCTTTCAAGGTGCGTTTCACGAAAAGAAACAAGCCGTCCGAAATACCGGATCCCGCCACAAGCCGATCTCCGGAAAGCCAGCCCGCTCGGGAAAGCGAAGGCGGTAGCGGGTAGCTTGAAGGTTCAAAAAAGTCAGCTACAACCTTTAGCCCGTGATGAGCGTCTTGGGGGTGAACCTTGAATATGTTTATCTCGTTTGATTATTTGATGAGGATCGTTTCACTCATATTCCCATTTATTCCCCTGCTTCTTTCGCATTTCGCTGAAGCCCAGGTCAATGGGGTGGGTCATTGCGGTGCAGTGCTGACCAACTATACCAATGGGGCAACCAATGATTCCGTGTTCTACTGGCCAACCGGACAGATGGGAACGCTGCTGGCCACGCCGCCCTCGGGAACAGGCCCGTGGGACTTCCTCTGGCAATCGTTCAGTGCAGGTATCAACTCCTGGGTCAATTTGACCACGGTGAATGACCAATCCTCTTCCACCCAGGCTAATCTGGCTGTCGGGGGATACCGGGTTGCCATCACAGATGCCAACGGTGTGGTCGTGGGTTCGTTTCGGGCTTGGGTAGGTCAGGTCAATCCGGGCACCATTCAAGCTACTCATTCTGCCACCTGTACCACCGTGAACCTGAGTGCTGTGGTCAACGGCGGCACGCTGACGGGATATTACAACCCGCCGCCCGATCCCTTTCCGCTCAGCGCTTCCAGTCAGATTTCGGTGTGCTTCTCTGCCAATCACACCTATGTATCGGATCTTGGTTTTTACCTGGTGGGGCCACCGTCATGCGGGAGTCCGGTCGTGACACTGGCCCCTAATCCCGGCAGTATAGGCATGGGACCGATATGCAATAGTGGAAATAATGTTTCTAATCTCTGCTTTTCCAATTCGGCTTCGGCTAACTTCAACGTATGCACAGCCGGTGTTCCGCTGACCGGGAATTTCAGCAGCTATGGCAATACCCAGACTGCCATCAACTGGTCACCTGTATATGGGTGTGACGTGACCTCTCCGGGCTGGGCTGTTCAGATCTATGATTGTATCGGATTGGATGTGGGTTCGTTAACAGATGCCACACTGACCGTTTCAGGACTTAATTCGCTGGGAGTGAGCCAATCGGTTTCCTATACTACGCCTGCGGGCTTCAGTTCGGCCATCAATGACAATTCGTGCTCCGCGGCCAGCGCTTCCATCTTTGTGGTGCCCGTACCTCAGGCGCAGGCCCTCAGTTTCACTTGCGGCTACTTGTGGACAGCCGATCCGTTTGTGGTCATTCCGAATGCCAACCAGCTCAACACTTCCTTACCGGCACCTTCCGTGCCGACCGAATTTACCCTGGAAGTGGTGTGTGGAGCAGGCGGTCAACCTCTGAATGGATACATCAACTGTCAGGGCGGAAATAGCAGTCCAACAACCTTTTACACTCCCGTTCCGTGGGTTACGCCCACGTTGAGCGGTCCGGCTGAGCTCTGTCAGGGAGAGGTAGGCACCTTCACCAGTTCGGTGGCTGGCGGAACCTGGAGCGGCCCGGGCGTTACTCCGGGCGGTTCATTTGCCTCAGGTCCGGGTAATTTCACATTAACCTTCACACCCTCAGTAATTTGCACAAATCCGGCAACGATCAATGTGCAGGTTAACCCTATCCAGGACGTTACCGAGAGCCTCAGCCTCGATCCCTACTGCTCAACGGGGCCGCCGCAACTCATTGGAAACTTCCCGGATATCAGCGGTCCAGGTATTACCCAACAGCAGGATGGCACCTATTTTAATCCCTCGGCGGTGCCCTTAGGTGTATATCCCTACACCTCCGTCACTACGGATCTATGCGGGAATCAAACGACTCTGTTTGAACTTGAAGTTTTTCTCACTCCTGATTTGATTATCAATCAGATAAATCCGATATGCGAAACCAGTGCTCCAATCATCCTCAGCTCTCCGGCAGCGGGTGGTACATGGAGTGGTTCCGGTATCGCGGATGCCTTGAGCGGTTCTTTTGATCCTGCTCTGGCGGGTCCGGGCACCTGGGACATCCATTACGTGACTTCAGGAAATTGTCCGTCCAGCGGTTCTTCCCAGGTAGTCGTGGAGGCATTTCCAGACCTGATCATGACCGATCCCGGTCTGTTATGCTCCAATGGATCAGCCATCCAGCTCATCGCCAATCCTGCCGGTGGCACATGGTCGGGGCCGGGCGTCAGCCCGTCAGGCACCTTCAATCCGTCGTTGGCGGGAGGTCTGCAGCCCAGCTTGACATACGAATTCAGTGAAGCATGTGTGGCGTCGGAGGATTTTGTGCTCGATATCCTTCCTGCCCCTCAGCCGGATGCGGGTGCTGATGTGCAGATCTGCGAGGGCGAGGAGGCGGTGCTTGAGGTGGGCATCGGCTTTGATCAGGTCATCTGGAGTCCCGGCGGAGCGGGCGCATCCATCGCGGTTTCGACATCGGGAACCTATACCGCAACTGTCACACTGGACGGATGCAGCGAGACCGATCAGGTGGTGGTCACGGTGATCGATATGCCGGTCATTGACCTGGGGGACGACCTCACCATTTGCGAAGGCGAGGAGGTCTTGATCGAGGCGCCCTATTCCGGCATCTGGTCCACCGGAGATACGGGTTTCTCAACCAGTGCAGGCACCCCGGGAATCGTCTCCTTCGTTTTCCCGAACTCCGGATGTCCGGTAAGCGATGAGGTGGAGGTTTTTGTATTTCAGAACTACACGTTTGACCTGGGTCCGGACGTCACGTTGTGCCCGGGTGACAGCGTGGTGCTCAGCGCCGGAGGATACCTGGCCACCTGGAGCAATGGATCGCAGGCCACTTCCTTTGAGACCTCTCAGGAAGGGCTGGTTACGGCACAGGTTACCAATGGTCCGTGTCTCACCACCGACCAGGTCATGGTGGAACTCCTGCCGCTTCCCATTGCAGATCTGGGTCCGGACCGGAGTCTTTGCCTTGGACAGGACATCCAGCTCGATGCCTCTCACCCCTTCAATGCCGATTATCTCTGGGCAGACGGCCGCACCACTTCGGGCTTGTCTGATCCCACGGTGATTCCAGGCACTTTCCTGTATTCTGTCCAGGTATCCAACGCTTGCGGCCTGGCTGTCGATGAGGTGGTGGTAACTGTGGCCGACTGTGAGCCGGCATTTTTCATCCCCAACGCATTCACTCCCGACGATGACGGTATCAACGATGCCTGGAGGCCGGTGGTGCGCAACGTGCTGGAGTATGAGATTCTCGTATTCAACCGCTGGGGCGATGTGGTCTTTTCCTCTGTCAATCCGGACGAATACTGGATCGGAAATATGCGCGACGGCGAACACTTCGTGCCTAAAGGTGTCTATTTCTACAGGTTGAAATACTCAACCGAAAAGCTGGATGCCGGATACATCGAGGGCCATGTTCTCGTAATCCGCTGACCAACGCTATCTTCGCCGGCCCTTATGGAAAAAGACAGTCGCATTGTCAACAAATTCAAGCCGCGCTCATGGAGCGAGGTGAAGTCCAACGATTCCTGGTCCATCTTCAAAATCATGGGCGAGTTTGTCGAGGGATATGATCGCATGGGGGCCATTGGTCCCTGCGTGAGCATCTTCGGCTCAGCCCGCACCAAACCTGACAGTCCCCACTACACCACGGCCCGGGATATTGCCTTCCTGCTCACGCAAAAAGGTTATGGGGTGATCACGGGTGGGGGGCCGGGTATCATGGAGGCCGGCAACAAGGGGGCTAAAGAGGGGAATGGTATATCCGTGGGACTGAATATCAAACTGCCGTTTGAGCAACACAGCAACCCTTTTATCGACCACGACAAAGACATCAACTTCGACTACTTTTTCGTTCGAAAAGTGATGTTCATCAAGTACAGCCAGGGCTTCATTGTAATGCCCGGTGGTTTTGGTACACTCGATGAGTTTTTTGAGGCCCTGACGCTTATCCAGACCAATAAGATAGGCCGGTTCCCGGTCATTCTGGTGGGAAAGGAATTCTGGGGCGGGCTTGTGGACTGGATTCAGAAAGTCTTGCTGGAGCAGGCTCACAACATCAGCCCGGAAGATATGTACCTCTTCAAGCTCGTGGATACTGCTCAGGAAGCGGTGGATGAAATTGATCGTTTTTACAGCCACTACCTCCTGAAGCCCAACTTCTGAAGTTCTTTCCACAACCGGACAGGGGAAAACAATAGCTCTTTTGGGCCTCCCGTTGTGATGGTCGCTCCGTATGTTGGCCCTGTGATTCGTTCCGTCTTCATTCTCCTCCCCGCGGTTGCCTTGATTATCGGGCCTGTGCTCGCCCTGCGACAACCTCTGGCCCTCGCTGCAAGACCTGAATTGCCCGGCGGAATTGCGCTCGATGCCTATCCGTTCATTTCGGCCGACCGGAACGTATTGCATTTTCCCGGATCCTCCGCTCCATGGAACGCCTTGTTTGCCCGCATGGAGAAACTGACTTTCGAAGGGAGCGGGCAGATATCCGTTACGCATATCGGTGGCAGCCATGTGCAGGGCGGCTGGCTCACTGATAAGCTGCGCTACCATTTCAACCGCCTCAACAGCGGGATGGAAGGAGAGCGTGGATTCGTATTTCCTTACAAAATGGCTGGAACGAACAACCCGCGCACCATTGAGTTCTCCTGGACGGGTAGTTGGACCGGTTGCCGGAGCAGCGTGAGTTCCAATCAGTGCGACTGGGGCATGTCGGGCATTACGGCTGCAACATCGGATACGCTGGCTTCAGTAACGGTAGCCGCGCACACCTACGACAGCACATATTACCGATTTGACCGTGTGGTGGTGTATCACCAGGGCACGCACAGTTACTGCATAATCCCTGATGAGCAGGTAACGATCCACCGGATCCGGGAGAACATGGTGGAGGGCTACACTGAATTTCTTTTCTCACCGGCGGTTGAACGGTTCACCTTTCGTCTGGAGGCTGAGCAACCCGGCGGTTTCTTCGCCCTGGAAGGAGTTTATCTCGGAAATAGCCATCATGGGGTGACCTACAATGCCATTGGAGTCAATGGCGCGGGTACCTACAGCTATCTCCGATGCTCCCGGTTTGGCGGCCAATTAGCCACCTTGCATCCGGATCTCGTGGTATTCGGCATTGGGGTTAATGATGCCAATGTTCCTGAAAGTGAATTCAGCCGGGAGGATTATGAGCAACGCTATGATTCGCTGGTGGCTATCGTCAGGAGCATCAATCCAGGCGCCTGTTTCCTCTTCATCACGAACAACGACACCTATTACAACCGGAAGCGCCCCAACCGCAATGCCCTGAAGGTCAGGGAAGCGATGTTCAATCTGGCCAGGCGGCATGGCGGCGCGGTGTACGACCTTTTTGAGGTCATGGGAGGGCTCGGCTCCATTGACCGTTGGGTGGAAAGCGGGCTGGCCGCGCGTGATCGCGTCCATTTCACAAGGAAGGGCTATGAATTGCAAGCTGACCTCATGTTTGATGCCTTCCGGAAAGCCTTCGGCGACTATCTGGAAGCAGATAGCCGGTAATGCCGATCAGCGCGTAAAAACCCATTTGCTTTCGGAGCTCAGCGCTGGCTGAAAGGCATAGCGGTCTTCCCGGAAGGCCAGAAGTCCTTCCGGCTGTGTGATGCGCTGCGTGATGATAAATCTCGCCATCCTTCCGCGTGCCTGCTTCGCATAGGTCGAAACTGATACGTAGCGGTCGCCTTTTCGCTCCCTGAAATCACAGGTCAATACGCGCCGCCCCAGGACCTTCTCCGGTACCGCCCGGAAGTACTCTTCAGAGGCGAGGTTCACCACGGTATCACCTGGTCGGGTTTCTTCCGCGAGATGTTGGGCCAGATCATCTCCCCACCACTGGTAGAGGTTGCGACTACGCTCGTCAGGTGAAAATGGGGTACCCATCATAAGCCTGTATGGCAGCGTGAGATCGAGCGGACGCAGTACGCCGTATAGTCCGCTGAGGATGCGCAGGTGCTTCTGGGCAAACTGCAGGTCATCGGGCGTGAATGAATCCGCATCCAGTCCGCGGTAAACCTCCCCGCGGAAAAGCAAAACAGCCGGAGTGGAGGCCTCAGGATCAATTGGCGTATGCCAGTCATGAAACCATTGGGCCGTTTCGTCGGCGATGCGCGGACTAACCTCCATCAGTTCGGCAATGTCTGCGGGCTTGAGCTTCCTGAGCGAACGGATCAGAACTTCGCTGCGCCGGAGCATGGCTGGCAGTGTGCATCCGGTTGAAGGGTGGCGGCGGGAGGGATCCATCAACTTGGCCGGTGAAAGCAGGGCAATCATGCCCGCAAAGAAACAGACGGCAGGCCTGCCACAGAGAAGCAACTTCGCATTAGCTTCGCGACTCCAAAATCCATACATGAAACACATCATTGCCTTTGGCATCATCGCTATGATCGCCCTTACTTCCTGCGAGTCAGGAAGTGGTTCCTCCGTTGATCTCAAGACGGAAAAAGACAGTTTGTCCTACGCCCTCGGCGTCCTGATCGGTCAAAACCTCGAGGAAAGCGAGCTTGCTGACCTGAATTACGACATGTTCCTGAAAGGAGCTATGGATCACCGCGACAGCGTGGAGGTCATGGATATGCAGGCTGCGGATGAATTTGTGCGTGCAACGATGGATAAGCGCGAGCAGGAAAAGAACAAGGCACACACTGAAGAGAACAAGAAGTTCCTGGATGGGAATAAGGGTAAGCCCGGCATTATGACCACCACTTCCGGTCTTCAGTATCGCATGGATCAGGAGGGCTCAGGTATTCAGCCCGATGCAGACGATTCGGTGCAGGTTCACTACCATGGCACGCTGATCGATGGCACTGTATTCGACAGCAGCAAGGACGCCGGAGAGCCGGCCACCTTTAGTCTGAACAGCCCCATGATCAGTGGTTTTGTTGAAGGTGTGCAACTGATGAAGGAAGGTGGTACCAGCACCTTCTATATTCCGGCTGAACTTGGCTATGGCGACCGCGGTGCCGGACGCATCCTGCCGGGTAGCACGCTCATCTTTGAGGTAGAACTGCTGAAGGTGTATTCCGTGAGTGGTGGCTCAGCTAAAAAATAATCTGATATGACCAGAAAATCCATTCTCCTCTTGCTGGCGCTGCTGGTGTCCGCTGTTGTTGCACAAGCACAGGATAAATCACGCGATAAGAAATCCGGGAAAAAAGGAAAGAAGTCGTCATCTGCCCCGGCAGAAGCCAGTAAGCCGCTGCTTAGCAACAAAGCTGACAGTGTTGCCTATGCGCTTGGCGTATCCATGTTCACCAGCACAAACCAGATGGGCTTCAGTGACATCAATTTCGACGTATTCATGAAGGGTATGGAGGGTCAGCGCGATGGCAGGCCGGTCCTGTCAGGCAACTCCGCTGACAGTTTGATCCGTGCTGAGATGAACCGCATAACTCAGGCCAGGGATGAAGCAAGTAAGAAGGAAGGAGAAGCTTTCCTCCTTGCGAATAAGTCCAGAGAAGGTGTGCAAACCACCGCCAGCGGGCTTCAGTACAAGATTATCAAAGAGGGTAATGGACGGAGACCGGATGCCAATGATAAGGTCACTGTGCACTACCACGGTACGCTAATCGATGGAACCGTATTCGACAGTTCCGTGCAGCGCGGCAAGACCATCACATTTGGTCTCAATCAGGTTATAGCCGGATGGACTGAAGGCTTGCAGCTGATGTCGGAGGGCTCGAAGTACATGCTGTTCATCCCGCAGAACCTGGCCTATGGATCTCGAGGGCAGGGTAAGATTCAGCCTTACTCAGCACTCGTGTTTGAGGTAGAGCTGTTTACCGTCGAGCCCGTGAACTGATGCCTTTGGCACAGTATTTCGTTCGCGAGACCAAAAAAAACCATCATGAATGCCTCTCGATTCTCCCTTTTCATCATGGGCCTGATGGCTCTGGTTCTGGTGTCCTGTAAGTCCAGCTCACCGGCCGGACAGAAGATGAAAGAACCTTTCTCCGGAAGCAAGTATGAATCCTCCGGCCGCTATTTCAGGGCAGTGGGCAAGGGCGACAGCCAGGACGAGAATGTGGCTAAGAATAAGGCAGACCTTCAGGCTAAAAAGGAACTCGCCCAGCAGATCGGAACCCGGATGAAGGTCGTAACCGATCAATACCTGGCAGACACCGAGGTGAATGGCAACAGCGAACTGAATGATAAATTCCAGTCGCTGATCCGTGAGGTAACCAATACTCAGATCGCCGACCTCCGCAAGATTGGGGAAGAAAAGTACTTCAATGAAGCAGAAAAGCGCTTTACCGTGTACATCGCCTATGAGATCCACAAGCGTGATATGTACCGCTTCATGAAGCGCCAGGCCAAACTGGACGCCAAGCTCAACGAGGCCGAGCGAAAGGCCATCGAGGAAATGATTGAAGAGGAACTGAAGAAGGTCGAGGCCCTCGGAGAGGGAGACTAATTCTCAGGATCTTTCCCTTACGCAGCGGATGCCCGCCCTGCCGGATGACACCGGTCAAGGCAGGCATCCGCTGCCTTTTTCAGCCACTATCCCACGTCTTAGTCCGGAAGAACGGATTTCATTCTTCAGAATCCAATGATTGGGATGAATTGTGTGATGAGCGGTAGGGGAAAATGCTTGAAGCTTGGTTTACATTTGACCAAACCAGTTAGGCAAACCAAATCCAAAACTTCGTTCTTTCATGAAAGCACTTTACGTTGCGGGGCTCCTCGCACTGAGCATGGCGACCACTGCCTGGTCCCAGTTCACCAACAACAGCAGCCTGCTGACCCAGTCCTTCTTCAGCGGCGGGGTCACCGGCGTTACAGACCTGAACAATGACGGCCTCGATGACCTCATTATCCTGCATCAGAGCCGCGACCTCTACATCGGCTATCAGCAGCCCGGTGGCGGCTTCAGTTTCTACTTCCTGGCCGAAGTCTCCAATGAGAATCAATGGGGCATGTGCGTGGGGGACATCGACAACGATGGCCATAAGGATGTGATGGTAGGCGGACAGTATGACGATATCAAAATCGTCAACATCAACTCGCCGAGTGATCTCGATGTGCTTACCCCCCAGAATGTTGGCATCTTTATGCAGGCCTGCAACTTTGCCGACATCGATAACGATGGCTGGCTCGATGGTTTTGCCTGTCATGACGATGGCCCCAGTCACCGGTATCACAACAACGGAACCGGGGCTTTCGTCGATGGTAACGCGCTCTTCGATTACAACGTTTATCCGAGCAGTGACATGTCGGGCAACTATGGATCGGAGTGGTCTGACTTTGATCGCGACGGCGATCTCGACCTCATGGTAGCCAAGTGCCGCCAGTTTGTGAATGATCCCTTTGATCCTCGACGCACCAACCTGGTGTTTGTCAATGACGGGAATAACAACTACGAGGATCAGGCCCATGAACGCGGTTTGGTCAACCTGCAGCAGTCATGGACTTCCAACTTTGCTGATGTGGACAATGACGGTGATTTTGATTGCTTCATCACCACACACAGCGGATCTCTCGAGCTGCATGAGAACATCGGTGGAGGATACTTCAACAACGTGACGGAAAGCGCGGGCTTGTCTCAGTTCACGGAGTTCTTCCTTCAGAGTAAGCCGTTTGACTATGACAATGACGGGTTTGTTGATCTGCTATACGGAGGCGGTGGCTCTGCACTGCTCCGCAACAATGGAGATATGACCTTCTCGGAAGTGCCAAATGCGTTTCCCGGCCTCCCCGGATCCGGCTGGCATGGCTTTGCCATCGGTGACCTCAACAACGATGGCTGGTCAGATGTGTATGGCAATTTCGGAACCAGCTACGTGACTCCAAGCTCCTCGCAGTCGGACCGTATTTACATGAACAATGGAGGCACGAACCACTGGATTGCTTTTGACCTGGAGGGCACTCTTTCCAATCAGGATGCCGTTGGAGCTATTGTAGAAATCTTCGGTCCCTGGGGTGTGCAGGTGCGCGAGGTACGAGCAGGTGAAAGCTATGGCATCACCAATACCTTCCACGCCATGTTTGGTATCGGAACCAATACATCTGTTGACTATGCCGTTATTCACTGGCCTGCCGGTGGTATGCAGGTCATCGAGAACCCAGGTATTGATATGTACCATGAATTCATCGAAGGAGCCTGCACGGCGCCCACCGCTGTCATATCAGCCGATGGTTCGCCCACCCTGTGTTCCGGTCAGTCCGTGACACTGCAGCTTGATAACGCCTCCAGTGAATTTCTCTGGAACACTGGTTCAACGCAGAATTCCATCAACGTCAATTCAGCTGGATCATACAGCGTCTATGTGTACAACCCTGGTACCACCTGCGCGGCGCAGTCCAACGTCATCCTGATCGAGGAAATTGTTCCTGTGACGCCTACCATAGAGGCCAGCAATGATCTCGAGATTTGCGCAGGCGAGAGCCTGGTGCTCACCGCTTCAGAAGGTCAGGCTTACCTGTGGAGCAATGGCGCACAAACGCAATCTATCGCCATCACTGCTTCAGGTGATTATTCGGTGTCTGTCGAAGGCGAATGTGGCTTTCTGGATTCGGAGGCAATCACCGTAAATGTCCTCGCAGCGCCTGCACCTGCCGTGGTGGACGTGGAAATCACCAGTGGCGAGACGGCCACGCTCACCACTGACGGTACCACCATCAACTGGTACGACAGCGAAGTGTCGGACACGCCGGTTGCCACAGGGCCTTCATTCACGACACCTGCCATCACCCAAACCACATCCTACTGGGTGGAAGAAGTGTTCACTTATGGCGGTGAAGAGGGCAATGGTGGTAAGCTGACCAATGAGTCAGCGCCCTACGGACAGTTCCACAACAGTTCCAACTTCTGGAACCGCTTTGATGCGCTGGAAGATATCTTCATCAACAGCGTAAAGGTGTATGCGGGAAATGCGGGAAGCCGGACCATCCAGCTCGTGGACGCCGGAGGCAACATGCTTCAGGAACTCATTGCGGAAATCCCACAGGGTGAGTCTTTTGTTACGCTCGACTTTTTTGTTCCTGCAGGCACCGGCTACGGACTGCGCACTACCAACAGCAATCCTCAGCTTTGGCGCGACCGGAATCTGGATTCAGCGGCTCCGTTCGGCTTCCCTTACGACATCGGGGGACTGGCTTCAATCACCGGTACAACGGTGACAGGAGTGGATGCCGACAATTATTACTACTTTTTCTATGACTGGACCGTGAGCACGCCGCTGACCGAGTGTGTCAGTCCACGTGAAGAGGTGCAGGTAATCGTTGTGGGCATTGAAGAGAATGAGCTGGTTAGCTCGCTCACGCTTTATCCCAATCCGGTTCAGGATGACCTGCGTCTTGCCTTCAACTCACGTGTATCAGGTGCCATCCAGCTTCGTCTCGTGGACACAGCGGGCCGTCTGGTGCACACCAGCAACATCGTGGCTATGCAGGGGATGAATTCCATCACCATGAACATGTCGGCTTTTGCTCCGGGCATGTACCAACTTCAACTGCTGCAAGGTAGTCGCACAGTTTCAACATCCATAGCGGTGCGTTGATCATCGCAGGGATTCAACAGCATTGTGAAAGCGCCCGGGAGTAATTCCCGGGCGTTTTGTATTACACTCCTTTCTGCCACTAATAACCAGGGCATCCCCTCAACAAGCGATGGTGCAAGAGTGCATGGAGGAAGCACACCTCAGCTATGTGATCCGGACTTGTTTCCGGAAGATATGCTGAAGTCCATAGTCCAGTTAAAAGAGATCTGTATGGTGTGGTTGTTTTCGAAGTGGATACCGTCGGCTTTTGCGATCAATTGATTCAGGTAGCCTGCCTGAATGGTACGCCCTGGTTTTACCTGATATCCAATTCCGCCATATAACCGGTTCTGGTCGAGGATATTTTTTCCGACGTGCTTTCCGAATGAAATGAAGGTTTCTTCTGAGAAGGAAAGGAACCATCGGGCCTTGGCCATGACTGATTCATCCAGCGGAATGTTGGCCAAAATCCGGTAGCGTATCCGGTTCGTGTATTCTGCTCCGTCAATGGCGGGTGTGCCATCATCACCAGAGGTCACCTTGCCGGAATATCGCTGTTCCAGCCTGTACCGGTGCTGCAGGGTAAAGCGTCCGAGCTCCTGCTGCACGGCCACTTGCTGCCATATCCTGTGCTCAGGTGTGCGAATGGCCACCGGAAAATCGCCATAAGGGAAGGTCTCAATCCAGGCATATCCCACCATGGCTGTGATGTACTGGTTGAACTTGTACTCCATGCCAGCCCTGAGCAGAGATTGTTGCCAATGATTCAACCCATCAGCTCGTCTCCACTGATACTCTGTATACAGAGCCCAGCGATCTGAAATGCGATGGGTTCCGGTAAATACAGCCCAGCTATGCTGTTGGTCGCTGAGTTCGCGATTGGATTGGGCGCTTAAGGCCGCGGGCAGGCTTGCCGCCATGACAGCCATGATCAGGAGTTTACTGGTCATACCAATTCCATTGTTTTTTTTCGCGCAGCCATAGCATGGCTGGAGAATTTTTCGTGATGCTCCAGCCCGGTGATTTCAAAATGTCCGCCACCAAGGTTATAGTCTTCCATATACCTGTGGAGGTTTTCCATCACGGTATGATCCACCAGTTGTGAATCGGAAAAGTCAACGATGATATGTCCGTTACGAGGCAGACGGTCCAATGATTTCTTAAGTAAAATGAAATTACTGAATACAGCTGAATGGCGGACGTCCACAAGATACTGGTTGGCATCAGGGTTCTCATTGACGCTGAACAAGGGCTTGAACATATAGCGCAAAGGAAGTCCGTTGATCATGTGCATGATCAATTTGATCACGATGCCGGCCCCAATACCCAGCAGAAGATCTGTGGTGAGAGTCACTACAATGGTGCTCAGAAAGATGAGGAGTTGTTCTTTTCCGATTTTGAAAGTCTTGTAGAACTCTCTGGGAGAGGCCAGCCGGTAGCCTGTATAGATCAGCATAGCCGCAAGTGCGGCCAAGGGAATCTGGTGAATAAGAGAAGGGAAAAACGCTACAAATACCAACAGAAAGAAACCATGGAATACATTGGACCACCATGTGCGTGCGCCATTGTTGATGTTGGCCGAACTTCTCACGATCTCGGAAATCATGGGGAGTCCACCTGCCAGTCCTGCCAAGGTATTGCCTACGCCAACACCAAGGAGGTCGCGGTTCATGTCTGACTTCCTGCGCCATGGATCGAGTGAGTCAATGGCTTTTGTACTAAGCAGAGATTCCAGACTACCTACCAAAGCAAACATGATGATGAATTTGATGGACGTGCCTGATGTGAGTTGCGAGAAGTCCGGGAAGGTCAGCGCGGCTGCGAGGTTGTCTGGCAATGTGACCAGGTACCGCGGTCCGATGGAGTATTCGTGATCATTCAGAAACAGATACTTGTGCTCAGTCCCGAGCTGGAACAGGTGCCCCAGCGGAATCGCTACAAGAATGACAACCAGCGGAGCGGGGATCATCCGGATGTACTTATTCCTGAACAATGGCAGTATAAAAAGGATGATCAGACTCAGCAATCCGATTATGGCGATCTCAGGATTCATCGTGCTGATGCTGTGAGGTATCCCTGCCAGCAGCTGGATGGGTTGAGTTGCTTCGGGCTTCACGCCCATGAGGGTATGTATCTGCTTGGATGCGATGATGATGCCGATGGCAGCGAGCATGCCATGCACAGCGGCAGAGGGAAAGAAGTCGCTGAGGATACCCGACCGAAGTAAGCCGAATATGATTTGCAGTACACCTGCCGCTACGATAGCCGCCAGAGCGAGCTTGTATCCCCGTGCTGGATCTCCCTGACCGAGTTCTTCAACGGCGCCTAGCGCGATCACGATCAGTCCGGCCGCCGGACCCTTGATCGTGAGTTGAGAGCCCCGGAAGAAGCTGACGATGATGCCACCGATAATGGCAGTGAAAATGCCTGCCACCGGAGGAAAACCGCTGGCCATGGATATGCCCAGACAAAGGGGCAGTGCAATGAGGAAGACAAGAAATCCGGATAGCATATCGGATTTCCAGTTTTCGCGGAGTCCTCGGAGTCCGCTGATGGGGGTGTTGGTCATGGACATGGGGTAATGGGTTTAATGCGCTCTGTTCAGGATGCGCGCAGTGAAGATGGATGATCAGTTTTGTAATGCGGCCCTAGGAAAAGCCGCGCATAGACCCGGATCAGGGCAATGCCACTGAGCACAAAGCCCAGCGCGATGGCAAAGGCGAGGAAGTACTGGGTTTCGTGGACATGGCTGAAGATGACGTCTTCGCCGATAAAGGTGCTTGTGATCGGGAAGCCCATCACGCCAAGGGCACTCAGGAGAAAGATAAAGGCTTGCAGCGGATAGGCATAGGAAAGCCCATAGTAAGCATTGAGGTTGAAAGCGTCAGGTTCTTTTCTTCGTATCCAAAAGAGTGTAACGTATCCTGTGGCCCCGCTGATGGCCACCCCCGAGAGGTAAAGCACCGTATGATCCGCATCAAAATGCTCATTGAACGAAACGGACAGGGCCATCCACAAATGATTCATGATGACCAGCGACCAGGCGAGAAAGGGACTTCGTCGCTCTGAAAAGGCCTTCAGTACCATCAGCAGACCTGCGGCAGAAGCGGCTATGGGAATAACCTCTGCCATCAGCTCCGGCAGTAGCGAACGGTTGAGCAGAAGCAATACCAGCAGGAAGTAAAGCGGCAGAACCACAAGCAGAAGGAGCCGCATACCCAGAAAGTCAAGCTCATGTCCGAGGTACTTGAATGGCCTGAATGCGTAGCGGTTCATGATGCCGTCGAGGTTCCATTCCCTCAGGGAAAGAACATACAGTGAACTGCCAAAGCCGACAGGCATGCGCTCTTCACCTGATGTGCGGTGTGGATTAAAATGATAAAATTGATCTCGGATGAGATAGCTCACCAAGGAAGGGGATACGAGCAATTGATAAGTTCGCAGAAAGGCATTGCCCATGAAATGCAGGAGTGCGAGACCATGCCAGCCTGCTGCAATCTCAATGAAGATGAGTCCGATCTGGCTGATGGATGAATAGGCAATCTTGCTCTTGATGCTGGATTGCACACGTGCAATCGTGAAGCTGATGAACGCAGTAAGAAGACCAATGAAGCCAATAAGAAAACGCACGCTGGTTTGCTCTGACCAGAACGGAAAGGTCCGGATAAGCAGAAAGGCTCCAACGTGAACGGACAGTGATCCATAAAAAATTGCACTTGACGGCGTAGGGCCCTCCATCGCCCGAGGCAGCCATGACGAGAAGGGAAATTGCGCTGATTTGGCCATAGCCGGTATGAGGATCATAAGGGAGATGAATATCCCGGTTTCCGTGTGTGCCAGAAGATGTTCATGCACCAGCTGCGACTGGTTGAGCTTGCTGAAGGTGATGTTTTCGTGCCACAGGTGATGGCTGGCCCACATGGCCAGAAACAAACCCACATCACCGATCCGGTAGATGGAAAACACCCGCACTGCATTGCGCACGGGCAAATACCGGTCGCGGTAAAAGGCGATCAGCAAAAAGGATGAAATCCCCAGGATTTCCCAACCGATGAATAAGGTTTCGAAGTTGCCCGCGAGAATGGTGAAGTTGAATCCGGAATAGAAAAACAGCACGGTGTTGAAGAACCGCTTGTAACCGGGCTCCCTGTGCATATAATACTTGCTGAAGCGCGTGATGACGAAAGTGAGCAATGCCCCTGTGAAGAGGAAGACGGCACCTGTGCGGTCAAAGTAGAAATCGAGGACAAAGGCATATCCATCGGTCTGGTAGAGTGCAAACTCCTCCAGATTCACAGCGGGAACCTGCAGGGAATTCCGGTAGGCCAGAAAAAAAACAATTCCTGCGAGATTCAAAGAGGCCGTTGCAAATGCAACATGCGAAATGGCTGTCTCGAACCGCGCCGGAATGATCAGGCTGCATAGAAACCCGATGACCGGTGCCAGAATAAAGAATGGTATGAGGGATTGGAGATCCATGGCTATTTCAGGATGTAAACGGGTAAGTCTTGTTCAGTGAATTCATCCAGATCAAGTACATCCCGGATGACGGGAAGACACTGGGTAAGGGGCGTATATTCTTCAAACTGTTCTCCATTGTAGCGCCATGCTGAATGATTCTTCGGGTCAACAGCTACCAGGTTTATCCAGCCATTGCCATACCATTCCATCAACCTGTCGGTACGGGAGATGACTTGAAGTACTACCTCGGGAGCATGTTCTACAACCACAAGCAAACGCAAGGGAGTGTGCATTTCAATCATCTGCGAGGGAAGTCCAGGCCGGAGGTCTCCGTCTGTTCCATTGGCAACTCCCACCAGGCCTACTACGTTGTGCGGCAACTTGCTTCCGGAACCAAGCCGGGCATTGTCCATTCTGGAAAAGAAATACTCCAGGTTGATGCCTCCGCATACCGGGGTTACTGCTCCGAGAATGGCTGCGAGGTGTTTTCCATCTGGGTCCATGCCGTAGTGGTAGGAGTTTAGAAATGCCCGCCGGTCGAGATACAGGTGACGGCTGAATGTGCGGCTGCCCACAATGCACAGGGCATTGGTGGCATGGTTGAGCTCTGGCCTGGGCTCAAAAAGGGAAATGGCTCTGCGGCTGACCTTCCGGTGTACATGCCTGGATGGAGAGGAGGAGCGAACGAGAAGAAATCGTCGGGAGCGCTCCTTCGCATTGTCGGATAGTGCCAGATCCATGCTCGCCTGATAGGTACCGTGAAGCTGACGCTGGGTTTCTGTCAATTGGTCGAGGTCATAGAATTGGAATGAATCCACGGTGGTATCATGCAGGCCGGCCACAAACCGGGTCTTGTCGTTGATGTATATCCCTCTTGTCATCAGGATCTGCCTGACCTCAGGATGGTTGGCCATATGGGCAAATACCCGGGCATTCACACTGCCCGGGCGTCCGCTGCATGCACCACAGTCATAGCCGGCATAGTAGGTGTTGTTGATGCTGCTCGCCCCATGTCCCATCACATAGATCAGGGGGGCAAATGCTTTGACCAGACCGATGGATCGCAGAAGTTCCTCTGCACGCAAGGCCATTTCTTCCGGCGTGTACCCGATCTGGAGTCCTTCGGATGAAAATGCTCCGTGCTCGTGTTCAATAGTCAGACGGCCCGCCGGATCCATGTGCGCCGATGAAGTGACCATCAGTTTGTTTTCCCGGGGAAAGAGCACCTGGATAATCAACCGGGTGGCCGCCATAAATCCCATGGTCTGGGATACGAGCCATCCACCCAGAAGTCCATGTCCATGACGGGTTTCCAAACGGTCCTGTGCATGCCGGTGGCTGGCCTCCTGCTCCTCAATCAGGTGGCGCGGTGTGACCGGAGCAGGGCATACTTTCGTGTGAAACTTGCTGTGCTCAGGCCTGAAGTAGAAATCGCCCTGAAAGAACCCCGGTGTGCCATAGGTCTGGCAGTCAGGAATGTGCTTCTCGATGTGCCTGCGAATGGAACACTCGCGGTCATCAATACAAAAGATGGCTTGAAAGGAAGCGCCTGATGTGGCCACGCAACGGTGCTCCTGAGCGGTCAGTCCGCAGATGACCTGATCGTAGTAGCTCCACTCCAAGGCCTCCTGCCAGGTGGCGAGCACTTCGTCTGACTCGCTCACAGTAACCGGTGCAAAGAGCTCTTCAACCTGTGATGCCAACTCTCCAAGTGCCCTCCTGTGCGCGCCGAATCTGCTATCCAGGGCATCAAGTTCAAGGTACAGCTCAACCATCACGAGATCGTACAGACTAAGTCTGCGACTGTCTAACAGTGAATCAGGCTGTCGCTCGATTATACATGCCATACCCGACCATCCCGGATGGGCAAACTGCTGATCAAAGAGGTATCGCTCATGGAGCGCCTGATCTCCTGCAATCTGCCTCAGCAATTCTCCCAAACTCCATGTCCCGCGAATGAACTGGTCACGTACAAACTCACTTCTGAAAAGGGATACTTTCGACTCCTGTTCCAATGTGCGAACGGCAGTGAGAAACCCGGAATGAACATGTGGAAACTGCCAGATGGCAATGCCCTGATCGGTATACGAAGCGAGCAACCGAAACAGAACTGGATGTACCTCTTTATCGAGGTTGATTCTGAAACATGATTTCCATTGATCGCGCAGCGCACCGATGCGCACATGGCGGTTCGCATTATAGTCTTTTTGTGTGAGCATGTGCTCGGCGTGAATCCAATTGCCAAGACGCTTTGATGCAATGGATTGCAGAATATCTCGTCGGATCACGCCGTCTCTATACAACTGCCGGTACTCACCAAGCAAGAGCCGGGTATGATAGCCAAAGCGAGCCTCCGATTCTGCACAGGCGAGATGAAACGGTCGTGCCTGCGAGGCGTGGAGGGGATTATGATGTATAAAGTCTTTAAGAGGCGCCTGAGAGGGAAGATAGTGCTTCAGACGGTGAAGCAATTCCTCGTCCTCATGCGATACAACATGTGCTGTCATCACCATGACACAGATAAATAAGTTTGAAAATTGGAAATGCAGAGGCCGGAGTGATAAACCGGCTCATTCGGTCAGCGATTCACGCATCGCGCTGGTCAGGCTTGCGGACCGACCTTCAGGCAACTGAAAAGAATGAATAGCGGCCAGCTTGATGCTCTGCCCCGACCCACTTCTGAATGAAGAGGACATTGAAGGGCGAAGTCTATGGAAGCTTTTTCCGCTCTGCAGTGATATGGATCTTCTTCTTCATTGTCGGGCCCTTCCGAAGTGGCCTCGGCAACTGCTGAACCGGTTATATGAACCCCAATGCAGTGCCGATACTCTGGGTGGTCAGCAGTGGATTGTGTATCTCTCCCTGCACATGTTGATTGAAGCAGCCCCTTTGCCCCACCCGTATATAGCATCGGACTGGTGAGAAGCAACACCGCGAGAAACGGGATGATCTTGCTGCAAGTAATGCGGGAAGCGAGGTAACGAATCATATCAGGTCATGCAAACGGAATCTCAGCGGAGATCGTCAACATCATCAGATTTGGCCGTGAATCTAAATGGAGCAGATGAAATGCTTTGGGGAATAACGTTTTATTAACCCCAATGCATATCCTGAGATTCAGGATACTCAGCCCTCAAAGGTGATGGACACAACAAAGGCCCGCGAACGCAATCGCTCAATGGGCGCAGCAAACTGATGGGGCTCGTCTACCAGAATATTTCTCAGGCCTATGGCTGTCTTAAATTCGATGGCAAATTTGAAGTAGGGGAGGAAGAAGTCAAATCCGCCTCCGGCCTCAACGCTGACATCGCGGTCTTGCAGCTTGATGATGATCTCCTGCGCTACGGCATTATTTACATCCTTTTGCGACTGCATGTCAATACCATACTTGCCTCCTACGATGGCGTAGGCGGCGAAGTTCCCGGTGCGGTTGGTCCGGAACTTTGCCAGCAAGGGGAATTCAAGCCAAACGGATTCGGTTCGTTTGAGGTAAGTCTCTGTTGTGCCATCGGCATTCAGAAATCTGTAATTGAGCCCGCGATCCTGAAATGAGAGTCCGGGCACAAACCGGAAATTGATATTCTTACTCAGATTGTAACTAGCCAGCAAGGCCAGATTGAATCCTGCCTGTGGCACATTGTCAATACCAAGCAGGGAATCCCCGAACGTGAAGTCGGGCTTGTAGTCAATGAAGAAGGACGAGGTGTTGGATGAAAGCAGAAATCCGAAGTGCAACCAATAGCTGTCAAACCGCTCAAGGTTTCGCTGTCCCTTAATACGCTGTCCGAGCGCTTCAGGTGAGCCGCCAAACATGATGAGGCAGCAGGCCGCCGCAGCTATCCATATCCTGAACCGGGAATGAGGGAACATCGCGTCAAAGGTACTGCAACCGCTCGGGTGCAGTTTTATTGTGGGGGTGACCGGCGGATGAACTGACGGAAGACAAATGCGGCCAGAAAGGAATAGGCGAGGGCTGTGAGGATCAATCCGATGACCGATGAGCTGACTACGAACCCCGGACTGGTCATGAGGTCGGTCCGGTCATTGGCGGCTTCCAACAGGTCCTCCGGACTGAGGGTGCGAAGGGCGGCATTTTCACTCCGGATGCGCTCCAGTGCCGCGGGATCAGAAACGAGTGCGGCATTGGCAGCGCGATCCCGGTCTCGGCGTAATGTGAGCTCCGGACTGATGCCATAGTAGTGAACGGCAATCAGGATGGAGGCTGCCACCACATAGCGCATTCCGGCCGAAGCTGCAGTGCGCACATCGTCCATAAATGAAGGCCATGCCTCCATAGGCTTGCGGTAACGGGCCACCAGGGCGGTGAAGAGAACGATGAGCAAGATGAGCAGATTGGCGAGCACTCCGGCCATGCGGCCGCGCTCGATGTCATAGCCGGTGTACTCGGCTACGCCCCAGCGCCAACCCAGCCACACGCACGCAAGGATCCAGGGAAGCCAGCGCATCTCAGTCCTCAGGCGTTCATCGAGATCAGAAACTCTTCGTTGTTCCTGGTCTTCTCAATCCTGTCTTTCACGAATTCCATGGCTTCAACCGGGTTCATGTCAGCCAGGTGACGACGGAGAATCCACATGCGCTGCAGCACATCGCGGTCATGCAGGAGATCTTCCCTGCGCGTACCGGAGGCGAGGATGTCAATGGCCGGGAAGATGCGGCGATTGCTGATTCTCCGGTCGAGCTGAAGTTCCATATTTCCCGTTCCCTTGAATTCTTCGAAGATGACTTCATCCATCTTGGAACCAGTATCCACCAGAGCCGTAGCGATGATGGAAAGGGATCCTCCGTTTTCGATTTTACGGGCGGCACCAAAGAATCGCTTGGGCTTCTCCAGAGCATTGGCTTCCACACCTCCGGAAAGGACTTTACCGGAAGAAGGTGCGACGGTATTGTAGGCACGGGCCAGGCGGGTGATGGAGTCGAGAAGAATGCATACATCGTGTCCACATTCAACTAGACGCTTGGCTTTTTCGAGTACGATATTGGCAATCTTCACGTGGCGCTCCGCCGGCTCATCGAAGGTGGAAGCTACTACCTCGCCTTTCACGCTGCGCTTCATATCGGTAACTTCCTCTGGTCGCTCATCAATGAGCAATACCATCAGGTAGGTCTCAGGATGGTTCTGTGCAATGGCATTGGCGACATCCTTGAGCAGGGTGGTCTTACCGGTCTTCGGCTGGGATACTATCATTCCGCGCTGGCCCTTACCGATGGGGGCAAACAGGTCCATGATGCGCGTGGATAAGTTATTGTTGTTGTCAGCCAGACGGAACCGCTCATTAGGAAAAAGAGGGGTGAGGAACTTGAACGGTACCCTGTCGCGCACCCATCCCGGATCGCGCCCGTTGATCGAGTCTACCCGGATGAGTGGAAAATACTTCTCGCCTTCACGCGGCGGACGAATAGCCCCGCGGATGGTATCGCCGGTGAGCAGGCCGTAATTCTTGATCTGCTGCTGAGATACGTACACATCGTCCGGAGAATTGAGATAGTTGAAGTCGGATGAACGCATGAAGCCAAACCCATCGGGCATGAGCTCCAGCACGCCTTCAGCAATCACCAATCCATCAAAATTGTACCCGTGTTCATCGGGCTGTCCGCGCTTGCTGCGGTCAGGGCGCGCAATATTGAGGTTGTTGTCAAAACGGCCTTTCTGCTGGAACTCTTTTCGTTCTCCCTGCTCCGCCCGGTTGCCATGGTCAGCGCGCTGAGGGGCATCGGTAAGGGGGTCGTTTTCTTGTGAACGGGTATGCTCCTGTCGTTCCGGCCGATCTTGCCGCTCGGGGCGCGGACCCCGCTCTGGCCTTTCGGATCGCTGAAATCCAGGGCGGTTTTCACGGGGTTGATGCACCGGTGCAGCAGGCCGATGTTCTCTGGGAGAATGGAGATGGGGATCATCGGGGATCTCTCCAAAGAGATCGCCGCTGCGGGGCGGACGAGCCTCAGCAGGTCCTTGTTCTTCTGCACGCGGACGGCGTTCGCGGCGGTTGCGCTCTGGCCGTGACTCTGGTTCTTCTGAAGCAGATGCAGTGGCCTCTCCTGGCTCTTCTGATGGGGAAGGAGCGACTTCGGCTGAGGATGGCGACTGATTTCCGCTTGATTCCGCACGCAGGGATTGCGTATCGATAATCTTGAAAACCAGATCTTGTTTTTTGAGCTTCTCAATCTGAGAGATGCCCAGCTTTTCTGCAATCTCCACGAGTTCAGCCAC
This sequence comes from Flavobacteriales bacterium, assembly GCA_947456965.1. GTDB lineage: Bacteria > Bacteroidota > Bacteroidia > Flavobacteriales_D > Sanyastnellaceae > CANGTU01. The sequence continues at coordinate 63,277 of CANGTU010000006.1, forward strand.
CTTCATGGCTTTCAGAGATAGGATATCGTACATAGAATGCGGGAGTATAAATAAAATGTTCTGTCTGGGGAATGTTGAACCGGAAGGATTTGTGGAAAAGGAACCTCCCGATGGGAGTATCCTAAGGCGATGCAAGTGTAAGGCAAATTTCTCCATTCCCGGCATGCGGGCTTCTTTTTGTCATCCGGTGACTCACGGCCTCTTCCTCCTCCCGACCACTGGATATATTTGCGGCAACGTCTTCCTCATGATCCAGCGCATCCAAACTCTGTTCCTCCTGGTGGCGACTGCCGCCCTGGTGGTTTCTTACTTTATTCCATTCGGCTACTTTCCCATGGACGAACAAATGCTCGAGATCAGGAGCTACGGCGTCAAGGATGCCTCTGGTGAATACCTCAGCACGGTGAGCACATGGTGGTTTCACATCCCGCTCAGTTTGGTGGTGGCAGCCAACCTCTGGACACTCTTTCAGTATAACAGGCGCAGGCACCAGATCCTCATCCTCAGGGCTACTTTCGTGCTCTTCGCTGTTGCCTTCGTTCTGCTCAGCATGTATATCTACGGGGTGGACCAGATTTATGCTCCGGCCTCGCTTCGGCCGGGTCTCTCCGTATTCCTGCTTTTTGCCGGACTCCTGCTGAACTGGCTCGCTGCCCGAGCGATCAGAAAGGATGAGGAACTGATCCGTTCGGTGGATCGCATCCGCTGATGCCGTGAGCGGGATGCCGCCCGGTTCACGCCGGCTTGCGCTCGGAATGTTGATCGCTCCGGTCAAAGGCCTCGATGATTTTCTTGACCAGCTTATGTCGGATCACATCCGACTCACTGAGCTCCACGATGGCAATTCCCTCAACGCCTCGCAGGAGTTCAACGGATTTCATCAGCCCGCTCTGCTGTGAGCGCGGCAGATCAATCTGCGTGGCATCTCCGGTGATGATAAACTTGGCTGTTTGACCCATCCGCGTGAGGAACATTTTCATCTGAGCTGTGGTGGCATTCTGAGCCTCATCGAGAATCACAAAGGCCTTGTCCAGAGTGCGTCCGCGCATGAAGGCAAGCGGAGCAATCTCGATCAGCCCCTTGTCCATGTATTCCGCGAGCTTCTCATACGGAATCATATCCATCAGGGCATCGTAAAGGGGCTGCAGATAGGGATCGAGCTTTTCCTTGAGGTCGCCTGGCAGAAAGCCCAGGTTCTCTCCGGCTTCCACAGCCGGTCGGGTGAGAATGATGCGCTTGACCTGACGCTCCTTCAGCGCCCGCACTGCAAGGGCTACGGCGGTGTAGGACTTACCTGTTCCGGCGGGCCCAATGGCAAACACCATGTCGTTCTTCTCCGAGGCCTCGACCATGCGCTTTTGGTTAGCGGTACGAGCCGTGACCTTGGTGCCGCCCGGACCATGCACGAGCACATCACTGCCTTCGGATTCGCTGCGGATCTCCTGCTCTGAACTGTTCAGAATCCGCTCCAGTTGATTGATGTGGAGATGATTATATTTTTCAATGTGCCAGAAAATAAGGGTGAGCTTATCGTCAAAACGCTGCACCTCCGCCTCCTCTCCCAGGGCCTTGATCATATTGCCTCGGGCGAGGATCTTGAGCTTGGGAAATTGGGCGCAGAGAAGTTTGAACTTGGAATTATTCGGGCCAAAGAGCTCCAGCGGATCAATAGCCGGAATGAGGATTTCTTTCTCGGTCAAGGGTTGATTCCTTTTTTGAAAACTTGCTTCAGGTTATGCACGGATGCTGGCGAATGTATTGCAATTTCGCCTCTCTGTCGTGCGACCTTGGGAGTAATTACACTGATATCCGATATGGGTGATGCTGACCACTATGTGGCGGCAGTAAAGGCATCCCTGTATAATCTTGATCCGGATTGTAAAATCGTGGATATCTCGCACCGCGTTGCCCCGTTTGATATCCACTCGGCGGCATTCATGCTGCGAAGTGTCCGCGATCAGTTTCCCATGGGCTCCGTTCACCTCATCGGGGTAAGGCCTGAACTTACTCCCAATCATTCACACATGGTGGTGCACCACATGAGCCAATACTACGTAGGTGCCGATTCCGGGATTTTCGGATTGCTTTTCGACGAGCAGCCGGAAGACATTTTTGAGGTAAACCTTCCTCTGGGCGAGGACTGGAACTTCCCGATGAAAGGCGTACTGGCTGTGTGCGCAGCTCACCTCTCCCGGGGCGGCGTGCCTGAACTTCTGGGAAGGCGCACCAGCGGATATCAGGAGGCTACCCGCATAGCCCCTGTCCTGAGCGAGGATAAAATTCTCGCCCATGTGGTCCACATCGATCACTATGGCAATGTGTACACAAACCTTTCACGCCGGGAATTCGAAACGGCCCGCCGGGGCCGCGACTTTGAATTGATTCCCAAACGATCCAGCTTTGGCATACGGCGTATCAGCAGCAGTTTCTACGAAATGACCGAAGGTGACATCGGGGCTCTGTGGGCCTCCAACGACCTGCTCATGCTGGCCATCCGCAATGGGGCCAACGGTCAGGGCGGTGGCGCAGCTCAGCTTTTCGGTTTCCGCCTTCACGATATCCTCCGCATCGAATTCCATGGTGAAACGCATCGTTAAGATGACATTCCGCAAAGAGGCCTGCGATGAGTTCGTCGCTCTCTTCGAGCATTATCACACCCATATCCGCCACGTGCCGGGTTGCCTCTCGCTGCAACTGGTGCGCGCTCGCGAACCGCAAGGGGTCTTCTTTACCCTGAGCACCTGGGAACATCCCGATGATCTCGAACGATACCGGCGCTCTGAACTCTTTGCCGAGGTATGGCCACGCACCCGGGCCTTGTTCGCAGAGCCTGCAGAGGCCTGGACAGCAGATGTGCTCTTTGATTTGTAATCCCACCGCGTTTCCTATCACCTTTGCACCACCATGATCGCTCTGTTCAAGAAAGAAGTCCGCATCTTCCTCAGCTCACTGATCGGCTATGTGGTCATTGCCGTATTCCTGCTTATCACCGGGTTGTTCATGTGGATCTTCCCCGGTGATATGAATGTGCTCGAAATGGGCTTTGCTCACATGGATACGCTTTTTGTCATCTCCCCCTGGGTCTTCATGTTTCTGATCCCGGCAATCACGATGCGTTCCTTCGCAGAGGAGAGGCGCGCCGGGACGATGGAAATGTTGCTCACAAAACCGATCACGGATCTGCAGATCATCCTGGCAAAATATTTCGCCGGTCTGGCTCTTGTCATGGTGGCACTCCTGCCTACACTGGTTTATTACTTCGTGATCTCGGGCCTTGGCAATCCGCCGGGTAATATCGACAGCGGTGGTACATGGGGATCCTACATCGGACTGGTTCTGCTGGCCTCCGGCTACGTGGCGATCGGCATCTTCGCGTCAAGCATGACTACCAACCAGATCGTGGCTTTTCTCCTGGCTGCTCTCATGTGCTTCTTCCTGTTCACAGGTTTTCAGGCCCTGGGAAGTTTCGAATGGTTCGGTGAGTTTGATCGCGTGGTGATGCGCCTTGGCATGCAGGACCACTATGCTGCACTGAGTCTCGGACTCATCGACTCGCGTGATGTGGTGTACTTCCTCGCACTGGCGGCGCTCTTTATTCTGCTCACACGACTTGTGCTTCAGTCCAGGCGCTGGTGATCAGTGCAATCGGCTCAGGGACTCTTCCACGTGAGCGGTTATGCGTCCTGATATATCGCTGTAGTCTCCCTTTTCAAACGGCTTGCCGGTGACTTGCTCGTAAAGTTCTATGTACCGGCTGCTGATCTGCTGGACAAATGCATCGTCCATCGTTGGTATGGTCTGCCCTTCCTTTCCCATAAATCCTCCGGCCATGAGCCATTCGCGCACAAACTCCTTGCTGAGTTGCCGCTGGGCTTCTCCGCGCCACTGGCGCTCTTCATATCCGTCGGCATAGAAATACCTCGATGAATCTGGGGTATGGATCTCATCCATCAGCAGAATAGTGTCTTTCCGCCTGCCAAATTCATATTTGGTATCAACGAGAATCAGCCCGCGCTCCCGAGCCATCCTGCTTCCCTCGGCAAACAGCTTGCGTGTATATTCTTCGAGAACGGCATAATCTGCAGCACTCACGATGTTGCGAGCAATGATCTCCTCGCGTGAGATATCCTCATCATGGCCCTCTGTGGCCTTCGTTGTAGGTGTGATGATGGGTTCGGGAAGAGGGTCGTGCTCGCGCAATCCTTCAGGTAGTGCGACTCCGCAGAGCTCGCGCTTGCCGGATGAATAGGTGCGCCAGGCATGCCCGGTGAGGTATCCGCGGATGACCATCTCCACCCGGAAGGGTTCACACCGCCAGCCAATGGTGACATTCGGGTCAGGCGAAGAAAGCTTCCAGTTGGGTACAACGGAGGCCGTGGCATCGAGCATGTGCGAGGCAATCTGATTGAGCACTTGTCCCTTGTAAGGGATGGCGCGTGGCAATATGACATCAAACGCACTGATGCGGTCGGAGGCGACCATCACCAGCAACTCCTCACCGATGGAATAGACATCACGGACCTTGCCGTGATATACTGCGGTCTGGTTGGAAAACCGGAAATCGGAGCGGGAAAGGGCCTCTGACATGAATAGGGGCTTTTATCTTCTGCGGGCCTGCTTCATCATGGCCGCCATCTGGTTCTTGTTGGTCATCATTTTCATCATCTGACGGGTCTGATCAAACTGCTTAAGCAGTCGGTTGACCTCTTCCACACTGCGTCCGCTGCCTCGTGCAATGCGGTTCTTACGGCTGCTGTCAATGAGCAATGGATTGCTGCGCTCAAGGGGAGTCATGGAGCGAATGATGGCCTCCATATAGCGAAAGGCGTCTTCATTGATATCAACATCCTTCAACTTGGCCATGCCGGGAATCATCCCGATGAGGTCCTTCACACTTCCCATCTTGCGTATCTGTGCAATCTGCTCGAGAAAATCATTGAAGTCAAACTGATCCTTTTTAATACGCTTCTCCAACCGGCGTGCCTGCTCTTCATCAAACTGCTCCTGGGCGCGCTCGACCAGCGATACGACGTCTCCCATGCCGAGAATCCTGCTGGCCATGCGCTCGGGATAGAACACATCGAGCGCATCCATTTTCTCACCAGTACCGATGAACTTAATAGGCTTACTCACCTCACTGAGGATGCTGAGGGCCGCTCCACCGCGGGTGTCTCCATCGAGCTTGGTCAACACGACGCCGTCAAATTGCAGGCGGTCATGAAAGGCACGAGCCGTATTTACAGCGTCCTGCCCAGTCATGGAGTCCACGACAAAGAGGGTCTCCGTGGGCTTTACGGCTTCTTTCACGCGACCGATCTCCTGCATCATCTCCTCATCAATGGCCAGGCGCCCGGCAGTGTCGATGATCACCACCTGAAAGGATTTCTCCCTGGCATACTGAATCGCATGCTGCGCAATGGAAACGGCATCCTTGTTTTCGCGCTCGCTGAAGACTTCTGCTCCGATGGAATCACCTACAACGTGCAGCTGGTCAATGGCCGCCGGACGGTAAATGTCACAAGCGACGAGCAGCACACGCTTTCCTTTCTTGGTCTTGAGGTAGTTGGCAAGCTTGCCGGAAAAGGTGGTCTTACCGGATCCCTGCAAGCCACTCATGAGAATTACACCCGGATTGCCCTGGTACTGAATATCCGTATGCTCGCCGCCCATCAGGGTCTTGAGCTCGTCATGGGTGATCTTTACCAGCAACTGCCCCGGACTCACCGAGGTGAGTACTTGCTGGCCGAGCGCTTTTTCCTTGACACGGTCCGTGAAGTCCTTGGCGGTCTTAAAGCTCACGTCGGCATCCAGCAGTGCTCTTCTTACTTCCTTGAGCGTTTCGGCCACATTAATCTCAGTGATCTGGCCCTGGCCCTTGAGCACTTTAAATGCCCGTTCAAACTTGTCTGTCAGATTTTCAAACATGGGATTTCCAATGGGAGTGCAAATGTACTCCACCCCGGCATTGTAAGTGGAATCAAACGCGGGAGCAGCTCTTACCTGAAGAGACTGATGTGACCATGGAAGTCATGGGGAAAGCCGAGCAGGTCATCCATGATGATCTCATAGACATACACGCCGTTTCCGGCAAAGTAATCTCCTCCGCGAACCTGCCCATACCAGGCCTCCTCGGGATCATCGGACTCAAAAATGACCGTGCCCCACCGGTCGCGAATCATGCAGCGCCAGCGGCTTACTCCGGTAGCCACAGGTTGCCAGGAATCATTGATGCCGTCACCATCCGGGGTAAAGGAATTGGGCGCCCAGAAGAGGAATCCCTCCACCGATACAAGCCCGCTGGTTGTAGCCGTGCAGCCAAAGGAGTTGGTGACAACCTGGGTGATGCGCTGCCAGCCAGCTTCTGTAAAGGAATAGGTGAAGTCGCAGTCATCGGACGATCCGCCATCAGAGGTGGTGTAAAAACAATCTACGGCTGATTCAGAGGTGTTGGTGACTTGCACCTCTGGATTGAGGATGTTCACGGTCTGTGGTTCGATGATGAATCCGGGCGCAGGCAAGGGATGTACCACCACGGCCTCAGGAAACTCCCGCACGATCGTGGTGATGCAGCCATTGGCCGTGGATGCGGTGAGTGTCACAGTGTAATGGCCGGGCGTGCTGTAGGTGTGGGTGGGATCTTCATTGTACGAAATCTGACCATCTCCGAAGTTCCAGAGGTAGAAGACTTGTGTTTCTGCCGTTGCCTGAGCCGCAAAGTCAACGTAAAGCGTAGGGCAACCGGATACGGATTCGAGATTGACATCGAGCTCCGGATCAGCTACCACCCAGATATCATCGGTGAAGCTCTCGGTGCACCCGTTCTCCGAAATGGTCAGTGTTACAGGATAAGTGCCTGCTTCTTCGAACTGCACGCCTTGCGGAGCCTGCTGTGATGCCTGTACCCCGTTGCTGAAGCTCCAGCTGTAACTGGCGTCTGCCGTAGTTGCTCCCATGCCCATAAAGTCAAAGGCGTTGGTGGACAGGCACTGTGGATCTGGAATAACAAAAAAGGGATTGAGGTCGCCGTATATACTGAAGAGTAACTCGGTAGTATCCGGACAGGTAAATGGTGCAGAGGCGATATGCATAATGACATATTCTCCCCCCGAAGGGAAGGTGAAGGTGGGATTTTCATCAGAAGACTGATCTCCGTTGATGGGCGTGTTGAAGTCCCAGTACCACGATTGGGCATTGACAGATCCCGATGTAAAGGTGTAGGTGAAACCATCGCAAAAACTGTCCTGTGGCTCAATAGCCGCCATGGGTTCCGGCGGATTGGCAATGACTTGAGTGTCCGTTTCGGTGCACCCGTTATCCGTGATGCTCAGCGTGACAAGGTGCTCATTTGCTTCAGGATTGAGTGCCACCCCGCTGGGAAAGGGTGCTGTGGATCCTGAAGGGCTGGATCCCATTCCGAAGTTCCACTGCACCGTGGCTGAGGCCGAAGCTGAGGCCGTGTAGGTGAAATTATAGAGGACCTGGTTATTGACGCAGTCGCCCCCGCTTACTACAATATCGGGCTCCATGGGCGGATATACTTGCCAAACCGTCATAGCTGTGTCAGCGCACGTCCAGGTCGGATTGGCAATGAGCATGATGGTGTAGATGCCCGGACCGGGATAGGTAAAGGTCGGACTGGGGATATTGCTGGTATCAGCATCCGTGCCTGGTACGCCAAAGTCCCAGAAAAAGTCATTGGCATTGATGCTGTTATTGTCGAAGACCACATCGAACCCGTTACAGAAGTTAGTCTGTTCCGGAATCACGGCCACGATGGTGGGGTCGCAGAGGGTGACATTGACCTGAAAATCGCGGTTGACTGTATTGATGAGTACTCCATTCCGGAATTCACTCACGCACACCCCAATGACATACTGACCGAGTTGTGTGGGTGTGCCGGTGATGTATCCCGTGGCGGGATCGATGGACAGCGCAGGATTGCTGGTCACAGGATAGCCCGCCGAAAAACCCGTTGCCCATTGCACATTCTGGAATGGTGGGCCGAAGGGCGGCTGGGGAGCCGGATTATCCACTGATCCGCCGTTGAGCGGGGTGCAGAAAGAGTATACGAGCTGGTCACCGTCGGGATCCACCGCCATGTGGTCGAAGTAAAACTCCGCATTCATGCACAAAGCAGGAGGAGGGAAGTTCACAAATACCGGACATGAATTGGGAAGATTGGTCTGACCAGTACCGGGGATGCGGCAAGTGAAGGTGGCTCCGCTATCCTCCGGATTCAGAAGATTGATGATGCTCGGATTGCGGCAGCAACGCTGATACACCAGGGTGTATCCGCCGGTGCTAGGGGGCAGGTTGATGGTTTCCTGATATACGGCGCTTTCCACACATACATCGGGTGGTACGATGAAGCAGGGGTTCTCCAGCTCGACCGGGATCAGGTTAACCTCTGCATTGAACAGGTCCATGCCGATGGAAGTCAGGAGTGTGCCGTTCGCCTGGAAGATCCCAACGGAGGCAATGTTATCAAAGCCAGTTCCGTTACCATTTGAGGGGCCGCAATCGCGGTATACTTTCAGGGTGACGAGGTAAGAGTTGTTGCCCTGCCAGGTGTAATACAACTCCCCGCCCACGATGTGTGTTGCCAGAGCGGGCAAAGAGAATAATCCGGTCAGGACCAGAAGCAGGTTGCGCAACATGCGGTTTTAAAAAAGCCGGAGTGAAGGTAAGCACAGGCGTTCACATACTCCGAAGGTGTAATACACGATATTCGATGCATTGTTTTACGGTCAGAGAAGTCATCATGTTTCCGGTGGACTAATTTCGCTCCATGCCAGCAGAATCTTTCAGCCACCTGAACGAACGCGGAGAAACGCGGATGGTGGATGTTTCAGACAAGCCCGAAACCCGCCGCCGGGCCGTGGCAGAGGCCTGGGTGAAATTACCCGCCGAGGTGGCCATTCATTTTCGTGAAGGCGATCTGCACGGCCCTAAAGGTCCGGTTTTTTCCGTGGCTCGCATCGCCGGCATTCAGGCCGCCAAGCGCACCGCGGAGTGGATTCCCATGTGCCATCCACTGCCGCTGGACGGGGTGGATGTGGATATCCAATGGTATGCTCCTTCCGTGCGTATCGTGGCGGAAGCCCGGGTAAAAGCACGCACGGGTGTTGAAATGGAGGCGCTCACAGCGGTTTCGGCAGCGGCGCTGACGGTCTATGACATGTGCAAGGGTTTGTCGCACGATATCGAAATCACAGCGATCCGGCTGATGGAAAAGACAGGAGGAAAGCATGAATACAGGAGAGCAGGAACCGGGCCGGCACGGTAAACTTGAAAAGCCATCTGCCGGCCGGTTTGGCCGGCAGGAGCTGGCTGTGCTCGGAACGACTTGCTCAGAGGTGGAACGGCTCTGCGCTGGCCTTACGCAGCGCTTCGAACCGTATTCGGTGGCTCTGGTGGACGCCTCGCATGCGGAGGAACGCGAGGCGATCCCTGGAATCAGAATCGTGGTGCACGATGGTCATACGGAGGTCAGGATACCTGATGCCCATGGCGAGCCGCCATTTTATACAATACTCTCATCGGCCGCACTGATCGTGGTGAATGGTAATCACCTGACGGCAACGCGCCAGCTGATCGTTCCGAGCGAGGGCAAGGAAGATTCGCTGCGAAAGCGGGCTGCGCAACTTACCAGTCCGCTCGCCATCTGGCTTACGCCATCTTTTCAGGAGGTGCCCGAATGGCTGTTCGGTATTCCGGGACTGGATGCGCTGCCGGTGATCCGGGAGGCTGATCCTGCGTGCTGGGAACAGCTCGCAGCACTGGCCTGCCCTCCGCCGCCCATCCGGGTGCTGGTGCTTACCGGGGGCAAGAGTAAGCGCATGGGGTCTGACAAGAGTCTCATGAATTATCACGGGATGCCTCAGTACCAATGGATGGCGCAGACCGCAGCATCCCTCGGCTTGCCTGTGGCTGTTTCATGCCGTCAAGAGCAATCGCGGCTGTTTCGGGAGGCTGGATTCGATGCCATCGAAGATCGCGTCACCGGGATCGGCCCGTTGGGTGGTATAATCAGCGCGTTCATGCATGACCCTGATTCGGCATGGCTCGTAGTGGCTTGTGATATGCCCGGATGGACAGCTGATGCTTACCAACAGCTGGCTGAAGAGCGCAACCCACGGTCGATAGCAACGTGCTTTGCACTGTCAGAGAGTCGTCCTGAACCACTTGCGGCAATCTGGGAACCAGCTTCCTACCCCCTTATCCTGTCTGGGTTATCAGCCGGGATAGATTGTCCGCGCAGTATTCTCCGCCGGAGCCGCCCCCATCTGGTGGTTCCCCGCCATCCAACATGGACCGATAATGTAAATACACCTGAAGAGGCCGGCAAATACCGGTAACGAGCAGAGCATGAGTAATCCAACAGCTTTTACACCGCATCGGGTGGATATCCGTTTTGCGGACATCGACGCGATGGGACACGTGAATAATGCGGTCTATTTCTCTTATTTCGAGCAGGCGCGCATCCACTTTTTCCGCGAAATGATCGGCCGGGAATGGGACTGGGATGAACACGGTATGATCGTGGCTCGCAACGAAGTAGATTATCTCCGGCCGGTTTACTTCCGGGACAATCTGTTCATCCATATAGGATGCTCACACCTGGGCAACAAGAGCTTTACGCTGACTTATACTGTTATCCGGCCTCGTCCGGAAGGGGAGGAGGTAGTGGCGAGCGGTGCTTCGGTGCTGGTGTGCTTCAACCACCGCGACGGGCAGACAAGACCCATACCGGAATCGTGGCGATCAGCTCTGACTGGCTTGCTCAGCGCAGCTCAATAACCCGGCAGCTCCGCGCCGGAATTTCGAGCACCTCGCCGAATTTGACGTGTTCTCCGGTGAGCACATCTATCCCGCTGTTCTTGCCGAGCAAGCATTCGGCAAAGCGCGAAGTGAGCAGTCGGGCCGGCTGATCGCTCAGGTTGTATGCACACATAACGGTGTGGCCGTCATCCATCCGGAAGTATACGTAGGTGTTATCTTCGGGCACAAACTGCCGCAGCGCCGCACGTCCGATCCAGGCGTTGTTCTTGCGCCAGTTAGCCAGGTTTCGGTAAAAATGAAATGCTTGATTCTCCTTCGCTGTGCGGCCTTCAGGGGTAAACTTGTTGACTGAATCGCCCGGCCATCCTCCTGGAAAATCCTGACGGACCAGCGCATCAGGATTGGTGAAGCCGGTCATGAGCAATTCAGTACCGTAATATACCTGGGGGGTTCCGCGTAATGTCAGGAGTAAGGTGATCCCCATTTTCCATTTGTCAAAATCTTCTCCGATGATGCTGTAGAATCGTCCGAGGTCATGATTGTCAAGAAAGGTCACATTCATCCCCGGGTCATGGTAAAGCAGGTCATGAGTCAGGGTGAGCTGAATCCGACGGAATCCTTCTTCCCATCCAAAGGGTTCAGTGAGCCCTTTGGTGATGGCATAGTAGAGTTGGAAGTCGGTCACGCCCTGTAGTTCGGAGGAGAACTGAGGACTGAGGCCGTTTTTCTCGGTGAACCAGGCCTGGATGGGAGAGCCCTGCACCCAGGTTTCACCGAACAGCACAAAGCGGGGATATTCGCGTCTGATCCGGATATTCAGTTCTCGCATAAATTCCTGGTCAGGATAGGCGTAGGTGTCGATGCGAAAGGCGTCCAGCCGGGCGTATTCTACCCACCAGATGGACTGCTGAATCAGGTAACTGGCCAGCCGGGGATCACGCTGGTTGAGGTCGGGCATATGGGTGTCAAACCAGCCGTCGGCCATCACCTTGCGGTCATACGCGGATGCGTATGGATCCAGCAGTGTTTCGGCGCGGTAGCTCGTGCGGGTGAATTGGGGAAACCAGTGTACCCAGTTGCTGTCGGGAAGGTTCTTGTGAAGGTAGTGCTGGCTCCCCCAGTGGTTGTAAACGACATCCCATACCACCTTGATGCCCCGGCCGTGGCATGCAGCCACGAGTTCGCGAAATTCCTCATTGGTGCCCAGCCTTGGATCAATGCGGTAATGGTCGGTAGCGGCATAGCCGTGATAACTCTCCCGATCCTGATTGTTTTCCAGCACAGGGTTGAGCCAGAGTGCGGTGGTGCCGATATCAGTGATGTAGTCGAGATGGTCAGCAATGCCCTTCAGGTCGCCACCATGGCGGGTTTTGAGCCCCTGCCGGTCAAATTCTGCTTCCGGGGTTCCGGCCATCACATCATTGCCCGGATGCCCATTGGCGAAGCGGTCAGGAAACACGAGGTAAATGAGGTCGGCCGGAGAAATGCCCTGTCCGGGCATGGTGTTCTCCCGGCGCTTCAGTTCATAGGTATGAAAAAATGGCTTGACGTCAGGACCGGAAAAGCGGAAGGTGAGGACGCCGGGCAACTGGTTGCGGCCAATGTGGAGGCGCAGTATAACATACTCGCGGTTGGGCATACGAATGATCGAATCCATGCGCGTTTCCGCACCGTCGAGCGTGATGACCGGATATTCTGCGAGTCGGGTGCCATGCACGAGCAGCTCCAGGGTGCTGTCGGCCATACCGGTCCACCAGAACGGCGGATCCACCCGGCGGATGGGTGATTCCGGCGCCTTCCGCCGCTGGGCTTCAGCAATTGAAGGAGAGTGGCAGAAAAGCAGGAGTAGCAGTAAGGAGGTCGCAGAAAATTTCATCTTCAGTTCTCGTTTATGGAGAATTCGTTTACATTTGGAAAGTGTTAAATGTACACCAACCAAACAACAACAAACCCTTTTGTATGATGAAAAAAGTATACGCCTGCTGGCTTTCGCTGTGTATGGCTGGGTCGGCTGTGGCCCAGTTTCCGGTGACTTTCAGCGTGGATATGGCCGGTCAGACGGTCAGTCCGAACGGTCTGCACATCGCGGGTAATTTCCAGGATGTCAACTACGACGGCACAGCCGAAAATCCGAGTCTGGTGAACTGGAGTCCCTCCACGTACATGCTCACTGATGATGACATGGACATGGTGTATTCCATCACCCTTGACCTGGTGGCTGACGACCGCTACGAGTTTAAGTTCATCAATGGCAATGACTGGCCTTTTGAAGAGTCCATTCCCGCTGCATGTCAGGTGGGTAATGGCAATAGCAACCGGTTCATCTCCGTCACCGGAGCGACCACGTACCTGATCTGCTGGGGCTCTTGTGCTCCCTGCGGTCAGAATACGGTGCGCTTCCGTGTGGATATGTCTCTGGTCACCGACGGAGTGAACCCTGTGGGTGTTTCCGTAGCAGGTGATTTTCAGGGCTGGTCTCCAGGGACCACGTTTCTCTCAGACCCTGACGGCAACCTGATCTTCGAGCGGATTGTCAATGTTGGCACCGTTTCTTCAATTGAGTTCAAGTACATCAACGGTGATGACTGGGCCCTGGCTGAGATCGTTCCTTCTGATTGCGCTTCAGGTCCTAACTCGAACCGTCTGATCAACCTGACAGAGACCAACACCGTACTCACGGCCTACTGCTTCGGCGGATGCTCAACCTGCCTCCAACCCACTCAGGTGACGTTTATGGTGGATATGACCAATGAAACGGTCGGCCCCAATGGTGTTCACGTAGCCGGTAACTTCCAGGGCTGGAACCCCGGCAGCGTCGACCACGAGCTCACCGACCTGGATGGAGATAATATTTATACCCTCACTGTCCCGATTCAGCCCGGTAGTATCCAGTACAAGTTTGTGAACGGCAATAGCTGGAATGACCCCAACGAATCACTCCCTGCTGCTTGCAATGTGGGCGGTAACCGCGGTGCATCGATCGCCGGTGAGACCCAGGAACTCCACTTCTGCTATAACCAGTGTGAAGCAGAGTGTGTTGTGAACCCCGATCCCGCTGCCATTACCTTCCGCGTCAACATGGCTGAAGCGACAGTAGCTGCTGAAGGTGTCTTCTTCATCTCCGGTGCTACCAACCCCGCATGGCAGGCTGGTGCCACCCAGATGACCGATGATGATGCCGACGGTGTCTATGAATGCACGGTTACGATTTCCGGTCCTGCTGACATTCAGTACAAGTTTGTAAATGGTGACGTGGATGTAACAAATAACGAAGAGAATTCTGGACTCGCAGATTGTGGTATTGCCAATGGTATCGGTGGTTTCAACCGCATACACACTCGCAGCGGACAGCCCGAGACACTCGCTGCAGTTTGCTTCAATGAGTGCGCTGACTGCGTGATTTTCGTTGCTGAGACCAACCAGATCGTGAATAGTCTTCAGGTATTCCCCGTACCAGCTCAGGACATCCTCTCCGTGCGCTTCTCGAGCCCGGTTTACCAGAATTTGACCTTGCGTCTGGTGAGTCTCACCGGACAGGTAGTCCTCACTCAGGACGCCGGTATGGTGAAGCCCGGCGATCAGACGATCAGTCTGCCGGTCAGCGCCATCGCCTCAGGGATTTACTTCCTGGAGATCGGCGACGGTGCCACTAACCAGGTGGTTCGCGTGGCTGTGCGCTGAGTACCCGCACAGGACAAAATATCAGAAAAAGGCCCGGGCTCACAGCCCGGGCCTTTTTGTTGCCAGGAATCAGTGGTGTACAAATTAGAATCAGGCCTTGCAGAGGAATAGGCAGTCGGGCAGTATATTTGCGTGCTGAATCACTAACCAACATTTCAAAACCAAATACCTCATGAGGAAAGTTTTACTGTTGTTCTCCGCTTTGGCTTGTGGCCTTATTTCATTCGCTCAGGTAACAAGCATTTCGGTTGAAACGTTCTACGTGGACAACGGTTCCGTCACCGGCTATCCCGCCGGATACACGACCTACCGGATCTTTGCCAACTGCACGAGTCCAACGGACGTGGTGGCATCGGTCATCGGGGATGATAGTTCACCTCTCGCCCTGTCCGTATCAGGAGGCGTTTGGAACCATCCGGGTGGCGGGGTGATCGGATCTGCCCTGAACGCCGGTCTGTTTGGCTTTATCCCAGCCTTGCAGTACGATTCTTACGTAACCATCGGACGCAGCAGCACAGCTGATCCCGGAGCGGCTATATATACCGTGGAAGACCCCGGGCAGGTATGGACTACCCCGGTATTCAATACATCGCCCCTGGGCGCAACAACCATGAACATCAACTCCATCGTGGGTGGTGCGTGGTTCGCATTCCCGGGTGATGTCAACGCATTCGCCGGCGCGGATCTCAAGATTCTCATCGCCCAGATTACTACCAATGGTCCTGTCTGCGGCAGCTTCAACCTTCAGGTGTTCCCGACCTGGGATTCTCCCGGCGACCCCAGCATCATCCAGACCAACCTGACCTTTGGCACGGGTGCAAACTGTGGCCCTCCCGGCTGCACAGATCCCGATGCGCTCAACTTTGATGAGAATGCAGGCTTTGATAACGGTCTTTGCCTCTATCCATGTGCATTGGAAATCAGTGAAATCACTGCTATTCCTCCTACGTGTGCTGGAAATAACAATGGTTCTATCTATTTCGAAGGTGCTGGTGGGCAAGATTTTATCTCTTACACCTTCAACGGAGCGGATGGTGGTCTCACCCCCGACCTCTACAGCAACCTCGGCAATGGTACCTATACGCTCATGGTCAGCGATACCCGGTTTGAAAACGAATTGTTCAATCCAGGCGGAGTGTACGGCACGTGTGAGGCAACCGAGCAGGTGGTTTTCAACGTGCAGCCGCTCGTTTTCGGCACCGTTACTCCTAATCAGGTAACCTGCGGTGGTCTCCAGAACGGATGCATCTCCTCCACCGTAACCGGCGGCGTAGGAACACTTTCTTACTCGGTGCTCACATGCACCAATACGCCGGTTGCATCTGGTCTGACTGCTCCTCAGTACTGTGGCCTCGGCGGTGGAAGCTACCGGTTCTCGGTGGTGGACCAGAATGGCTGCACGGCCGTATCCAACTGCGCTACGGTGGTTTCTCCTGCGGAACTTAACCTGATTCTCCTGTCCAACTCCACTACGGATTGCCCGGATAGCGAAGACGGCCAACAGGTCGTTTCCTGGACAGGTGGTACCGGCGATGTGGATTTTTCTCTTGAGAATGACGGTGTTTACGATATCGAAGGCAATCTGGCCAATGTGGTCCTCAGTGGTCTCGGTCAGGGTACCTACACGCTTTATGCCGCCGATGCCAATGGCTGCACGGATACTGTTGAATTCAGCATCACTGGTCCGCCTGCCATCATCATTTCCGGTGAAGTCACCCAACCAAGTTGCTTCGGCGCAGCTGACGGCGCCCTCGTGGTGACCTCCAGCGGAGGTACCTTCGGCACCAGCGTGAGCGCGGATGGCGGTGTTAATTTCAGTTTCTCCATTGAACTTATCAATCTCGAAGCCGGGGATATCACTATCCTCGCACAGGATGGTCTGGGCTGCACCACCGAGCAAACGTTTGTTATCCAGGATCCGGCTCCTCTTGCAGCCAATATCCAGAGCAATAACATCTCCTGCTTCGGCGAGGCGGATGGTTCAGCCACTGTGGTAGCTTCCGGAGGCACGGGTGGCTATACTTACAGCATCGAGGGCGGATCCGGCCAGGCATCCAACACCTTCATCGGTCTGGCGGAAGGTTCTTATGACCTCACAGTGCAGGATGCCAATGGATGTGTCATCACCGTTACCGATGGCGTGAACATCATCGAGCCCGAAGTACTGGAAGCACAAGTGAGTGCTACGGATGCGCTTTGCAACAGCGGTTCCGGCACCATCACTGTAGTGGCCGATGGCGGTACTCCCGACTACTCCTATTCGATTGATGGCGGTGCATACGGTCCTTCGTCTTCATTCCAGGCAGTTGCCGGTGAATACAGCATTGCTGTGCAGGACGCTTCCGGCTGTCTCGCCGCTGGCAATGCAATCATTTCCGAACCGGAAGCCATCGTCATCACCGGTCTTTCCGCCGATCCTATCGATGAGACACCAGGTGGCAGCACGGCCTTCACTGTAACCGGCGGAACGGGTTCCTACACCTTTGAGTGGACCAACGCCAATGGCGTCGTGGTTTCGACCAGCCAAAACTTGTCAGGACTCGATCAGGCCACTCAGGCAGGTGTGTATACCCTCACCGTGACAGACGTC
>CANGTU010000007.1 GCA_947456965.1 Flavobacteriales bacterium
TAGATGGGCTTGAGGCGGTCAATCATAGTCAGGTGTCCACTCAGTTGGGCAATGGTTTGATTTCTGTAGTGGAACAGGATGATATATTTTATTTGACTCATGATTATCACGGTCAATTAACGACTGTTTTGATCGAGAAGTATGGTGATGAAAACGAGGATTTAAAGAGTTGGTTTGGAAATTATCCGATTACTCGATCCTTGTATCATTTAGGAAATCATCATGAAACATGGACTTCTGCGGCTCATGCCTCCGGTTCGGAATTGGACAAACGTTACAATAGTGAAGCAGATTATTGCCCGAATTCGGGTGCCTTGGGTGTTGGGAATGCTTTTAGACATATTCTAGGCCAAGCGGCAATAACCGCAACGTATGGTGAAGGCTTTGCCAAATATTCAGGAGACGCTCACGAACGGGCTAATGGACGTTTTGGGCCGCTAGATGCAGATAATATTGCCGACTTGCTTAACAATGAATACGGACGTCAGATTGGTTCAATCTGGCTGAGTGCGATAGGTGGTGATGCTTCAGAGGCAACCAGAGAGAATGTTGCCGGGTTGATGAATACAATTGCCGAGTATGTGGTTGAAGCAACTCCAGAATTAGCAGGAACGGATGCACCTCACTTCTCTGAGGATGACGACGTGGTTACTGAAACTCATCGACACATTGTACAAATGGCTGGCGAAAATGAATAGAGATTGTAATAGTTATTTTGCTTGAATATGATGTCCCGATCAGCTTGTTTCTATCTTCTACTGGCTTTGAATGCTGCCGGATTGAGTTGCATACGAACGCAAGAGAGAGTAACTCAGCCATATTGGTTTCGAATAAATGAAATGTCGTTTGTTACTGATCTTAATTATTCTCTTTTACGGCAAGTAAGACGAAATACGCATATTTATTATCAAGACGAATATGAAGAACGTGATTTTTCTGCCCATCAGAAGGGGGTTATTAACGGTTTTGCTGCAGACTATTTTTGGTTAGTGAAGGACTCTTTGGTGACCAGCGTTTCGTGCTATGCACCGACAGCAGCTTATGATAGATTCCAATTCTGGTCGACGGATACTCTGTTGATCATTGATTTACGAAATGTTGATGATAGTATTTCGAGAGTATATAATTTTAAAAATCATGAGTTGCATCTCGATTGGTATTTTACCTCTTCGGGTGTTGAAAACCTTGAGTGGGAACTTAAATCAGTTTCAAATGGGCCTCACGGAAAATAGAGTATGATTTTTATTTGAGGTTATTGCAGTTTAAATCAGTGGTGTCAGTTGATTCTGTTATAAAGGAATGACTTCTCAGTTAGTGGTGTTTTCAATCAACTTATGTCTCCCCAAGAAATTTATCGGGTGGTGCATGTTGATGGCTGCGAGCTCGTCATTGGTGTAGGGCGCCTGGTAGCATAGCGTGGAACTGATGTCGCGGTGTCCGGCCATGATTTGCACTTGTTCAATGGGTATTCGCTGGGTGTTCAGCCAATGGTAAATCACGCTCTGCCGGATGCGGATTGGGTTGATCAGTTTTCCGGGAATCGTGACTTTAAATTGCTCTACGACATAGCTCACCAGTCCCGGGGTAACGGCGTGGCCATCTTTGGTCTGGATCAATGGCTCTTCAATGCGCTTCCGGGATAGTGCACTTCGCCCGCTGAGGTATTCGCCAAGGAGATAGACCTGCACGCCGGATAAGATCAGTTTTCTTCCGTTTAGTTTCAATGTCGGCCTCACCCGTATAGTCGCGTTTGGCAGGTCAATGTCTGTGGTGCGCAATGAGGCTATTTCCGCTGAGGTAAGGGCATTTTCGACAAGCAGGCTCATGATGATCTTATTGCGCGTGGTCAGCACAGGGAAGCGCTCGTTCCGGCTGCGCAGCTGGTGGAGTTCATTGCCGTTCAGAAATGTGGCCACGGGCAGGTTTCTGCTGCGGTGCCTTCGCACGCGTATTCCTGATGTGATGTCTTCAACCTCATGCCCGGAAAGGATGAGGAACCTGAAGTACTTGCGCAGGGCAATCATGCTGAGTTTTTTTCCCTGCTCCCTATTCTTGGTGGCGTACAATGTGGAGAGACCGTGACACAACGCATCCGTGCTTATCGCCTCGAGCGGTCCGGTGATCTCCTGAAGGCGCGACAGCAGATAGGTGTACATCTTAGCGGTTTGTGCAGACAAGCCTTCGGCCTGCAGCCATGATCCGAATGAGTGCAGCATGATGGTTCAGAGTGAATGAAGTGAATTGCGCTTACGGGTGTACCGGGTGGTGGTAGAAGGGGAGTGGTGGCCCAAAAACTTTTGAACGGTAAGTATGCCAATCCCCCTTTCCACCAGGTGGGTGGCATAATGATGCCGGAGGTGATGCAAGTTGAGCGGAGGGTCAATGTGTGCCTTGTGGCATAACTCCTTGAGCAAACGGGCCAGCCTGATCCCACAAGCTCTTGAATTGCTTTTTCTGGGGATCACAAATTCATGGGGCACGTTCCAGCGTTCGGCCAAAGTCAGCTGTAACAAGCGACAAAGCCGGTCGCTCATGGGCACCACGCGGTGGTGGGATCCCTTGCCGTTCAAAACGGAAATGGTCAGGGTATCCCAGTGAATATGCCCTACTCTGAGTTCAACCATCTCATTGCGCCGCAGACCGAACCCGTAGGCAAGCAGCAGCAGCAGTATTTCTTCGGGTAGTGTGGCCAGATGAAACAGCGATTCAATATCCCGTTCGTTCAGGCGTCTGAAGGACTTTTCCTTCGCCCGTATGCGGGTAATGGAGCGGAAAGCACACTTGGTGAGCCTGCCAGTGTGCAGGAGGTATTCAGTCCAAACCCCGATGGCCCAAACCTGTTGTTGTATATACGTGGGAATGTGAGCTTGAGGAAGCAGATGTTCCGTCAGGAGGTTGAGGTAATCTTCAAAGATTACCTCCGGCAGCTCGGTGTGCTCACCCAGACCTCTTGACTCGATGAACTCTGCAAATCGTTTGGCCGAAAGAACAATGAGATTGACAGTACACGGGCGAAAGTTGGAAGCAATCAGGAATTCGCGGAAGGCATTCATGGAAGTGAACTTGACGTGTCAGACCCGGGAAAAGATCCCCGTACAGGGCGACCATTCTTGTTTAGGGGTTTACACCCCCTTTTTTTCCTTGTTTCTCTCATCCAGGAAACAGGCCGCCTTCATGGGGTTAAAAAACCAAGCATATCGCATAAGTAGGCATATCAGCATCTGATTTTTTAGCTGTTATAAGCTGAATCGGTTTTTCTTTGTAAAAGACCAAACCGAAAATCCTGCATCATGAAATTTCTTTACTTGCTTGCACTGGGCTTATTGACTGGTGCCATGTCCAGTGCTCAGATCAGCTATCCGGGCGAGCCCATGCGCTGGCATGACAAGCGCTTTCCTGATCACCTTGGCTTTCTGGAAATGCCGGCACTTGACCGCGCCGCCCTGGCTGCAGAAGATGCCGTAGTGGATCAGTACAAGGAAGCACCCTGGCGCTTCGGGGTTGAGCATGAAGTTCAGATATCTCCATACTCCGGGGGTGTATGGACGGAGGATGCCGATGCGGGTAAGGCCATTTGGCAACTGGCCGTTTATTGTCCTGCGGGCACGTCCATGAGTTTCCTCTTTTCCCGGTATCAACTGGACAAGGGCGAGCAGCTCACTATCTGGTCGGCGGACCGCACGCGCTTCCTGGGTGTGTTTGACCACCGCAACAATGCAGAATCGGGATTGCTGCCCGTGGGATTGATTGCCGCTGACCGGGCCGTGATTGAGTTGACTGTGCCACTCGGGCGCACCGGAGATATTGATCTTGAACTTGGTATGGTGGTGCATGGCTACCGATCACTCCTGCGTAGCGATCTGGATCCCGCGACGGAAGACCGCGGGCCATTCGGCAGTTCCGGCGCATGCAATATCAACGTGAACTGTCCGCAGGGCGCCGACTGGCAGGTGGAAAAGCGCTCGGTGGCCCTCATCGTATCTGGAGGATTTGCCATGTGCACAGGCGCGTTGGTGAATAACACGGCCAATGATGGCACTCCGTATTTCCTGACAGCCAATCACTGCCTGCCGAATAATGTGAATAATGTTTCGAATTGGGTATTCTACTTCAACCATGAGTCGGTCTCCTGCTCAGGTTCTACGGGGCCGACCGACCAGAGCCTTGCCGGATCTGTGTTGCGTGCGCGCAATGCGGGAAGTGACTTTGCCTTGCTTGAGCTCAACGACACTCCGCCGGCTAGTTTCAATGTCCAGTACGCGGGCTGGGACCGGACTGATCTCAATAGCTCGGCTACCTCAGCCGTGGGCATTCATCACCCTTCAGGGGACGTCAAGAAGATTTGCTTTGAGGATGACGCTCCCACCAAGACCAACCAGGCCGGTGCAGCTGTCTGGTTCATCAACGAATGGGAGGAAGGCGTCACAGAAGGCGGTTCAAGCGGATCGCCTCTCTTCAACCAAAGCCACCGGGTAATCGGTCAGTTATACGGCGGTTTTGCTGCTTGCTCAGGATCGGTGAACAATGGTGAAGCGGATTGGTACGGCCGATTTGGTGTGAGCTGGGATGGCAATTCATCGAGTTCGCGACTGCGCGACTGGCTCGATCCGCTCGGATCCAACCCCAATTTTATCGATGGTTATCCTGACGGATTCGTATCAGCTCAGTACGATGCCGCAGCAGGAGCCATAGCGGGCATTCCTTCCACCGTATGCGGCAGCGCCATCAATGGATCATTTAACTTAATCAACAACGGCACTGCTACGCTGGTCAGTTGCACCATTACCTACCAGATCGCAGGAGGTCCCGGAGGGGTAATCAACTGGTCGGGATCTCTTGCTTCCGGTGAATCGGCTAGTGTGGACCTGCCCGCAATCTCCGCATCCAATGGCAGCAACACGCTCACAATCACCGTATCCAATCCCAACGGGCAGAGCGATCAGAATGCGGCTAACAACTCCTCACAGGTGATCTTCACGGCAATCGCCGGACCCACCTTGAGTTGCGAGCTGACGCTCGCCTTCGACGACTATCCCGAAGAAACATCCTGGCTCATCACGCAGGGCAACACGACCGTTTACAGTTCTAACGGCACGTATGACAATCAGTCGCCGGGCTCAACGCTGACCATTAACCTGTGCCTGAGTGAGGGCTGCTATAACCTGATCATGGAGGATAGTTACGGAGATGGCATGTGCTGCGCCTATGGTGATGGCAGCTATGAGCTCGTCAATAACCTGGCTCAGGTCGTGGCTTCAGGAGGAGAATTTGGTGATTCCCAAACCACCACCTTCTGCGTTGGCGGGGCAGGAGTGGAATCCATAGAATCGGCCGGGATGTTCATTTACCCGAATCCAGCTGATCAGCACCTTATGGTAGCCATTCCAGGTGGTGACGTGATACGCTATGTGGTGGTGGATGTGACCGGAAGGGAAGTCCTGAAGGGCCAGTTCACCGGAACCACGGCACGTCTGGACACATCTGCACTGGTGGGCGGAAGCTACATTATGCGCACAGAAGGTGCCAATGGTGTTCGGGCGTTACCATTCCAGGTGCGTCACTAACGATGAATGTGAACAAGCGTGTGGATAAATAGGCCGCCCTGCGCGGCCTTTTTTCATGTCTGGGGGGTGGCACGTCGGGTAATTTCGTCACCCTGCTTTCGCAGCCTCGGATATGCTTCCCACCACCCTCTGGTCAACCTGGCAAATTGCATGTTTAGCCTGTGTGATACTGGCCTGGATCATCCAGCTGGTGTACATCCTGCGCTACCTGTTGCCCTTGGCGCGTTATCGCTCCGTTCGGGCCGCAGCGGAAACCTTTCCGGTGAGCGTGATCATCAGTGCCCGAAATGAAGAGAAAAATCTATTGGAGCATATCCCGCTCATTATGGAGCAGGACTATCCCGAATTTGAGGTCATAGTGGTCAATGACAGCAGTTGGGATGATACAGGCACGGTGCTGAAGGCCCTGGAGATCAGCTACCCCAGGCTTCGGCTGATCCACCTCGACGAGGAGAAGCAGAATATGCAAGGAAAGAAGTTCGCCCTGACTCTGGCCATCAAGGCGGCCCGTTATGAGCATATTCTCCTCACGGATGCCGATTGCCGGCCGGCATCCACTGGATGGATCCGCGCCATGGCCGGGGGCTATACCGAGGGAAAGGAGATTGTGCTCGGCTTTGCGCCCCAGGATCGCCGCCCGGGATGGCTCAACCGCTTGATCCGCTTTGATACGTTACTGATCGGATTGCAGTACATGGGTTTTGCCATCCGCGGTCAACCGTATATGGGTGTGGGAAGAAACTTGTCGTATAAAAAGGAGCTCTTCTTCCGCGTCGGTGGCTTTCGCAGTCATTACCGGCTCGCTTCGGGTGATGATGACCTCTTTGTGAACCAGGTGGCCACCCTCCGGAACACGGCCATCATGATGGAGCCGGGATCGCATATGGTTTCGGCCCCTCGGGAGGAGTGGAAGGGCTGGTTCGGTCAAAAGCGCCGTCACCTCACCACAGCCCCGTATTACAAGCCTGCACATCGCAACCAGCTCGCTCTGTGGCCTGCCAGCTATTACCTCCTTCTGGCCGGAGCGGCGGGGACCCTGGTTGTCCATGCCGGGGTGTGGATAGTTGTCGGGCTCATGGTCATCCGGTACATCGTCCTTGTGGCTACTTTGCGAGCAGCATGCAGAAAGCTTCACCAGCCGGCCGACGTGGTGTGGCTGGCTCCTGTACTGGAGTTCCACCTGCACGCATTGAATGTAGGCCTCTATGTGAGTAACCTCTTGCAGAAACCACAGAAATGGACATGATTTCCCACCTATCCGAGAAGGGCCAGTATGACTACCAACTGGTCCAGCGGGCACTCCATCAGGGCGAGCAAAAGGCCTTTGGCGAGCTCATGGAGCGTTACCGGGAGCCCGTTTACTTCATGCTCCTCAAGATGGTGGACAACAGGGATGATGCGGAGGATCTGACCATAGAGGCATTCGGCAAGGCCTTTCGCCGTCTTCAGCAATACACCCCCCAGTTTGCCTTTTCTACCTGGCTTTTCAAGATAGCCACAAATAACTGCATTGACTTTATCCGCAAGAAGCGCATCCGGGCGATATCCATTGATCAGGGGTTCCAGACCGAAGATGGTGAAACCATCGAGATCAGTGTGAAGGATGCGGTGCTCGATCCAGCGGAGGCCATGCAGAAGGAAGAACGCATCCGGAAGATGCGCGAAATCGTGGATAAGCTGAAACCCCGCTACCGCAAGCTGGTAGAGATGCGCTACTTCGATGAAATGGCGTATGAGGAGATTGCAGAGGAGCTCAATCTCCCGCTCGGAACCGTCAAGGCCCAACTCTTCAGGGCGCGCGAATTCCTGTTCCAGATGATGAAGAATACCCGGGACGTGTACTGATCAGCCAGGTGTAACATGGACCTGATCCGATCCTACTTCCCGGCATTGAATGCAAGACAGGATGCTTATTTCCTGCGGCTGGGAGACCTCTACCGCGAGTGGAACCAGCAGATCAACGTGATCTCCCGAAAGGACATTGACCACCTCTATGAACGTCATGTGCTGCATAGTCTGGCCATCCACCGCTTCTTGCCTTTCCAGCCCGGTTCGCGCATTCTCGATATAGGCACAGGCGGAGGATTTCCGGGTATTCCGCTCGCTATCATGCAGCCGGATGTCCAGTTCGTACTCGTGGATTCCATTGGAAAGAAAATCAAAGTGGTACAGGGCGTGGTGGATGCCCTCGGGCTTCGCAATGTGACTGCACGGCACGAACGGGCCGAAAGGACCTCCGGATCCTTCGACTTCGCTGTGAGCAGGGCCGTGGCTCCGCTGCCCGAACTGATTGGCTGGAGCCGGCCACGGATCTCGCGTACCCACCTCAATGCCTTGCCCAATGGGCTCATTTGCCTGAAAGGCGGGGACCTGAAAGAGGAACTGAAGCCCGTTCAAGATCCCACTGAAGTGCACGCACTTTCGGATTATTTCAATGAAGAATTCTTTCAGGAAAAAAAACTGATTTATGTATCCCTGGCCTGAAAACAAAAAAGGGTTCACGTTGAACCCTTTTCTGTAAACCTGCAAGGAAAATTTTGAAACCAACGCAGCCCTGGAAAGCTGCGCAACCAATATAAAGACGGACGCCTTTTCGGGGGGTTGCCTTTTTATTTTTAAAAAAAATCAGGGTGTGAACTTGTAGCCTACCCCGCGGATGGACTGAAAGTAGCGCGGATGGCGGGAATCCGGCTCAAAATACTTGCGAAAGGCCAGGATGTAATTGTCGATCGTGCGCGTATTCGGAAACACATCATACCCCCACACTTTTTCCAGGATTTCCTCCCGGCTTACCACCTCACCGGCACGCTGGGTGAGCAGGTTGAGCAACTTGATTTCGCGCTTGGAAAGGGTATGAGTTGCCCCCTGAAAGTCACGTATGGTAAATGTGCGGAAATGGATAGATCCTCCCCCAAAGGTGAACTCCTCGCGGTCGGCCAGTGTGCGCCCGCTGTCCTCCTTGCGGCGAATGAGCTTGGCCACTCGCAGCAGCAGCTCCTCCAGGTCAAAGGGCTTGGTGAGGTAATCGTCCCCTCCGATCCGCAGGCCTTCCACCCGGTCTTTTCCGCTTCCCCGCGCGGAGAGAAAAAGAACTGGAGTGGTGTTGCCCTCGATGCGGATGGACTGGCATACAGAGAATCCGTCCAGTCCGGGAATCATCACATCCAGAATGGCGAGGTCAAACGCTTGTCCGCGCAATTTCTGCAAGGCCGAAGGACCATCGGCAGCATGCACCACCGCGTATCCTTCGAGCTCCAGGTTAAGCTGGAGGGCTGAGGCCAGGCTTTCTTCATCTTCCACCAAGAGGATTCGGTAGCTCATGCGCGCATTTGTGGGCAAAAGTACACGCTACCTTCGAAGCCGAAATCCGAAGTCATGAACGAGGAAGATATCCTGAAACAAGTCCATGAGATGGTCGGCTCCACTATGCTGGGAGCACTGGGCATCCGGTTCACCCGCATCCGGCCCGGTTACCTCGAGGCCACCATGCCCGTGGATGATCGCACGCGACAGCCCTATGGCTTGCTTCATGGCGGTGCCTCAGCGGCACTGGCCGAAACACTCGGCAGCTTTGGCTCCCACTTGCTCGTGCAGGATTCTGGCGGACTGGCAGTAGGTGTTGAGCTCAATATCAACCACCTCAAGAGCAAGCGCGGAGGTGAAGTCACAGGCAAGGCTACCATCCTGCATCAGGGCAAGCGCACGCATGTCTGGAACATCGAGATTGCCGATGAAGAGGGGCACACCGTTGCAGTCAGCCGGCTCACGGTGATGATCCGGGAGGGGAGGGGATGAACACTTTTCTTGAGGAGGCCGGCCGGTTGCTGCAATCGGGCCAACCCTTTGCCTGGTGTCGGATTCCCGGAAAGGAGGGCGTTTTTTTTTATCCCGGTGACAACGGGCTTCAATCGGCGGACGGTTCCGTACTCGTGCTCAGCCCCTGGCCGGATGGTCCGTCACAGCGGCGCGGATATGTGGCCACGCGAGAGGAGCACATCCGCCGGGTTGCTGAAGCTGTTCGCCGGTTGCAGTCAGGTGATCTGCACAAGGTCGTGATTTCCAGAATTCATGAAGTTCGTCCAGGTATCCCCGGACATCAGATTCCAGAGCTCGCAGCAGCGTTGAGTGAGGCTTACCCCGGAGCTATGGTCTATCTCCTGCGCGATGAGGAGCACGGCCTGTGGATGGGGGCCACGCCGGAAACTTTGCTTCGGTGGGATGCAGTCACCCTGCATACGATGGCGCTCGCTGGCACAGCGCTCGCCGGTGCGGGCATCTGGGGGAAAAAGGAGCACGCTGAGCACCGGGTGGTGGTGGATGAAATCATGGCCCGGATGCACCCCTTTACCACTCCTGAGGCGGGCCCCACCCAAACCGTATCTGCCGGGCCGGTGGAACACCTGAGAACGCTGATTACGGCGCCGCAGAAAGGCGATCCGCTCACTATTGCCGCAGCGCTTCATCCCACATCGGCTGTATGCGGCATGCCCCGCCCCGTTGCCATGGACTACATCCGCAGTCACGAGCCACACAGCCGGGGCCTTTATACGGGATACATCGGTGTGGTGGAACCCGGGGGGATCGGTCACCTGTTTGTGAATCTGCGATGTATGGAGTTGCTGGATGACCGCACGTTACTCTACGTGGGCGGAGGCATCACGCCGCAGAGCAATCCGGAAGATGAGTGGGAGGAAACCTGCATGAAGGCCGTTACCCTCCTCCGCGTGATCCGGGGATAGGTCAGCCATTGGAAATACCAACCTTCTTGCCCACGTATTCGTTCTTCTCGAGCTCATTCACCATGAAATCTGCCAGATCGCCTGTGGTGATGCTCCAGCCCTGCGTGGGATAATTATCCTGGGTTTTGTACACACCTGATCGCTCGCCGTCGGGAATCATAGGAGGACATACGAAGGTAAAGTCGAGCCGGGAGGTCAGCAGCGCATCCAGCACACGGATGTGCGCCTGCGTGATTTCCAGATACTCACGTGGAAAGGTGGCTGTCTCGTAGACCTTGAGGTGCTCGCTCGCCTGCAGCGCGCCAATGCCTCCAATGGCCAGAATCCGCCGGACCTTGTGCAGGCGCATGGCATTGATGATGTGGTTGATGAAAACCTGCCGGTGAGATAACTCACGCGCACTCAGGCAGGAGATGATGGCATCCTGACCCGCGATGGCCCGGTTCACGGCATCCTGGCTGAGCGCATCGCCCGACATGAGCGTGAGTTTGGGATGCACAAGGGACACCGCTGCGGGATTGCGCACAAATGCAGTCACCTGATGTCCCTTTTCCAGTGCCCGCTTGACAACTTCAAGACCGGTTCTGCCGGTTGCGCCGAAAACCACCACTTTCATCGCATTTCAATTTGGTACGAATATACTCTCTCAGGGTCTGAGCTCAAGGGAACATTCCCGCCTGCACCCTGTTCTATCTTCGCCCACTCAGATGGGCCCTGGATGGTTTCAGACAAACGTGAGGTATCGGATTTTCTGAACCTGCTCTCCGCAGCAGGCATCACTGATGTGGTCCTCTCCCCTGGTTCTCGCAATGCTCCCTTTTCCATCAGTCTGCATGGACATCCCCGGTTTCGGGTCATACCCGTTCCCGATGAGCGCACAGCGGGCTTCATTGCTCTGGGCAGGGCACAGCAAACAGGCATACCGGTGGTGCTCGTATGCACCAGTGGTACTGCCCTGCTCAATTATGGACCGGCTGTAGCAGAGGCCTTTTATCAGCGTGTTCCACTCATCGTTGCTTCAGCAGATCGTCCGGCAGAGTGGATTGACCATGGCGAGGGACAGAGCATCCGGCAGTCGGGTGTATTGGCCAATATTACGCGCGGTTGGGCTGACCTGCCTGAATCGCGCGGAGCAGAACCGCAGCGCAGTGCCAACCGCACCGCAATGCGCCGTCTGATCACCTTGGCCATGGGCCCCGTGCCCGGCCCCGTGCATCTCAATTTTCCCCTTGATGAGCCCTTGTACCGGATGGAGGAAGAGGATCAGCAGCCCGGAGAACCCTACGGGCCGGTAAGGCTCCCGACGCTGCATCTGGAGGCCTGCCGCAGCGATCTGCACCAGGCCCGAAAGGTGCTCATCCTGGCAGGACAACTTCCGCCTGACGACCGCCTGACGGAAGCGCTCAACGCCTTTGCTGAAGACACCGGCGCAGCAGTCATGTCAGAATCCCATTCCAACCTGTCGGGTCCTTATGTGCTTTCGACCATCGACCGGCTCATCAGCGGCTGGAGCGAAGAGACACGACAGAGATACGCGCCAGATGTGCTGATCACGTTTGGACATAACATCATCTCCCGCCGCGTCAAGTCGTGGCTGCGCGCCTCCGGGTGCGCGCACTGGCGGGTGGATGAAGGCGGTGTGGCGGAGGATACATACCGGAAGCTGAAAGGTGTGCTCGCCTGTACGCCACTCGAGTGGCTCCGCGCCATGGACGGAGCAGCGCAGCCCTCCCTATATGCCCGTGCCCTGCAGGAAGAGAACAACCGCGTGCGCGAAGCAGCCCGGCACTGGATAACGCAGGCCCCGTATTCAGACCTCACGGCCATGGATGTGCTGCTGCGCTCTATTCCCGGTGGATGGGACTTTCAGATGGGCAATAGTTCCGTGGTGCGCTACATTCAGTTGTTTGAGACACGACCGGATATCCGTTACTATGGCAACCGAGGGGTGAGCGGCATCGATGGTGTAACCAGCACGGCTGTGGGCGCTGCTTCAGTGAGCGGTCGCCCAACCTTGCTGGTCACAGGCGATATCGCCTTTCTCTATGACAGCAATGCCTTCTGGAGTGAACTTCGTCCGCACAACCTCCGCATTGTCGTGATCAACAACCGCGGAGGAGGTATCTTCCGCATCATCGACGGGCCATCCACATCCGCTGCATTAGCACCTTACTTCGAAACCACCCATGAGCGCAGTGCCGGTGAGGTTGCCGGTATGTACAGGCTTCCCTTCCGCCAGGTAGCGGATGGCGCAGGACTTCGAGCCGGACTCGACTGGCTGTACAACCGGGAAGAGTGCAGTGTGCTCGAGATCTGCACACCACGTGAGGAGAATGATCGCATCCTCAAGGACTATTTTCGCGAACTCAAAAAGTACCAGCCATGAGCCAACGGCAATGGATTACCATCAAGGAATACAGCGATATCCTGTTTGACTACTACGAAGGAATCGCCCGCATCACCATCAACCGCCCGGAGGTGTACAATGCCTTCCGTCCGGAAACCAATCGCCAGATGATCGAGGCCATGGATATCTGTCGTGAGCGTCAGGATATTGCCGTGGTGGTGCTCACGGGCAAAGGTGACAAAGCTTTTTGCAGCGGGGGCGATCAGAACGTCAAGGGCGTAGGAGGCTATGTAGATGATCACGGCGTGCCCCGGCTGAATGTGCTTGATCTGCACAAGCGCATCCGCGAACTGCCCAAGCCCGTGATCGCGATGGTAAATGGCTATGCCATCGGCGGTGGCCATGTGCTTCATGTGGTATGTGATCTCACCATTGCGTCGGATCATGCCCGTTTCGGACAAACGGGCCCCAAGGTGGGAAGCTTTGACGCCGGCTTTGGTTCGAGCTTTCTGGCCAGCCACGTGGGTCAGAAGAAGGCCCGTGAGATCTGGTTTCTCTGCGAGCAATACACAGCAGCGGAGGCTGAGAGCATGGGCATGGTAAACAAGGTGGTGCCGCTGGCCCAGCTCGAAGAAGAAACCGTCAGGTGGTGCAAAACGATCATGAAGCGCAGTCCGCTCGCTGTTCGCATGATCAAGCGCGGCCTCAATGCCGAGCTGGATGGACAGCGCGGACTTATGGAGTTTGCCG
Organism: Flavobacteriales bacterium; assembly: GCA_947456965.1. Taxonomy (GTDB): domain Bacteria; phylum Bacteroidota; class Bacteroidia; order Flavobacteriales_D; family Sanyastnellaceae; genus CANGTU01. Next base: position 13,401 of record CANGTU010000007.1, read on the forward strand.
GCGATGCCACATTGCTTTACTACCTCACGGATGAGGCCCAGGAAGGCAAACGCGCATTTCTCGAAAAGCGCGATCCTGATTTTCAGAAATACCCCAAATTTCCGTGAGCCCTTCGCGGAAGGCATCCCCTTCGCCAAAGGACTGGTTCAGGGCATTCCGGCTCCGCACCCTTCCGCTGGCCTCCTCCGCCATGCTCACTGGCGCAGGGCTGGCCATGCACCTGCATCCCCGCGCTGGATGGATTCTCACCCTGTCCTTGCTCACGGCCTTCCTTCTGCAGATTCTTTCGAACCTCGCTAATGACTACGGAGATTCGCGCCATGGGGCCGACAATGAAAACCGGCTCGGACCCGAGCGCGCTGTGCAGAGCGGAAGGATCAGCGCAGCCCAGATGCAGCTCGCTATCCGGATCACCGGATTTCTTGCCCTCGTGAGTGGTATCACCCTTCTCGCGGTAGCCTTTGCACCTGAGCGCCGGTGGACTGCCCTGTTGGTGTTGTTGTGCGCAGGATTGACTGCTATTGCAGCAGCGTACCGGTACACCGCCGGGAATAAGCCTTATGGCTACCAGGGCTGGGGTGACGTGTCCGTATTCCTCTTCTTCGGGTGCGTAGGTGTGATGGGAAGTGCCTATCTCTATGCAGGATCATGGCTGGCCACTTCTCTGCTTCCAGCCTGCTGGACCGGCCTGCAGAGCACCGCCGTGCTCAACCTGAATAACCTGCGCGACCACGAGAACGACCGGGCCTCGGGAAAGCACACCATGATTGCCCGCATGGGATTTCGTCGGGGAGTCATCTATCATGGCATTATTGTCATGACTGCAGGATTGCTCATGCTGGGCTATACCATCGTACATCCATCGCTTGTGATGTGGCTCGCGACCGCTTGCTGGACCCTTGTTTCGGTGCTCCAGACAAGCCGGCTCATGCGGGTCAGAGACTACCGGACCATTGATCCCGAGTTGCGGAGGACTGCGCTCACCACCTTTGCCTTGGCGCTCCTGTTTCTGCTTCAGCATCAGGTCTGGAGTTGAGTTGTCCCGCCTGATTATATCTTCACACCCTCAAGCAACCGCACATGGCGAGGAATTACGGACTGGTCGGCATTGACGTAGCATACACCGCAGCCCTCGTGGGTGTGATGTCCGTGACCATATTCTTTGTCATCGGCGACAGGCAGTTTCATCTGGAGCACACGAGCCACTTTGTGTGGATCGATTTATTCTTTGCCTTATACATCTATCTGAGCGGATATACGTTTGCGATCGGTTTGCGCGACCGCAGCACAAGCACAGGCAGGAAGCTGTCCAATGCTGCCAAGAAGGGTAGTCTCTTCTTCCTGATCGGGCTCATGTTTGCGACCTCCTGGGCCATCAATCTGTTTCTGACGTTGGGCTTGTTTTATCTGTTTGCCGGATTTATCGGGCAATTAGGGAATTACATCCTGCGCATGGTGACGATTCTGTCCTTTTTGGCGGCAGTCATTTGCCTCAATATCGATATTCCCCCGGCTCGGGCTGACTATTTCGCTCTCACCTTGCAGGGAGCCGGCGCAAAGGAATTGCTCGCCTATCTGCTGTTCAATGGATACCTCAGCGTATTGCCATGGAGCACATTCTTTCTGGCCGGCATGGTCTTCGGCAATGGGAATATCCGGCCTAACGGGTGGTTTCCCCCCTCCAGCGCGATCGGGCTGGCGCTCATCATTCTGTCTATGTTCGTGGAAATGTTTGCCCGTGGTACCTATACCCCTTCGCCCACCTGGAATACCCTTGGAACATACCCGCTCAATATGAAGGTCTTTATGCCCTCGTTTGTCCTGCTCGAGACGGGTATTTGCATCGTGCTGGTCAACATGTTCAACTACGTGTACCGGAAAAACAAGAACAAGAAGCTTCAGGACACCTTACGCAAGCTTGTGGAGTCGAGGCACAGTGCCATCTTCGGGATGATGTTCATTGGATCTGTTATTCTCGGCCTGTTCAATCTGATCATCTTCAAGAAGCCGTTGGTTCTGTTCATCCTCACTGTCGTTATTGTATCAGGCTGCCTGTATAGTATTCTCTTCTGGAAGCGCAGATTTACAGCCAAGCCACCCGTTGAATGGATCGTGAAGCGGATTTCAAGTTCTACCAAGAGCTGAGCGTGGGGGTGATTCCGGCCGGGCTCAGGTTCCGCAAGCCGGCGCGCACTTCCCGCGGCACCATGCACACCCGTGCCTGCTGGATTCTTCAGGTTTCCCATCCCGGCTGCGCATCCACCGGAGCAGGAGAGTGCGCTCCCCTGTTTGGCTTATCCGTTGAATCCCCCGAGGACATGGACCGGGGGCTGAAAGAACTGGCAGAACATCCGGCCCTTGTCCTGGATCCGGTATGGGCTGCGGGCTATCCATCCATTGTGATGGGTATGGAGACCGCAGTGGCTTCCATGCTTGCCTTTAAGCCATGGCTTCCTTTCTTCGTGCAGCCGCCGGCCGAACCCGTCAGCATTCCCATCAACGGACTCGTCTGGATGAACTCAGCTCAGATGATGGAAGAAGAAGCTCTGGCCCGCGCTGCCAGTGGTTTCTCGTGCATCAAGCTTAAGATTGGTGGAGTGAAGTGGGAAGATGAACTGCACATTCTCCGCGTGTTACGCCGGATGTATCCCCCAGACCGAATGGTGATTCGGGTGGATGCCAATGGCGCATTCTCCACCGAGCAGGCTTTGCGTGTTATGGATGAACTCGCGGCGTTACAGGTCCATTCTATCGAGCAACCCATCGCAGCAGGCCAATGGGATACACTTGCCCGGCTCTGCCGGAACGCCCCTGTGCCTGTGGCCCTAGATGAAGAGCTCATCGGGGTTGCCCTTGCGGCTGACCGCGATGCCTTGCTCGACCGTGTGCGTCCGGCATACATCATCCTCAAGCCCAGCTTGCACGGTGGCTTTGCCGGTTGTGACGATTGGATCAGCCGGGCCTCCCGGCGCGGCATAGGGTGGTGGGCTACTTCCGCTCTGGAATCCAGTATCGGGCTCAATGCCATTGCCCAGTGGACTGCCTTTCACAAGCCATCCATACCTCAGGGTTTGGGCACCGGATCCCTGTTTGAGCGTAATTTTGAACCTGTCTGGGAAGTCAGGTCCGGCAACCTGTGCTTCCTGGAAAATGCCGCACCCGGCGATTGGCTCATATCCTCCGATCATCCATGAAGACCTTCAGCATCAATGGCTGCACATTCACGGATGATGGTCCGACGCTTACCAGATGGGCAACGCATGAGTGGAGCGATGCCCCGGAGTGGGAGCGCGAATACCTCGCCTTTCTGCGGGAATGGGGATCCGGCGTTGACCAGTTTACGTTTTTCACCAGCGGTTCCACTGGAACACCCGCCCCGATTGCGTTTACGCGTGGGCAGTTGGAGGCCAGTGCGCGCCTTACCGCTTCGGTATTTGGCTGCGGCATCGGTGCTTCAGCACTCCTTTGCCTTCCAGGCAAGTATATCGCAGGCAAGATGATGCTTGCCCGCACGGTGGTCAACGGATGGAACCTCATCTGGGAAAAGCCCTCTTCACTTCCTTTTGGTGGCCAGCTGCCCGCTGCCGATTTCATAGCCGTGACTCCCATGCAGCTCCGGCACTTGCTCGCTCATTCACCCGAGGCCCTGCTTCCGGTGCGCAGGGTGCTTGTAGGCGGAGCACCGGTTTCCGACCGCTTACGCGAGCAATGCCGGTACTTACCTGTGCGTGTGACAGAAACATACGGCATGACTGAAACGCTTACCCATATTGCCCTGCGCGAGCTATCCGGTCCGGAGGCATCAGAGTGGTTCAGTCCTCTTCCGGGCGTGCAGGTGGGCGAGGATGAACGCGGCTGTCTGGTGGTGCGACCGCAGCATCTCGGACCCCTGGAATTCACTACCAGTGACGCAGTGGAATGGAATCAGGAGGGCGGATTCCGGATATTGGGCAGAGCCGACTTCCTGATCAATACCGGCGGAGTCAAAGTGTTTCCGGAGCAAGTGGAGCGCAAGCTGGCCCACTTGCAGGAACGTTCCTTTTATATCACTTCGGTACCTGATGAGGAGCTGGGGCAGCAGGTTGTACTCTGTGTGGAAGGAGAGAATCCCGGATACCATGAGGCCGAGGCCTTGCTCAGCGCAGCGGCCGGAGTGCTTGATCTCTATGAGCGCCCGAGAAAAGTTCTGTTTGTTCCCATGTTTGAACGCACCGCCTCTGGTAAAATCATTCGCAAAAAACCATGAACACACTTGTATTCGCCAGTTCTAATCCTCATAAGGTCGAAGAGATAGCGGCCATCCTGGGCGGCTCGCTGCACCTCCTTGGCTTGCAGGATGTGGGCATCACCCACGATCTGGCGGAGGATGCGCAGACTCTGGAGGGCAATGCCCGTCAGAAAGCCCGTCAGGTTTGGGAAATCACCGGAAAGGACTGCTTTGCCGATGATACCGGTCTGGAGGTGGATGCGCTGGGTGGCGCCCCAGGAGTGTACTCTGCCCGGTATGCTGGTGCGCAGCGCGACGCTTCTGCCAACCGGACGTTTCTTTTGCAGGAGTTGCGCGGAGCATCGGACCGCACGGCCCGGTTTCGCACGGTGATTTGTCTGATTCTGAGGGACAGGGAATACCTGTTTGAAGGCGTGGTGGATGGAACCATTGCCGAAGCCGGGAGGGGAGAAGGAGGCTTCGGGTATGATGCCTTATTTATTCCACAGGGCCATACCCGCACCTTTGCTGAGATGGATCCGGCGGAGAAGAATGCCCTGTCGCACAGGGGCCGGGCTGCGGAAAAGCTCGCTGCCTTTCTCCAGGCCAACCCGACCAGCTGAATGTTGTACTTTTCGCCCCCGTTTGCCTGCGTCAGGCAATGAACCAAACCGCCATGACCACGTACCTCGATTTTGAAGCACCGATCAAGGAGCTGAATGAACAGATAGAAAAACTCAGGCAGAGTTCTGAGAAGACCGGCGTAGATATGTCCAAGGCCATCCGCGACCTGGAGAAGGCCGTCCGGGATAAGACCAGGGAGATTTATTCCAGCCTCGATCCCTGGCAGCGTGTGCAGGTGAGCCGTCATCCCGAGCGCCCGTACACCCTCCATTACATCAACACCCTGACCGGAGGGGTATGGCAGGAACTGCACGGCGACCGCAATGTGAAGGATGATAAAGCGATGGTAGGTGGCTTTGGGGTGATGAACGGGCGCACGGTGATGTTCATCGGCCAGCAGAAAGGGATCAATACCAAAATGCGTCAGTACCGCAACTTCGGGATGGCCAATCCCGAGGGCTACCGCAAGGCTCTGCGCCTGATGAAGCTGGCGGAGAAGTTCAACAAGCCAGTTGTCACCTTTATAGATACGCCCGGTGCCTTTCCAGGGCTTGAGGCTGAGGAGCGAGGACAGGGGGAGGCCATTGCGCGGAATCTCTTTGAAATGATGAAACTGCGGGTGCCTGTCATTTGCATCATCATTGGCGAAGGAGCATCCGGTGGTGCCTTGGGTATTGGCATCGGAGATAAGGTCCTGATGCTCGAGAACACGTGGTACTCCGTTATTTCCCCCGAATCCTGCTCGTCCATCCTCTGGAGGAGCTGGGACCAGAAGATCACGGCAGCCAATGCCCTGAAGCTTACCGCTGAGGATATGCACCGCAATAAGCTCGTGGATGGGATCATCCGGGAGCCCCACGGAGGAGCCCATGCTGCCCCCGATGAAGCAGCAGAGCTCGTGCGGAAAGAAATTCTGAAGCACCTGGACAAGCTGGGTGCTATTGAGCCGGAAGAGCGGATCAGGCAGCGCATCCGTAAGTTCTGCTCGATGGGCGTAGTGGTGGAGTAATCGTCCGAAATCCACTCAGGACAGGCCTTGCAGCGCCTCTGACCTGTAGGTGACCAGGGCAATTCGAAGTGTTGTAAGTGCCTCGATGTGAACAATAATTGAAAATTCTCTTGGCAGGGTGTGCAGCAGGGTTAGCTTTGCACCGGATTTTAAACAACCCGAATCATACTCAAAATTCATAAGACCATGAAAAAGAATCGTTTCTATGTGTCCATCGTCGCCGGAATGTCTGCCCTTTTGCTAGCAGCATGTGCGAATCTTGGCTCCATGCAGAAACACATGGACGAACTCAGTTTCACCTCAACTCCGAATCCTCTGGAATTGCATGGTGACAGCGTTGAGATTACCATGAGCGGCAAGTTTCCGCCGAAATATTTTGCTAAGAAAGTTGCAGTGGAAGCCACGCCTGTGCTGGTCTACCAGGGCGGAGAAACCAAGTTCAAGATGAAGGCTTACCAGGGTGAGAAGGCCGCCGGCAATGGTGAAGTGGTGCCTTATGAAACGGGCAAGAGCTTTTCTTACACGGATCGCGTTGCTTACACCCCTGAGATGGCAACAAGCAACCTCGAAATGCGCATTTACGGAACTCAGGGCAGCAAGTCCAAACAATTTGATCCGATTGCGATCTCTCCTGGTGTCATCACCACACCGCTCCTCATGAAGAGCGATGACAAGGCGATTTACTCCAAGGATCGTTTTGAGCGCGTTACCCCTGGTACCACAGAGGCGATCGTCAATTTCGAATACAACAGCTCCGCTGTTCGTCCGGCTGAAATGAAGGACGCGGATATCGCTGCTCTCGAGGCTTGGTTTACCAGCATTCAGAGTAATCCGAAGATCGTGGTGAAGAGCATCGAGTTCCAGTCCTATGCTTCGCCCGAAGGGGAAATATTCCTGAATGATAACCTCGCTACAGAGCGCGCTGATGCAGGTAAAAAGGTACTGCTTGAAATGTTCAAACGCGCCAAAATCACCATGTCCTACGATGGTGTATTCAATCTGAATCCGAAGGGTGAAGACTGGGATGGTTTCAGGGCCGCTATGGAGAAGTCGAACATCACAGATCGCGATATCATTGTTCGCATTCTTCAGAAGACGACTGACCTTAATGCCCGGGAGCAGGAGGTCAAGAACATCAGCAAAACCTATCTGGAAATTCAAAAGGACATCTTCCCCCAATTGCGTCGCTGCATCATCCGTGTGAGTTACAACGTGGAGGGCTACAGTGATGCTGAACTGAAGACCATCGCTACATCCGCACCGGCTACCTTAAATTACGAGGAACTCCTCAAGGCGGGTTCGCTGGTGGATGATCTCGGTCAGAAGGTGGCCATCTACCAGGCCGCCACCAGCAAGGAGAATGCTGATTTCCGGGCAACCAACAACCTCGGCGTAGCGCTCTACCAGCAGAATAAGGTGCAGGATGCCACCACTCAGTTCAACAAGGCGTATTCTATGATGAAGACTCCGGAAACGAGCAACAATAAGGGCATCATCACCCGTCTGAATGGCGATCGCAAAGGCGCTACAGCTCTTTTCAATGAGAGCAATACCAATGAGTCCAAGTACAACCGTGGTCTTGTGCAGATTGCCAATGGCGACTATGGCTCTGCTGTGAGCGGTATGTCTTCCTACAAAACGTTCAACTCAGCACTGGCCAAGCTCCTGAACAAGGACAATGGCGGGGCGAAGTCGGATATCGATGCCAGCGGCGACAACTCAGCGATGGCTGATTATCTGCGCGCTGTGATCGCTGCCCGCAGCAATGATGCAGCGGCAGTGGCCAGTAACCTGAAGAGTGCTGTGCAGAAGGACAGCTCATTGGCCAACAAAGCGAAAGCCGATCTCGAGTTCCGCAATTTCAAGGATGCCCTCAATTTCTGAGTATTCCGACGGTCATAAAATAAAAAAGGCCACCCTCGGGTGGCCTTTCTCTTTTATTCGGGGTCAGATCTTGAAATTCACGCCCAGTCCGATCACAAACTTGGTTTGCATCCCCGGGCCCGGATTGTCTGGAGTATTGGTTTCGCGATTGATGTCGCGGAAAACAACGGTGTTATCATCATACACATGATGCGTGAAAATGGTCGTGGTGAGCCATTCATTTGTTTTCAGCGATAGCAGGTTCTGGAAGCTGATATCCACATTTCCCGGCTTATCCAGGTAGTTGGAGAAGAGTTCGAGCCGGGAGCTGAGGTTGATGTTCCTGGCGATATCACTCTGAAACTGCACGCGCGTATATGCCCCCATCTCGGTGCGTGTCCGCTCGCCTTCGCGGATCACAATCAGCCGGCCGTTGTCATCCACACCGACCTCACCCCTGTTTACCCCAAAGGCGCCTTGTGCGGCGAGCAAGTCGTCGAGTACAAAGATTCCGCGGTAGGTAACGGGTGATACAAAGGCCGTGATTCGCTTGCCCGGTTTGTAGTCCATACCGAGCGAAACCAGCAGGAACGCCGGTGCCATCAGGTTGGAGATCTTGGGTTGGTCATAAAGCGGAATCCCATTGGCACCCACGGAATAACCCGGTGCAAACTGAGACTTGAAGTTGACCAGTCCGGCGTAGTACCAGGCCTTTGCGGCTTTCCTTCCGTACTTGCTTGTGAGGTCGATTTTATCATCCGTCTTGATGGCCCGCTCATTCACTCCCAGCAGCTGCAGGCCATAGGCGAGATCCAGCACATTATCCCAGGCGTGCTTGCCTTTGCGGAAGTTCAACTTGTAGTTGAGGAGGCCGGCTACGTTGACAGCATTGTTACCTCCTGCAGCCCATTGATTGAGGTAGGTGGCCGAGGAGTTCAAGGCGATGGTACCGCCCCGGGTCCAGCCTGAGTCAGGAATGGCGGCCAGAGCCCGCATGTTCTTTTCTTCTGTTTCGGTGGGGTTGACCTGACCTCGGGCCAGACCGGCTGCGGCCGCAAAGGCCAAAAGAGCGAGAATGATTTTATGCATAGTGGTTTTGGAAAAGGTTGAAGGCGTAAATCTAAATGAATGATGCACTTGCTGAACGAAAACAGGCCCTTCAGGCGATCTGGTTTATACTTTCGTTCCCGGGCAATCGTTGGTCATCCATGAAGATCGTTTATCCAACCAAAGTGGTTCTGGCATGGGCCGAGGCCATCAACGGCAACAAGGTCATCCGGGATTGGTTGATTGGCAATGGCTATCCCGAACTGGGACTTTTCGTTTATGCCCTGCATCTGAAACAAGACGCACGAGACTGGCTCATGAATTCAGGCCATGCGCACCTGATGGCCCTGATCCATGCTGCAGAGGGCAATAGGAGTGCATTGCTTTGGCTGAAGAAGCATGACCTTGATGTGCTGGAAAAGATGGCTCTGGCGGCAGATAATGATGACGAAGCCCTGCTTTGGCTTATGCGCAATGATCTGAAGGATATGGCCATTGTAGCTCAGCGGATGCGCGAGGTGAAGAATGAGATTGAGCGCCGCAATAGCGACCTGCACTTCATCTCATGGGACTGATCAGTCTTCGGGTTCGTACACGAGTTCAGTCATACGTGTGGTATCAAAGATCTCCCGGGCTACTTCCAGGATCTCCTGCGGGGTAATGGCATGGATCCGCGCATACACTTCCTCCAGGGTATCTATACGGTCAAACAGCAACAGACTCTTGCCGAGGTTGAACATGATCGCATTGCCGCTATCCTGTCCCACGGCGATTTGTCCGCACAACTGCTGGCGTGCCTCGCGGATCGCCTTATCGGAAAGCACCTGGTGACGGAAGGCGTCGAGTTCCTTCCAGATCAGTTCCTGACTCTTGCGCAGATGCTTGCGGTCGGTACCGAGGTAAATGGAGAATATTCCGGTATCGGAGAACGGGGCGTAGGTGGAGTCAATGTGATAGGCAAAACCATATTTCTCCCGGATGTTCAGACTTAGCCGGTTATTCAATCCCGGGCCGCCGAGGATATTGTTGATGAGAGTCAGCGCCGGACGCTTCTCATCTGGATAGGCGTAAGCGGGAAAGCCGAGCACGTAGTGAACCTGATGAATATCTTTCTTGACCGTGCGGCTTCGGGTTCCGGTATTCGTCGGCTTGCGCCTGCGGAGCGGAATCCGGTTGAGCTGATGCTGGCCAAAGTACTTTTCCAGCATGCGGCGAAGCTCTTCAGGATCTGCGGCACCAGTGCAGGCAAACACGAGGTGGTCCGGATGCAGAATCCTGTTCCGGAAACGCTGGAGGTCCTGAGTACCAAATGATGCGAGACTGGATGGAGTGCCCAGGATACTTCGCCCCAGGCCGTGGTTGCCGAAGAACAGGCTGTCAAATTCCTCAAAGACCATATCGGCAGGGCTATCGAGGTAGCTGTTGATCTCATCCACCACCACAGCCTTTTCCTTTTCGATTTCATGCGAAGGAAAGGTGGCGTTGAAGGTGATGTCGGCCATCAATTCAATGGCGCGTTCGAGGTGATTTTTCAGGAAGGATGCGTGGACCCATGTTTCTTCTTTGGCGGTGAAGGCATTGAGTTCGCCGCCCACAGCATCGAGCCGGCTCAGGATGTGGAAGGTCTTCCTCCTGCGTGTTCCCTTGAAGAGGCAGTGCTCCAGAAAATGGGCCAGGCCATGTTCGTCGCGGAGCTCATCGCGGCTTCCGGCACCGATCAGGAGTCCGCAGTGGATGACTTCCCGCGGCAGGTGCTGATGTACCACGCGAATCCCGTTGGACAACTGGAATACTTCGATCTGCTCCATGGATTGATTGGATGTGATGCAATGAAGAAGCCCGGATCAACCGGGCTTCCTGTTTGTTTCGAGGGATGATTAGTGGGAGTGTCCGGCCTCTGATCCGTGGTCATGCCCCTCATGGTCATGTCCTTCATGACCGGCTTCTCCTGCCGGTGCGCCCTTGTAACCTTTGATCATCACACCTGCTGCTTCGAGGGCAAGTACAGGGCGAGGTTCGGTAATGAGCGCGATTTCTTCCGGTGTCTTTTTTGCATCTTCCGCCAGGTGCTGCAGGTCGGCTACACTCAGGGTGTCGAAGTAGGCCTTACCCTTCACGATGGCCATGAGTCCGGCACATTCACTCAGGGGTACACCAAAGGCGTGGTCCTTCATGAAAACCTTGATGGAACCATCGCCGGAGGGATTTTCTACATCCATCCAGCAGCCTGCTTTGGTGCAGGTTTGCACAATGGTACACTTGACCACGGCATCGATACTGTCCTGGCCTGACATCGAAGCGATGAGATCAGTCATGGCTATGGCTCCGGTGGAGTCAAACTCGGCGCCATACCGCGTGTAGTCATCTGTTTTTTCAGCGGGTGTGGATGGTCCGCAAGCCACCAGGGCGAGCACTGCCGTGCATGCAAAGAAGAGATATTTCATGGGTTGTGGAATAAGGCCGCAAAGGTAGTGTATCATTTCTTCCTCACAACGAATTCAGTGCGTCTGTTGCGGGCTCTGCCTTCTTCCGTTGCATTGTCGGCCACGGGCCGGAGAGGCCCGTATCCCTGGTAGCTTAGTCGGGAGCCTTCAACGCCCCGGGATGCCAGGTAGCTGAGCACCTCAAACGCGCGCTCCTTGGACAGCGCGAGGTTCGCTTTTTCACTGCCCACATTGTCGGTATGCCCCTGGATTTCGATCTCCATGGCAGGATGCTCCGTGAGGTATTCAGCGAAGAGATCGAGGATGAGCATGGAGGAGGGGTCTAGCTCTGCCCTTCCCGTGGCGTAGTAAATGTCATTGATGACAAAGGGCTTGTCTTCAGCAAGGGCCTGGGTTTCCATGGAAAGCTTCATGACCACAGGCGGCAGCTCATCTTCCTTCCTCGCTATCACTCGTGAGTTGAAGGCAATATCCTCTCCCTTGACCTGCAGGACCACATCCTCCTTCTTATCCATGCGCACCACGGCGGCGTAGGTACCATCGTCTCCGTTGACCCGCACCTTATCTGCAGCACCGCTCTGCACATACTTGATTTCCACCTCGGCATTCTGAGCGGCAGTGCCCTCTTCATTGCGCACTTCTCCTTTGATGATGGCTACGCGTTCAGGCCGCGCCCGCTCGGGCAGACGGAATTCATAGACGTCCCATCCCTTTTCACCATTCAGCTTATTGGCACCGAAATAGGCGATCTCTCCGTCACTGCTCACCACAATGCCGAGCTGGTCTTTTTCATCATTGATCGGAAAGCCCATATTCTTCGGCTTGCTGAAGGTGCCATCCTCATTCATCGTGCAGTAGAATAAATCCATTCCACCTACACCTGTATGGCCGTTGGAGGAGAAGTACAAGGTGCGGCTGTCGCTGTGCATGAAGGGGGCCTTCTCATGCATCCGGGTATTGATGGATCCGCCCACCGGATTGGCCGGTCCCCATGAGCCATCGGTCTGGCGGCGGCTGACGAAGATGTCGTGGGTAAAATTGCCGTTCACATCCTTGAGGCAGGTCGGACGCACCGTAGCGAAGAAGAGCAACTGGCCATCACCGCTCAGACTGGGTTGTCCTTCCCAGCCATCCGGGGTGTTGATATCCGGTCCAAGTTGCTTCAACTCTTCCCAGAGGTAAACGGTCTTGCCCGATGCATCGGTGGTGCGGGTGTATCGCGTAGAAAAGAGATCGATGTTCTGGGGATTCTTGGGCTGGGGATTCTTCCGGGCGATGATGAGCTCTTTGTTGTCCACGGAAACCGTCGCTCCTCCGTAGTTGTCGCCGCGGTTGAAGGGCGGCGGCAGTGCTTCACCCGGATCAAACGACTGATTGATATCCGGCCTCCTCGACCAGGTGAACAGTTCCTGAAGCCGAGGCTCAAAGTCGCCGAGGGCCTTGGTGTAGCTCTGTCGGGTGTAGAACATGATTTCACCATCGGGTGAAATGAGAGGCAAATAGTCATCGGAATCGGAGGAAACACCGGCCACCTTGCGGGGCTTGAATTCAGGCTGATTCTTATAAATCTCCACATATTCCTCCACACTGGCCAGCGCCACCTTCACCTCTTCATATTGCTCGGGATACTTTTTGTCCAACCGGGCCGGATCATCATCCGGGAAGCGAAGAAATTTGCCGAGATAGCCGGCTGCTTTCTCATACTCCTTGTCGGCGTAGCACATGCTACCCAGCATGTAGTAAACGTCCGAGTGGTACCATTCACACGCGACGGTGATCTTCTCCAACGTGGCTATGGCCGGGGAAAATGGCGCTCCGCTCCGCTTGGCCCGAAGGAACTGGAGCTCACCCATTCTGAGCAGACACGGCAGGCAGTCGGGAGCTTCCTCCACACTCTTTTCCAGAAAGCCCATGCGCTCATCGGGCTCATACTTCTTGCTGTCGCGGCTTTGGGCAAGTAACTTTTCAATGCGCGCCTCGGGTGTGTAGATACAGGGGTCCTGCGCACAGATCATGCCCTTGGCTGTGAGCACCAGAGCGGATATCAGGATAATCAGTCGATTCATCTCAGTCTGCAATGTTAGGAGAACAATGGTCAAACCCCATGCATGAAGCGTTCCGGACTTTGAAGATAGCCCATCTCGGTGTGAGCCAGTTGCCCCGATATATGCGCTGCCATCGTTTCTTTGTGCCATGAATTACCGCAGAATCGGAAAATCCGGGCTTCAACTCAGCGAGTTGTCTTTCGGTTCGTGGATCACTTTTGGCAATCAGATTGACCAGTCAACGAGCGAGCGACTGATGGATATCGCTTACGATCATGGTGTCAATTTTTTTGACAATGCGGAGGTCTATGCGTCCGGCAGAAGCGAAGAGGTGATGGGCGATATTCTGAGCAGGAAGAAGTGGCCGCGTGATACCTACACCGTGAGCAGCAAGGCCTTTTTCGGTGCCGGAGGAAAGCTACCCACACAGCGTGGGTTGAACCGCAAGCATCTGCGCGAAGCATGTGATGCCGCGCTGCACAGGCTGCGCACCGATTACCTCGACCTGTTCTTCTGCCATCGTCCGGATAAGCAAACGCCCATGGAAGAAACCGTGTGGGCGATGCACCACCTGATTGCACAAGGCAAGATCCTGTATTGGGGCACCAGCGAATGGAGCGCTCAGGAAATCATGGAGGCGCACATGGTCGCCCGTGATCACAACCTCATCGGCCCCGTAGTGGAACAGCCTCAGTACAATATGCTCGAGCGCCGCAAGGTGGAAGTGGAGTTTGCGCAGGTATACAAAACAGTTGGATTGGGTACCACCATCTGGAGTCCGCTCGCTTCCGGATTCCTCACCGGCAAATACAGCAGCGGAATGCCCGCCGATACCCGGTTGGGCAGAAAGGAACTCGATTGGATGGCTGCACGCCTGTTCACTGATGACAACTACCGCAGGGTAAAAGATTTACAGGCACTTGCCGATGAACTGGGAGCTAGTTTGCCCCGCATGGCCATTGCCTGGTGTCTGATGAATCCAAACGTGAGCACCGTCATTCTGGGTGCAAGCCATCCGCATCAACTGGAAGAGACCATTACCTCAGCAGAGGTGGTGCCAGTGCTTACTGTTGACGTCATGGCACGCATCGAAGAAATTCTCGGAAATAAGCCCGCACATCCTCAGTACTGAACCATGCGCATTGATATACTCACCATCCTGCCCCGACTCCTCGACGGACCGTTTGCAGATTCTATCCTGGAACGTGCACAGCAACGCGGATTGTGTGAGATCCACCTCCACAATATCCGCGACTATAGCACGGACAAGCACAAGGGGGTAGATGATTATCAGTTTGGCGGCGGAGCTGGTATGGTGATGATGATCCAGCCTATAGCTGATTGTATCGATACGTTGCGCGGCCAGCGTAACTATGATGAAGTCATCTACCTCACCCCTGATGGCAGCCGGCTCGGCCAGCACATGTGCAATGAGCTTTCGCTCAAGGCCAACCTGATTTTGGTTTGCGGGCATTACAAAGGCATTGATCAGCGGCTGCGAGATCATTACGTGACCCGTGAAATCTCTATAGGAGATTACGTGCTCAGCGGCGGTGAACTGGCGGCAGCGGTGCTGACGGATTCCATTGTACGCCTGATTCCGGGTGTTATGAACGACGAAACCAGTGCGCTCACCGATTCATTCCAGGATGATCTGCTCGCTCCTCCGGTATATACACGTCCCGCTGATTACAAGGGCTGGAAAGTTCCGGAAGTGCTCACCAGCGGAAATGCCCGTCGCATCGAAGAGTGGCGAATGGAGCAGGCGATCCTCAAAACACAGGAAAGGCGTCCTGACCTCCTGAGCAATACCTAGCAGACCTCCCAGCCACTACCTATGTCAGCTCCTCTCGCCGAACGTATGCGGCCGCGCACGCTGGACGATTACATCGGACAGGAACATCTCACCGGAGAGGGTGGTGTGCTGCGCAGAGCCATGGATACCGGCAATGTGCCGAGCATGATTCTGTGGGGCCCTCCCGGTGTGGGTAAGACCACGCTGGCGCATATCCTGTCGCAAGGACTGAAGCGACCGTTCCATGCGCTTTCAGCCATTCACAGTGGCGTGAAGGAAGTGCGGGAGGTGATTGAAAGTGTGCGCGGTGGTGGCTTGTTTGCCCAGAGCGCCATTCTGTTCATTGACGAGATCCACCGCTTTTCGAAGAGTCAGCAAGACTCTCTGCTCGCTGCAGTGGAGCGCGGAACCATCACGCTTGTAGGTGCCACAACCGAGAACCCTTCCTTCGAAGTTAACAGTGCCCTGCTCTCGCGATGCCAGGTGTATGTGCTGAAACCACTCACTGCGGAGCATTTGCGCAATCTGGCAGAGCGCGCTTTGGAGCGCGATCATGACATGCAGCAGAGGCAGGTGAGGATAGATGAGTACGAGGCCCTGCTCCGCATGAGCGGAGGAGATGCCCGACGGCTGCTCAACGTGCTCGAACTCGTTGTGAATACCCTTCAGGGCCGGCCGGCTGTGGTCACCAATGCCGCCGTAACGGAAGCCATTCAGCAGAACATGGCGAGGTATGACAAGACTGGGGAGATGCACTACGACATCATCTCCGCATTCATCAAGAGCATACGGGGAAGTGATCCTGACGCTGCTGTGTACTACCTCGCGCGCATGGTGGAAGGTGGTGAAGACCCCCGCTTCATCGCCCGGCGGTTACTCATCCTCGCTGCAGAAGATGTGGGTCTGGCCAACCCCAATGCATTGCTCATGGCAGAAGCTACCTTCCAGGCCGTGCAGGTGATCGGCTGGCCCGAGAGCCGGATCATCCTTTCCCAGTGCGCCATCTACCTCGCTACTTCTCCGAAAAGCAACAGTGCTTACATGGCTATCGAAGACGCCATCCGGGTGGTGAAGGAACGAGGTGATCTGCCCGTACCGATGCATCTGCGCAACGCCCCCACCGGACTGATGAAAGACCTCGGATATGGCGTGGGCTATCACTATGCGCACAATTATGAAGGCAACTTTGTGAATCAGGAATATCTGCCTGATGCACTATCCGGAGAAATATTCTACCAGCCCGGAGACAATACCCGCGAGAATCAGATCAGAACATGGCTCACTGAACGATGGAAACCAAGGGCCGAGGAAGAATGAGCTAGTCAGCGAGCACTGCCGCTGAGGTGCTCGAGAATACGTTTCACGATCCCGGGACCTTCGTAGATAAAGCCCGTATAAACCTGCACGAGAGCGGCGCCCGCCCGGAGTTTTTCATCTGCATCTTCTCCGGTTGCAATTCCTCCGGCACCTATAATGGGAAAAGCCCCGTGGCTTTTTTCATGCAGGTAGCGGATCACTTCCGTGGATCGCTTCCTTACGGGTCGGCCGCTCAGTCCGCCGGCTCCAATCTCATCCAGCTCCTTGCGGGCCGTCGAAAGTCCTTCGCGTGATATGGTGGTATTCGTGGCGATGATACCTGCTATGCCGCTCGTGTGCACGATTTCCACGATGTCATCCAACTGGCTGCTGGTCAGATCAGGCGCGATCTTGAGAAAGATCGGGCGCATCACTCCACCGGATGTATTGAGATCCTGCAACGTACGGAGCAACGCGAGCAGGGGCTCTTTTTCCTGAAGATCGCGAAGACCCGGCGTATTCGGTGAGCTCACGTTCACCACAAAGTAGTCCACCACATCCCTCAGGGCATGGAAGCATTTCACATAATCCTGGACGGCATCTTCATTCGGGGTATTCTTGTTTTTACCAATATTTCCGCCCACAAGAATCTGACCTGATCGCTTGCGAAGTCGCCGGGCAGCGGCCTGCGCACCAGCATTGTTGAAGCCCATCCGGTTGATGAGAGCTTGATCAGCAGGCAGCCGGAATAATCGCGGACGGCTGTTGCCCGGCTGCGCGAGAGGTGTTACAGTGCCGATTTCAATGAATCCGAAGCCGAGACATTCCAGCGCATCCACCCAGCGCGCATCCTTGTCGAAGCCGGCCGCGAGCCCTACAAGATTGGGAAAAGTGAGGCCTGCAACGTTCACAGGTTGAACGTGCGCACGCGGCGAAAAGATGCTTCGCAAAACCTGCTTCATGCCCGGGATCGCGCACAGCGTCTGCAAAAGATCCATGGCGAGATAATGCGCCCGCTCGGGTGGAAGCAAGAAGAACAAGGGCTTGATGATGATCCTGTACACCATGCAAAGGTAATGGCCACAGCTGCGCGCTGCGCCCCGACGGAAAGCCGCAATCAGTGAATAACTCTGTTGATATATGAAAATTCATGCGCCCTTCATGTGGTTTATGCCCCTTCTACTTTTGAATAGCCGAAATCGTAAACACTTTACAGACCACTATGCTCACGATTTTTGGGAGGAAGAAGATCAGTACAGAACGTGTGGCTCACATGTTCTCACATCATATACTGGAGACGGCGGAGAGCGGGTTCCCTGATATCGCTGGCTTCATTCGCGACAGCCCTGAATTTGTTCGCAGCCCTGATATTGAAGATTCTGACTTTGGCCGCTTTCTCATGGTGGTGATTGCAGGCAATTTTTCCTATATCCCCCAACACTATCAGGACGGCCAGGATCGGGAAATCATCGAGCACTGTGTGCAGAAGATGGCTCCCGTGTTTGAGATGACGGTGCATGAGTTTTCTTCCGTGGTCAAGGACTACAAGGAATTCATGTCCCGTGTCAACGCTCCCTCGAAGAATACGCTGTACGCGATGTCGAAGGCTGTATTCTTCAAGTACGACCTGAATGAGTGTCAGGATGAGTATTTCCGCCAGATGAAGACGCCGAATCCAATCTTCCTGAAGAATCTGGATGAGTTGATGCGCAATTTTCTCTGGGATTGGGAGGCGTTCAATGAACGCTATAAGGTGGTGCCGCAATCAGCCGCCTGACGTCTCTTCCATTGGCCATGATCGCTGCTGATAAACTTCACGCTTATGCCGATGAGTTGCTGGATACCTGTATCCGCTTTCTTCCGCGTCTTGCGCTGGCGGTTATAACGCTGGTCGTCGGCTTCTGGATCATTGGCTGGTTTTCCCGGTTTGTGAGGCGCTCGCTCGAGCGTC
Organism: Flavobacteriales bacterium; assembly: GCA_947456965.1. Taxonomy (GTDB): domain Bacteria; phylum Bacteroidota; class Bacteroidia; order Flavobacteriales_D; family Sanyastnellaceae; genus CANGTU01. Next base: position 31,682 of record CANGTU010000007.1, read on the forward strand.
GCAAAATCGACCTTACTCTGCGCACCTTCATCAAGAGTGCTGTGAGTATCGGGCTCAAGATCATGCTCGTGATCGCCGTAGCAGGTATGCTCGGAGTGCAGACCTCCTCATTCGTGGCGGTGATTGGTGCTATGGGGCTGGCTATTGGCCTTGCCCTGCAGGGCTCTCTCTCCAACTTTGCAGGTGGTTTTCTTATCATCCTGTTCAAGCCCTACGAGGTAGGTGAGGTGGTGGAGCTGGAAGGGCATACAGGAGTAGTGAAGGAAATTCAGATATTCAATACAGTGCTACTCACCCCGGATGGCAAGCTCATCACCATCCCCAACGGACAGGCTTCCAATCATGTGATCGTAAACTTCACACGCAATGGTTTTCGAAGAGCAGACATTGATCTTCCTTTTCCATCCGAGGCAGACGTTTCTGTGATACGCAGACTTGTTCTGGATCACGTGCGCAGTGATGCCCGGGTCCTGGATTCACCAGCTTCGGCTTGCTCTGTCACTCATGTGGGCCCGGGTGATATCATCATCACCATAAGCTTCTTTGTGCCCGCGCACGACCACTGGCAAGCCATGGTGGACATGCGCGAATCTCTTCTTGTTATGCTGGAGCAGAATCAGATGAAACTGGACGATGATGCCGAGCGGCTGGTCTTCCAGAAAAGCGGGTCTTAGTCGCGCTGCCCGCGCTCGGCTTCCCTCCTGAGATCCTTCTGCTTTACATCATCGCGCTTATCACCGGCATGTTTGCCCCGGGCCAGGGCAATGGTCAGCTTGGCCCATCCCTTTTCACTGATGAAAAGCCGCACCGGAACAATGGTCATGCCGGTATCCTTCAGCTTGCGGCGGATCTTGGCGAGCTCAGTCTGATGAAGCAGGAGTTTGCGCTCCCGACGCTCCTCATGCTGCGCATATCCGGCGTTGGAGTATGGTGAAATGCTCATATTCACCACCATCAGTTCTTGGCCACGGAAGCGGCAGTATGACTCGGCAATGTTGGCCTTGCCAGCCCGGATGCTCTTGATCTCCGATCCGGAAAGTACCATACCCGCCGTGAATTCTTCCAGGAGGAAGTAGCGGTAAAGGGCTTTCTTATTTCGGATATCTGTAGCCATGCGAATTGCAGCAGGAGGGCAAAAGTACACCCGCACCGCCGGATAACCTGCACGATCACGTAGGGGCTTTGCTCCCTCGTGTTGTATCTTTTGCGGGAATACAACTTATGCTGACTTCAACCTTGCACCGTCATCGCGAGCGCATCACCAGAGTGTTGTATTTCTTTCCGTTCCGCTTGCTTATCCTGCACTTCAAGAAGAATCACTTCCTGCTGTTCTTCTGGCTGCTGCTCTTTGGCTTCACGCTCGGCATATTCGCCGATAACATCGGGGTGCCTCAGCAGTTTCTCGTGCCGGAATACCGCGGTGCCACTGGAATGATTGCCTTCGGCATCGTTGGCTTTGCAGTGGGTGGCTTCATCACGGCGTTCAACCTGTACACATACATCATGCACGGGTTCCGTTTTCCGTTCATCGCTACACTGAGCCGGCCGTTTCACAAGTTTGCCCTCAATAATTCGCTGCTTCCTTTTGTATTCGTGATCACCTATCTGCTCTGCAGCGCCCGCTTCCAGATGATTCAGGAGCTCATTCCACCGATGCGGGTGGCATTCAATCTGCTCAGTTTTCTCCTCGGCATCATCCTGTTTCAGTCTCTTTCCTACTTCTATTTTCACTACACGAACAAGGATGCTCAGGCATTTGGACAGTCGGAGACACGCGCCCCGGTGGACACTCCGCTCCAACATCCGCATCGCTGGGATCTGCCCGGAAGAAAGGGCTGGCATGTGGAAACGTACTTCTATTCACTCAGGCGCATTGCACTGGCCCGCGACAGCGCGCATTACGACCGTGAGGTGCTTGTGCAGGTATTCAGCCAGAACCACATCAATGCCTCTCGCTTTGAGGTGGTGCTCGTATTGTCCTTCCTCGTCATCGGATCACTTCGCGAACACCCGTTCTTCGTCATTCCGGCTGCGGCAAGCTCGGTGCTCTTCTTCACTATGCTGCTCATGCTCATCAGCGCGCTGCACAGTTGGATCAGGGGCTGGACGCTAACGGTTTTTCTGGTTTTCCTGACTGTGCTTAATTATTTCTACGCTGATCTCCATCTCTTCCGGCTTGAGAGCAGAGGGTACGGCATGAACTATGACACGGTGCGCGCTCCCTATCACACTGGTGCACTGCTGCCTGATTTGTCTCACCGGCATCAGGATATCGCGCATGGATGGACCATACTGAACAACTGGGAACGTCGGGTACGTTCGGTCTATCCCGAGGACACCCGGCGCCCGAGGCTGGTCATCATTGACTGCAGCGGCGGTGGCTCCAGATCGGCCTTCTGGACTATGAAGGCGCTCTCCGCAGCGGATAGCCTGAGCGGCGGACGACTGATGCATCACGCCACGCTGGTCACCGGAGCTTCCGGCGGTATGGTGGGTGCGGCCTACCTCCGCGAACTTTATCTCCGCCAGCGATCAGGTGAACAGATCAATCCCCGAAGCAGGGAATACGCAGATCGCATGGGCCGCGACCTCCTCAATCCAGTGATCTTGTCCACGGCAGTCAATGACTGGTTTATCCGTTACCAGACGCTGCGCGATGGTCGCTATACCTACCGGAAGGACCGCGCCTGGGCCTTCGAGAAGCAATTGGTGACGAATACCGGTGGTGTATTTGATAAACGACTGCGCGACTACAGCAAGCCGGAATTCGAAGGTGTCATTCCTATGATGGTGCTCAGCCCGACCATCGTCAATGATGGCCGCCGACTGATTATCGCTTCGCAGCCGGTGAGCTATCTGGCAGGACAGGATGCGCTCCCGGGTGATCCATTCGCACTTCATGAGGAGGTGGAATTCACACGGTTGTTCGGACAACAGGATGCCTGGAACCTCCGCTTTGTGAGCGCACTCCGGATGAATGCCACGTTTCCCTACGTGTTCCCCATCACGACCTTGCCTTCAGAGCCGGAGATCGGGGTGATGGATGCAGGCATCCGCGACAACTTTGGGCTGAAAACAACCTGTCGCTACCTGGATACCTGGCGGGATTGGATCAATACCAGCACCAGTGGAGTGGTCATTGTACAAGTGCGTGATCTGCCTAAGGGTATTCAACTCCAACAACGATCGGAGTCCCTCTTCGGGCGATTTGTGGCGCCTATGGGCAGTATCTATGGCAATATGACCAGGACGCAGGACTTCACGAATCAGCAGTTGCTCTGGTATCTCCGCCAGAGTTTTGATGTACCCATCGATCTCGTGAATCTGCAGCTCAATCAGGATCGCGATTCACACGTTTCTCTATCCTGGCATCTGACGCGTTCGGAGAAGCAATTTATAGATGATGCAGTGGCCGACCCGTACTTCCTGAAGGAAGCTGCCCGGCTCAGCGAACTGCTCAATGGCCATCAGGAGCCGTAATCTGTCGGAGTGCGTTTACAACATCACTCACCAGCACGTGGGAGGTGCGGTAGTAATCCATGGAATACAGATGACTGATGTGAATTGAACGAACAGGCATTCGGCCACTCAGGTGAAACTCGCGCACGCCAGAATCATATAGTGGCCGCACATCTGTGGCCTGGAGTCCGCCGCCCGCGATCACAGTCAACCGGTTCCCGGCCAGGGCAATGGTATCCCGGATTACCTCCAGGCCATCACCCACCGCAGACGCTCCTCCGGATGTCAGCACGCGCGTGCATCCGCTGTCAGCCAAGACATCCACTGCCTCTGCACGGTTGGTGATCAGATCGAAGGCGCGGTGGAAGGTAACCGGGAGACGGCCCGCTGCCCGCACAAGCTGGCTCATCACGCCATGGTCCGCTTCGCGGCTCTCCGTGAGTGCGCCACATACCAGACCGTCAGCTCCGAGATCGGTCATGCGTCGAATCTCATCCACCATCAGCCGGATTTCCCGGGCGGAATACATGAAGTCTCCTTCACGGGGACGAATGAGCACAAACAGCGGGATCTGCAGGAGTTCCCGGGCCGAGGCTACAAGAGCGGCGGAAGGGGTAAGGCCACCTGTGTTCAGTGCGCAACACAACTCGACACGGTCAGCACCTCCGCGTTGGGCTTCCAGACAGGACTCCATGGAATCAGCTGCTATCTCAACGATCCTGGATGACATCGTTAAAAAATCTTGCGCTATTGAACCTTGGTCAATCAGAGAATTCAAAGGTGAGTGATTTCACAAACTACTCAAACGAATCAGAGATGAAAATACACACCTGCCTGCTGGCAGCAAGCATGCTGATTTCTGCGCGGCTGATGGCGCAGCCAGTCGACGGGCCCACGCACCTTGTATTTGAAGGGGCTGGTATGAGAGGTATCGCCTATGCTGGCGCTTTGGCCGAAATGGAGCGGTTGGGATGCCTTGACCGCGTGGAAGCGGTGGCCGGAACATCAGCCGGGGCAATCACTGCCTGCCTTTTCAGTGTAGGTTTTTCACCACAGGAGCTCGAAGCAGTGGTGGGTGAAACGGACTTCGGGAAATTCAACGATTCACACGGAGGACTGCTTGCCTCAGGGATCCGATTGAATCGTTTTTTCGGATGGTATCAGGGCGATGCCTTTCTCCATTGGATTGAGTCACTCATCGGGAAGTATACAGGATGCAGCGATTTGACGTTTGCCGAGCTCCGGGAACTAACTGCAATCGATCCGCTGTTCAGGGAACTTACCGTGATCGCGGCAAGCATCAACAACCAGCGCGTGCTTGTCTTTTCAGCGGATACCTATCCCCACATGCGCATTGCCGATGCCGTGAGGGCATCCATGTCGGTGCCGTTTTATTACAAGCCGGTAATCATCGACTGCCAGGGAAAGGTGCTCACCCGTTGTCCGCCCGGAGAATACTGTGACATCTGTGTGGACGGAGGAGTGAATGCCAACTTTCCGCTGCATGTGTTTGATGCGGATGGTTTTCGGCCTGGCACACTGGGCTTGCGCATCGATTCGGCGGAGCAGATTGCCCATGATAAAATAAGCCCTGGGATGCGGTCTTTTGAGGTGATGCGATTCCGGGATTTCGTCACAGCTTTTTACGTGTATGTGCTGGAATCCAATAACCGGTCATTGCTCACCCCGGAAGACTGGCAGCGGACGATTCTGATTGATGATGCGGGAATGGGTCCGAGGGTAAGGCACCTGAGCGATGCGGAGCGCAGAAAACTAATTGAGGCGGGGGAGAAGGCCGTCAGGGACCAATGGGGATAAATGAAAAAAGGGAGTCCCGGAGACTCCCTTTTTCCTGTCGAAGGGTTGTTTCTTCTTAATTCTCTGCTGCGGAAGTCTCCTGGACGATGCCGAAACGCTTTCTTTCCTGAATGCGGCTCGCCTTGCCAGTGAGGTTGCGCAAGTAGTAGATGCGGGCGCGGCGCACACGGCCGTGCTTGGTTACCTTAATGCTGTCGATGAAAGGTGATGCGAACGGGAAAATCCGCTCAACACCTACACCACCGGAAATCTTACGCACCGTAAAGGTCTCGGTAGAACCAGTACCACGGCGCTGAATAACGGTACCGGCAAAGACCTGAATACGCTCCTTGTTGCCTTCCTTGATTTTATAGCTGACGGAAATGGTATCACCAGCCTTGAATTCCGGCCAGGCGGCTACGGGATTCAACTTCTTTTCGAGTTCCTTGATGCGGTTCATAGCGCGAACAGATTATCGGTTCGGATTTGGGGGTGCAAATATACGCGATGTTGCCTACTGGTCAAAAGAAAAAGGCAATTCACCGGTTCCTGACTGCCTTATCCTTCGCTTCGCCGGTGCTTCCAACGCTTATGGCTCCAGAGCCAATACTCTGGCTGGGCGAGGATATTGGCCTCCAGTCTGCGGAAAACCTCCCGGGTGATAAAGCCCTCAGGATGTTCTGCGGGCGTGTCGGTGACCAGCTCATACCGCACTTCATAATACCCCCGGCGGACTTTGTAGATGCTCCCGAACACCACCGGCCGGTCAAACTGCACCGCGTATCGTTCGGCTCCAAAGTATACAGCGGTATCCTGCCCGAGAAAGTCAATCCAGATTGCCTTCTGCGGATTTGCCGGACTTTGGTCGATGGCGAGAATCAGGCAATTAACCTCTTCGGGGTGGCTGCGCAGGTAAGTGCCGGTTTCGATGGTGGGTACGAGCACGAGCCCATAGCGCGAGCGGCTTTCCCTCATCTTCCGGTCGAAGAAGGGGTTGCTTAGTCGCTTGTAAACACCAAGCAGGATATGCCGGAGCTCTATGGGAGCTGCCATGGCCCAGAGCTCCCAGTTGCCCTGGTGGCCGCCGCAGAGGATGATGGAGCGGCCTTCGCGGGCGAAGCGATTCAGCACTTCCGCTCCATGCTGTGCTATGCGCTTGCCCGCCTGTGCCGGGGTTATGGAAAAGTTTTTCAGACTTTCTACCACGAGGTCAGCAAAGTGCCGGTAAAAGCGCCAGGCAAGCTTGCGCAGCTCCCGCTCGCTGCGATCAGGGAATACTCTCCGGAGATTGGACAATACCACCTTCTTGCGGTAAGGCATCACATACCAGATCACCAGAAAGAGGAAATCGCTCAATCCGTAAAGGATGAAATAGGGGAGCAGGCTCACGGGCTTGATCACCGCCCAGTACAGAAGCCAGCTTCCGGGATGGTAGGTCCGAACACGCGGAGCAGTGGGGATTTCATCAGCCATGGCCGGCAAAAATAGTGGAGCCACGCCGGGCCTGTGTTTCATGAAGTATCTATACGGACAGTTTTAATCCGTCGTAAGCCAGGTACTTGCCTTCGGGCAGTTGTGACTGGATCTCAGTATGCAGGCCAAGCTGATGGCTGATGTGGGTAAAATAGGTGGACTCTGCACCAAGCTCATCGGACAGGGCGATGGCTTCCTCCAGCGTGAAATGGGAGGGATGGGCCGACAGGCGCAGGGCATTCAGGACCAGCACCCGGGAACCTCTGATCTTGTCTTTCTCTTCCTCAGGGATGTAATTGGCATCCGTGATATAGGTGAAGTTTCCCGTTCGAAAACCGAGTACGGGCAGATGCATATGCCTGACCTGAACCGGAATAAAGGGAATGCCACCCACAGTGAACGGGCTGTTGTGAATACGCACTGCGTGGGCCTCGGGCACACCGGGATATTTTTGGTCGGTGAAAACGTAGGAGAATTCCCGCCTCAGCGCCTGTTCTACGCGCTCGGTGCAGTAGAGGGGGATATTCTTGCCTTCGAAGAAGTTGAATGCCCGGATATCATCCATCCCGGCAATGTGGTCTTTGTGCTCGTGCGTGTACACGATGGCTTCGAGGGTAGTGACTTGCTCGCGGAGCATCTGCTGCCGGAAGTCCGGGCCGGAGTCAATGACCACGTTGCGCCCGTCTTCACTCACCATCACCGACGACCGCAGCCGGTTGTCGCGGCTGTCATCCGACCGGCAAACCGCGCAGGAGCAAGCAATCACAGGCACGCCTTGCGACGTTCCGGTTCCGAGGAAGGTGATTTCCATCTGCGGCGAATTTAGGATGGCCGGGTATCCCTTTCTTCGGGTTGACGCTTTGCATTCCAGCGGGCCTGTATTTCCTCAGGTGGATTGAAATAACCGAATGCAAGGTGGGGAAATTCGCTTCTGAGGCGCTGCATCACCGTGCGGATGCCGATTCCTTCTGTGAGTTCTGTGATGCCAAGCTTACCCAGGTACCAGTCGGGATCTATATTGAAGTTCCGCCACTGGATCATGGAAAGATCGGCGTACCGGATCCACGCCCGCAGGGCTTCATACTCCTCTTGCTGGTCGGTCATGCCGGGAAAGGTGAAGTAATTCAGACTAGCCCATCCGCCATATTTCCGCACTATGCGACTGGACTCACGGATGTCCGCAAAAGAATAGTTGTTGGGCAGATAGTACGCCGTATAGATGGCTTCCCGGGCAGAGTTGGTGCTCACGCGTATGCTGTTCAGTCCGGCTTTCATCAGCTCCTCCACGGCTGCCGGCTTGCTTCCGTTTGTGTTCAGGTTGATGATTCCTCGTGAGGTGTGCTTGCGTATCTCGCGTATGGCATCCCGCATCAGTTGCCATACGAGCAGGGGCTCTCCTTCGCATCCCTGACCAAAGCTGACGATCGGCCGCTCTGCTGTTTCGAGATGTGGTACGGTAAACTCAACGATCTCGGCCACGGAGGGAATGAAGTCGAGCCGGTCCTGCGGTGACGTCAGATCATGTTCATCCGGTTGGTACGAGATACATCCAAGGCAGTTGCTGTTGCATGCCGGCGACACCGGTATCGGACATTCCCAGCGGCCGAGGAAGAAGTTTCGCGCTGCAGGACAGCAGTAGCGCATGCTGCAGTTTTCACCAAGGTGGCGGATCAGCCGGTTTTCCGGATGCCGGGCAATGCGTTCCTTCGTGATCTCCACGATGCGGTCCTGGTCAAAGTGCTCGAGGTCCTGACGGATGTCCGGGTCAACGCGCAAGGCAGCAGTGTAGAATTTACCATCAAGCCAGCCAACGGCGGTGTATGCATAAAGCGGCAGGGTAGGAGCGCCTTCCTCTTCCGTTCCGAATGCAGCCATATAGAGCTGTGTATAGGCCGGTGCGTTGAGTGCAGCTACGGCGCCGACATCCTCACGGATGTCCATTTCACCGGTCACAGGATTGTAGCCATAGGGCCTCCGGCCAGGAAGCGTAAAAAGGTCGCTGCCAAATGGGAGTTCGATAAAATCTTCCGGTGCGAGGGGATATACATTGTAGCCTGATCTGCCTACGGCTTCATAGCGCGTGTCTTCGAAGATATTGCCCTCCGCATCGGCAAAGACCATGTAAGGGATGCGGTTCGGATGCATGTTACAAAGGTAGTGCGCTCCGTGTCCGGCTCTCAGGTGGGAAGGGTTTCGTCGCGGAGCCGCCTCGACATTTCCGCATTCATCTGGACGATGGGGGTGCAGTAGAAGAAGGGCAGACTTTCAAAAGAGAACAATTCATGCAGCCCTTTGTCGATGCGCTCAAACAGCATGGCCTTGGTCCGCGCCTGTAGTTTCCAGGATACACGCTTGATCAGCGCTCCGTTGATCAGCGTGAAGGATTCCTGCTCATCCACGTCCACAGAGTCGAAGGCGAAGCGTTCCTGAAGCAGCCAGCGGGCGATTTCCCGGGCTTGTTCCTCATGGTTGACAATGATATGAGCTGTAATCATGATTCTTGGGTTATAGGGATATTTTTATCTGATTCAGAGTAGCCGGATATGTCATAGCTGCATGCGGTTCAGGAATCAATACATTTTGCCAAGTGCCCAGCGCAGTTCAAACTCCGTCAACCGGACCTTGAGGGCGATATCAATGAGTTTATTGCGGGCATCTACATAGGCCATCTCGCGCTGGTTGATCAGGAAGAGTGAGCTCTCACCATTGAAGAAGCGCGTGCGTTCGGCCTGAAAAAGGGTTTCGTAGTTGGCCAGGTTTTCTTCTGCTACCTGATACTGTGCGGTCAGCAGTTCCACCTGAGCCAGGGAGGCCCGGGCTTTGTTCCGGAGTTCCGTAACCTTGAGATCGCGCTCGAGCTCGGTGTCGCGGATTTTGATGAGCTGCAGCTCGCGTTCGCCGCGCGCCTCCCGGAGGAGCAGCGGAAAGCTGAAGTCGAAGCCCCACTTGTAGTTATTCGTGCTGAACTGCGTGGCATCGTCGCCTGAAGCAGCGCGCGCGGGTTCGTTGAGGAAATGATAGTTGAGATCAAGCTTGGGCAGTAGCTTTTGCTGTTTCCAACGGTTCTCGGCCTCGAGCGATTCCAGCTTGAAGCGATAACCAAGCGCGAGGGGATGGCTTTGCGGAATCTGATTTACGAGGAGGTCAAACTGAAGGGCAAGCGTATCCACGCCCGTGGGATAGGGTCCCGTGATGGTTTCGCCTTCCGGTCGGGTGGTGCCTTCCACGAGAAGGGCTACGGGGTCAGCATCCGGCCCCTGTGAGCGCCACATAAAGGTGGAGAGCACGAGGCGGTTCTTTACTTCTATAGCGCGCATTTCCTGCAACTGCTGTTGTCTGAGCTGCATCTGAAGGTGAGCTTCAAGGGTATCGATAAATGGCCGGTCGCCGGCTATCGCCCTGCTGGTTACGGCTTCTTTGCGCTGCAGTGCGAGGTCATACATTTCCTGAATGATGCGCACTTTTTCCTGTGCCGCCCACCAGGACCAATAGCTGCCATAGGCATCAAGCAGGAGGTCGTTGACCATGGCATTGCGCTCAGCGCGCGTGAATTCACGGAAAGCTTTGGCTTGCTGCAGTACAGAGCGCCGCTCGTCAATCAGGAGGCCCTGAAGCAAGGGCACCGATAGTCCGGCATAAATCAATCCGTCGTCGGGTGTGCTCTGATCAGGATTGAGGTATTGTCCATTGCTCAGGTCATAGCCCGCCTTCAGTTCTGCTGCCAGCGCAGTGGGAATCTTCACCTGAGCGTTGCGCACGTCGTAGTAGGTGGTGCCCTTGTAGAATTTATTGTCCATGCTGGCCTCGAGCTTGGGATCAAAGGCTCCGCGCGCGGCACGCACCGTGCTTTCCCCCGAACGTATCACGAGATCCGACTGCAGCACGATGGGGTGGTTAACCAGCACGATGTCCCGAAACGCACCAAAGGTGAGCACATCGGATGGCCCGGGCTGCGCGGAGGTGCAGAGGACTGCAAGCAGAAACAGGACGGTGCCGGCGCTACGAAGGGTCATTTCTTATCCTCCTTACCGGTTTTTTCAGGCAGACCACCTTTGTAAAAATCGGGCGGGAATCCATTGAACTGTCGCCAGAGTTCGTACCAGATGGGCACATCATTGAGCAGGGCGATACCATCGGCTCCACCTCCTACCCGAAGGGCATCAGGCCAGATTTCTTCTCCGGGGTCCGGGGTAACCAGCACGCGGTATTTACCGTTTGGACTGATGAAGTTGTCAATAGCAAATACTTTTCCTCCAAAGGTTCCGAACGATGCCCCCGGCCATCCGGAGAAGATGAATGCAGGCCATCCGTCGAAGATGAAGCGCACGCGCTGTCCTTTTTGGAGGAGCGGCAGATTCATAGGTTCTACGTACATCTGCACAGCGAGCTTGTAGTCAGCGGGCATGATGGAGATGATCGCTGTGCCTTCCTTGATGGTCTCGCCAACCCCAGTGGTGATGGCCTGGGTGATAAATCCACTCTGCGGAGCTGTGATGTAGTAGAATCCCGATCGCCGGTCGTAGTTAGCGTATTGATTCTGGAGCTTGCTCACCTGTGCCTCGGCATCGTACATGGAGGATAGGGAAGCAAATTTCTCGGACTCGGCTTTAGCCACTTTATCGCGGAATTCGGCTTCAATGGTGTTCAATTCTGTGCGCGCAATGATGTACTCATTCTTCGCGATATACACCTTGTTCTCCGCTTCCACTGCCTTGGCCTGGGCATTCTGCAGAACCACCTTGCGGCCTTCCATCTCGGTACGGGAAACGAGGTCTTGCCTGAAGAGTTCTTCAAATCGCTTGAGCTGCTCCTCGGCCACAACGAGGTTGTTGCGCGCGGCAACGAAATCCATGCTGTCGCTCTGAACCTTGAGTTCCGTTTGCCGCACCTTGTTGCGCCCCTGCTGGATCTTGAGCCGCTGGGTGGAAATCATAGCATCAATCTGCATATCCAGCGCCCGCACTTTTTCCATGTAGGAAAGCACACTGCTCTCTTTGGCCTGTATCTGCGACTCAGTATTGGCCAGCAGGTTCGGGTCGAAATAGTCGTCCTTGATCTCGGAGATAAACATGACGGTATCTCCTGCTTCTACGAAGTCGCCCTCGTTGACATACCACTTCTCAATCCGCCCGGCAATGACACTATGAATGGTCTGAGGCCGCTTGGAAGGATCCAGCGCAGTGAGTTCGCCCCGCGAACGGATGTTCTGCGTCCACGGCAGAAAGAGAAGCGCAATGACGATTGCAGAGATGGAGAACAACCATCGCTTCAGCGTGACATTGCTGCGCGCGGGCGGTATAGCCTTGAATGACCGGAGCTTGTCCGGATTGATTCGCCCCTCGGTGCTGTTATTCGAAATGTTGATCATGTGGTTATCTGCTTGTGCCGAATGCCATCCACTTATTGTTCAGGTCGTCGTACGAGTTCATTTCCACCAGCATGCCTTCATTGAGGACCATGATCTTATCCACCATCCTGGAAATGCCCAGATCGTTGGAGCAGAGAATGACAGTCCAGCCGTGGCTGGGCTGAAGAATCTCCTGATAAATGCCGAGCCGCTCATCGTATGGCAACGCTGCGAGGGTGTCCTCCAGCATGAGCACTTTGGGCGATACAGCTATGGCCCGCGCAAGGATGATCTTGGCGCGAACTCCGGTGCTCAGCCGCAAACCCTCCGGTGTGATGTGCGTTTCATATCCCGTTGGCCAGGTGCGGATGACTTCATCCAGACGGACCATGGCAGCAGCGCGCTTCACATCTTCGAGGCTGATGCCTGGACGACCGGCCTGAATGTTCTCGTACACGGTGCCTTTGAAGACATCTGTTTCCGTGAGGTCATATCCGATTATGGAGCGAAGTGACTCCACGCGGAGGTTGCCCAGCGGAAAGTCATTGTATGCGATGATTCCTTTGTATTCGCTGTAAATACCTGCGATGACCTTCAGAAGTGTCGTTTTTCCCGATCCGTTGGGGCCCGTGACAAGGATGCGCTCACCCGACCGGATATGAAAGTTCAAATTCTTCAGAAAGGGCTCCCGGGCATCCGGAAAGGTAAAGGAGAGGTCTGTCACGTGCAACTGCAGGCCATCGCCGCCGGGAGTTTCCTGAAGCGATACACCGGAGTCTTTTTCCATGGGCAGATCCATCACATTGCCCAGTTTTTCCAGAGCAGTGAGCACATCGTAGATGGTGCTCACGGAGAGAATGAGTTTTTCCACACTGCTCAGCACAAGCAGAATGATGATTTCAGATGCCACAAACTGCCCGAGATTGATCTGGCGGCTGACCACGAGAATGCTGCCGAGGATGAGCAGCCCGGCGGCAACGAAAGCCTTGAAGCCAATCATGCCGCTGAACTGCCAGATCAAAACCCTGAAGTGCTTCTGACGTGCTCCCAGATAACCCTCCACCAGCTTGTCCGTTTTGCCCAGGGGAAGGTCGGAAGTGCCAATCATCTTAAAGGTGTGCATGGTACGACCGATCTCCTCCAGCCAATGGGCTACCTCAAACTTGTACTTCGATTCCTCCAGGGAGGTCTTCAGACCTAAAGGCCCCGTGAAGCGGAAAAGAACATAAAGAATGCCCACCAGCCCGCCACCCAGCAAGATGAAGAGGGGATGGTACAGAGAAAGCAGGAAAATTCCGAAGACGATCTGAATGGCAGAGGAGGTCAGGTCAATCAGGATCTTGGACAAGCCCTTCTGGATGGTCATGATCTCAAAGAACCGGTTCACGACCTCCGGCAGGTAGCGGTTGTGAACACTCTCCTGATTGATGCGCGGAATGCGGTAGGCAAAGTCGAACGATGCCCGGGCAAACAACCGCTGTTCAATGCGCTCAGTAATGGTCATCTGACGCACCTGCAGTATGCCGGAAAGCACCACACCCAATACCACAAACGTGACCAGCATGGCCCATGCCGTGCTCAGCTCGCCGGCTGTGAGGAAGGTGAGGATGGCCTGAATGCCCAGGGGCAACGATAGTGCAATCAAGCCGCTGAATATGGCGAAGATGTAAATGTTCCGGATTTCCGAACGCTCCGATCGCAGGAGCTTGAAGAGCCGCTGGAGAGGAGTAAGTGAGCCTGGAAGGGATGCCATGTAGAGGATCTGTTAAAAGACGATATGATGCAGCAATTGGTAAAGATTGCGGGATGATTTGCCAATGTCGGTCAACTCTGGCAGATGGTTCTGCAAGAATACCTGATAATGAGCTGTTTCAATCAAGGTGCAGGCGAGCGCCTTGGGATGGTGGTTCTTCCTCCGCTGTCGGGAAAGGATACCGGCCAGGCGATCTACCAGACTCTGGTAGGACTTAAAGTAGCCGACCCGCTCGGCGCGGCTCAGACTCTTGACCACAAAGGCCTTGAACGATTCGCTGGCCACGATGCGGTGAAGCAGAGCCTCGTCAATGTGTCCGGTCTCGGCTATGTTAGCCATCGGCACGCTAAGCACCTCCAGGGCCTTTTCGAGCTGTCGGGCAGGATCCTCCACATTGGCCGTGGCAAAGGCAAGCTGCCACTCCAGGGCACTCCAGTACCACGAGGCGAGGTACATCATCAACTGATGCTTATTCTGGAAGTAACGGTAAATGGTGCTCTCTGTAGAGGCCAGCTCCTGGGCCAGCTTGCGGAAAGTGAAGGCCTCCAATCCGTGCTCAGCTATCATCTCCACACTGGCGCGGATGATCTCCCGGCCGATGTCAGAAGATTCGGGATCCTTCAGGTACAGGCTCTCATCGAGTCTGATGATATGGCAGGACCACAGTTGCTTCATGCGCAGAGAACCTCGGACAGGATTACTTTGTTCGCGAAAGTAGGACAAGTACTTTTTATAGTAATAGTATTACTATCGTTAAACGATGTTAATGCTATCCTGGCTCTCCATCCTCAGCAGCGGCCGCGCGATCGCCCCATCACCCCGCAGAGGTGGAAAAGGAGCCGCGCGCCAACATTGCCATTCCAGTCGCCCTCGCCTGGTGCTACTTCTACCAGATCGAAGCCTATGACCTCTCGCTCTTCAGCAACCAGCGAGAGCAGATATGCCGCTTCCTCATAGCTGAGTCCGCCGGGTACCGGGGTTCCTGTATTCGGACAGAGGGTGGGGTCGAGTCCGTCAATATCAAAACTGATGTGGACCTTGCCGGGTAAGGCATCCACAATCCTGCGGCAGATCTGGGACCAGGTGGTGCCTTCAAACTGAGCTCTCCGGTTGTCGCGTTCAAAGTAGATATCGGCCCGGGAGCCGGCTCTGCGGGCTACCTGCATCTCTTCTTCGCAGTAGTCGCGAATGCCAACCTGAACAATCTTCTTCAGCTCGGGCAGCTTCAGGGCATTGTGCATCACCGAAGCATGCGAGTAGCTGAATCCTTCGTATGCAATCCTGAAGTCCATATGGGCGTCGATATGCAGGATCCCGAACGCCTCCTGACGAGCAGCATGGGCCCGGTAGAATCCCAGCGGTGTGCTGTGGTCCCCGCCGAGCAAGCCCACGAGTTTGCCCTGATCCAGAAGCTTTCCTGCTGCTGTCTCAACGTGTCTGTTCATGGCTTCACAGGCTTCATTGATCTCCTCCTGAGCAGCCTTCAGGACAGGGTCCGACTGGATATCTGTGCCATCCGTGAGCCGTTCAATGATGGCTTCCGCCCGCGATCTCAGCTCCGCACTGCGCAGCTCGAGTTGCTCGGGATAGGCATCGGTGGCTATACCGGCTTTCCACAACTCGGGATATTCGGGATGGAGCAAATCCACCTGGCAGGAACACTCCAGCACGTGAGAGGGCCCGCGGGAAGTCCCGGAGCCATAACTCACCGTCACCTCCCAGGGTACTGGTACAATCACCATATCGGCTTCATCGGCCGTAAAAGGGAGTCCAAACAGGTCGCTGTCGCGCAGGGCGGCCGCGTTCGGATTAAAGTGCTTGATCTTGTCTTCTTTACTCATCGTATCGCGCATGCTTTGCGGCCAAAGGTACTGGAGCCCCGCCACCTGTCAGCCGGATCGCCGCGGGGCATAGCGCCTGCCGTAATACACGGCGAGGCAGGTGCCCACCGCCGTGGGCAGGAGCCAGTTCAGCAGAGTAGAACCGAAGGGCTGCACGTTCACCAGAAAGGCGGTGACCGCGGCTATGTAGGAGCCCAGAATCCGGCCGATATGCAGGCGAAGCCAGCGACCGCCGGACAGCAAGTCACCTGCGCTCCGCTTCAGCAGCAGATGGCGCACGTCAGTCCACGTTCCGGAAAGGAAAATGAGGGTGAATACGCTCATGATGACACCACCAACCAGGTTGGCCGATGTGAAAAGCCTGATCGTAAATCCCGCCATGCCCAGTGCGCAGGCCAGAAAGATCAAGGCCGCAGTGCGATCCATGATACCCGGTTGCCCAGTTTCGCGCATCACCGCAAACCGGTATCCTGTGAAGGAGAGGTACAAACTGAACAGGCCTAATACAGCCAAAAAAACCTGGCTATCCTGAATAATCGAGGGAAAGGAGGTCAGAACGGAAAACAACATGGCTACGCAGTAAACCCGCCCGATGGCGCGGTGCCTGCTTCCGCCTTTGCGCATGAGCAGCTGAGCCAGACCGGTGAGCAGAATAACCATTCCCAAAGTCACATGGACGGGCTTCGTCAACATCCTGATAAACTCCATGTCTATGATCACAGCGTCCGGTGTTAGCGGCTATGGGGTCTCCGTCCCAAAGCCCATGCGAATTTAGTCCGGCGCCTCGCCCCACATGAAATCCCGAACATCAGTGGTCTCATCTTGTTACGAACGGTACTCCTGCACCATCGGGTGAAGGTAATTTTGCACCGTGCCAAGAGTTCTCATCTTCCTCGCAGCTATTGCGCTTCTGTCTATCCTGGTGGATATGTATGCCTATCAGGGTATTCGCCAACTGACATCCTCGCTGGACCAACCCTGGAAAAAAGTGGCCCGGGTGGCTTTCTGGGTTCCTACAGGGGTTACGTTTCTCTTTTTCCTGTCGCTCTATTTCGGCATGTCCTACTTCATGGAAAAGAAGACCTATGGCTATTTCTTCTTCGTCACAGGATTTGCTTTTCTGTTTTTTATTCCCAAGCTGATATTCATCGGGTTTCATTTCGCCGATGATATCATGCACGCTGGTCGTTGGCTTGTGCGCCGCACGGCTGCACTTTCTGAAGCGCCTCCCGCTGAGCGGATGACGCGCGTCCAGTTCTTCAACCAGGTCGGACTGGGGGTGTCTGCTCTGGCCTTCGGATCACTACTCTATGGACTGACGCGCGGCAAGTATGCCTATCGGGTGATGCGCGAAACAATTCCATTTGCCGACCTTCCGAAATCGTTTGACGGACTGCGCATTGTGCAGATATCGGATGCTCACCTGGGCAGTTTCCTCGATAACAGCTTTGAAGAGGTGGAGGCTGGCCTGCAGATGATCAATGAGCTGAAACCTGATCTGATCCTGTTCACCGGTGATATGGTGAACAATTTCGCTCATGAGGCAGAGCCGTGGATCACGCGATTCAGCAAACTGGAAGCCCGGTTGGGTAAATTCTCGATCCTGGGTAACCACGACTACGGCGACTACGTGTACAGCCGGGAGGAAGAGCCAGAAAAATGGGAGGCCAACCTGAGCAGGCTCCGGGAAATTCAGAAGGCCATGGGCTTCACATTGCTGCAGAATGAGCATGTAGCGATCGCTCATGGAGGTGAGCAGATTCACCTGATCGGGATGGAAAACTGGGGTCGCGGACGGTTTTCGAAATACGGGGACTTGAACAAATCCATGAGCGGCTTGCCGGAGCATGGTTTCCGGCTGCTGTTATCACATGATCCCACGCACTGGGAGGATCAGGTGATGGGCCGGGAGCGCATTCATCTCACCTTATCCGGACATACACACGGTGCTCAAATGGGACTCGAAGCACCTATGCTGAACATCAAGTTCAGTCCTTCACCCTGGTTCGGCTATAAGCGCTGGGCTGGCCTTTATGAAGAAGCTGGTCAGTACCTCTACGTAAACCGCGGTTTCGGATTCCTCGGCTTCCCGGGAAGGGTAGGGATGCCGCCGGAGATTACGCTGATCGAGCTAAAGGCGGCCCTGTCCTGACGGTGCATCGCGCTTCCCGGACGGAGGTTCCACGCAGCCTCCCCGTGACGTGCTATCTTCGCCCTCCTTTTGAAGCAAACTATATGAGCGACGACAAGAAGATCATATTCTCCATGGTGGGAGTGAACAAATACACTCCCCAGGGCAAACACATCATCAAGGATATTTACCTGTCGTTCTACTACGGAGCCAAGATTGGCATCCTGGGTATGAACGGCGCAGGTAAGTCAACGGTCATGCGCATCATCGCCGGGCTCGATCAGAGCTTCCAGGGTGAAGTGGTGTGGAGCCCCGGATACAGCGTGGGTTACCTGCCGCAGGAGCCGCAGCTGGATGATACCAAAACGGTGATCGACATCGTGCGGGAAGGGGTTCAGCCCGTTATGGATGCGCTGAAGGAGTACGAAGAGATCAACGCGAAGTTTATGGATGAGGAAATCCTGAACGATCCGGACAAGATGCAATCCCTCATGGACCGCCAGGCTGCCGTTCAGGACAAGATCGAGTCCATGGGCGGATGGGAGATTGATACCAAGCTGAGCATCGCTATGGACGCGTTGCGCTGCCCGCCGGAAGATGCGCTCATCGGCAAGCTGTCCGGTGGTGAACGCCGACGCGTGGCCCTGTGCCGGCTGCTGCTCCAGCAGCCGGATGTGCTTCTGCTCGACGAGCCGACCAACCACCTCGATGCAGAAAGCGTGTTGTGGCTGGAACAACACCTGCAGCAGTACCGCGGAACAGTGCTCGCCGTCACGCACGACCGCTATTTTCTCGACAATGTGGCGGGCTGGATCCTGGAGCTCGACCGCGGTGAAGGAATCCCATACCAGGGAAATTACTCGAGCTGGCTGGAGCAAAAATCAAAACGCCTCGCGCAGGAAGAGAAACAGGAAAGCAAGCGCCGCAAAATTCTCGAACGGGAACTGGAATGGGTGCGCACCAATCCTAAGGGCCGCCACGCCAAGAACAAAGCACGTCTTCAGAATTATGACCGCATGATGTCGGAAGGTGAGCGGGAGAAAGAAGCGCGTCTGGAAATACCCATCCCCAACGGTCCGCGCCTGGGTAATGAGGTGATCGCATTCAGCCATGTCACAAAAGGCTTCGAAGACCGCATCCTGATCGAGGACCTGAGCTTCCGCCTTCCTCCTGCGGGTATTGTAGGCGTAATCGGTCCCAACGGAGCAGGAAAAACAACCCTCTTCCGCATGATCATGCAGGAGGAATCACCCGATTCCGGTGCTATTACCATAGGCGATACGGTGAAGATTGGATATGTGGATCAGCGCCACAAGGAAATTGATCCCAACAAGTCGGTGTATGAGGTCATCAGCGGAGGTAATGAAGTGATAGACGTGGGTGGCCAGACAATCAACTCCCGGGCCTACTGCAGCAAGTTCAATTTTCAGGGAGCTGACCAGCAAAAGAAATGCGGCGTGCTCTCAGGTGGGGAAAGAAACCGCCTGCACCTGGCCATGACGCTCAAGACGGAGGCCAATGTACTGCTGCTCGATGAACCCACCAATGATATCGACGTGAATACACTTCGGGCGCTGGAAGAGGGCATCCAGAATTTCGCCGGTTGTGCCGTGGTGATTTCACACGACCGCTGGTTCCTGGATCGCATTTGCACACATATCCTCGCCTTTGAGGGCGATTCGCAAGTCTATTTTTTCGAAGGAACATTCTCTGAATACGAGGAAAGCAAAATCAAGCGACTCGGCGATACAGGCCCCAAAAGGATCAAGTATAAGAAACTGGTGCGGGGCTGATCCGGATGTGCCCGAGTCCACCGGTGCCTATTCGTAGGTATAAAACCAGGCCCGGTCCACACTGCCCTTCTCGGAATAGAAACGGTGCGTCACCTCCAGGCCGCGCTGATCAAAGAGGTGGGTGAGGGAGTTGTCGGATGATCCGAGGTACGAGGGATAATCCTTCCGGTTCAGCGGCGCGGGGGTTCCGTTGCGCTCATACCATTGTTCTGATTTGATCAGGATGCCCTTCTCTGAATATGTGAAGGTCTGCCTGCTCCAGAAGTTTCGGATCGGTTCGTGAGGGACGAGTGCCGTTACCCGGTGCTGCTCATCACACTCCACGCGCAGCTCCACTGGCTCCATCTCCTTGAAGGTATGCCGGACCTGGGCAGCCGTCATCCGGCCGGTTGATTCATAGGTATAGGTGTAAATCGCATAAAGCCGTCCACCTGCAAAGAATTCCTGGTATTCCGTCATCCTGCCTTCGCTATCAAACCGGGCTATGCCGATCAATACGGTGTCTTGCCGGTCAGGGTGGTAACGCACTTCGCGACAGGTGCGAACGGTTACGCCATTTTTTTTATACACCAAGGCATAATCCAGCGGCTTCAGATCCTGTGCCGTGGACCGCATACAGGACAGCAGGAAAAGCAACGCGAGCAATAGTTTCATCAGGAGTCAGGTCAGGCTGGACTTTACGAGGCTGCCTGACAGAAAGTTTCAGTGCCGTGGGATGATGAGGTATTTGTATCATCTTAGTCGCCTGAACCATACCCGTATGAAATACCTTTTGGTCGTTTTTGCCATGTTCATGAACACCTTCATGCAAGCACAACAGGTCGCTGAAAAAGGCAGCTGGATCCTTGGCATTGGCTCGGAAGCAGGGATCTACTCAAATGAAGTCACCACCAATGTGTTCGGTTTCGAGGAGACTTACACGGATACTGCCGGAGCGTTTTTCTTCCCTCTTTCGGTTGAATACTGCGTGCTGAACAGACTTTCCGTAGGCACGCAGTTGCGGCTCGGCAAATACGTGGATGACGAGGATTATGAGGACAACAACACGGGGGTGTGGAACTTCTCCGTGGCCTATCACTTCCTCAAGAAGGAGCGCAATGATCTATACGCGCGGATTGCATTCGGACCGGCCAACCTCAGGATTGAGAACAATCGCTCGGATGCCACGGGCGAATGGCGCGGAGGTCACTTCGGTGTGGGCCTTGGATATCGCCACTACTTCGGCAAAACTGTTGGCGTGCATCTGTATGTTCAAAACGGCGCATACACCCTCCGCCAGGAAAGCCTCAGCGTGGGCAACTTGATCATAGATCCGGATCTCGCCCGATGGGATATGGTACTCCGCGGGCCTGAATTAGGATTCGGACTGAACGTGAAGTTCTGATGACCTATTTGCCGAAGATATCGCCTACCACTTTTTCGCGGTATGTGAAAATCTCCTCCAGGCGTTTGCCCACATAAAGCGCATTGGCCATGCTGCCCAACGGGCCCATGCCGATGGCGTAGTTGATCGTGTCCGTCATCTGCACTCCGCCTGACACTTCTTCGAAATGGTGCTGATGATGCCAGAAGGCATAGGGGCCAAACCGCTGCTCATCGACAAAGTATTTTTTGTCCACGCAATGCGTGATTTCTGTAGTCCAGCGAAGCGGAATCTGAAGGAGCGGACGCACGCGGTAGTGGATCACCATACCGGGGTACATCTTCACGCCATCTACCTCAGAGAGGATTTCAAAGCTCATATCCGGCGGAGTGATGCGATTGAGGTTGAGCGGCGTTGAAAAGAACTCCCACGCTTCATCTATAGAGCACGGAAGCAGGGTTGTAAATCGGAGTGTGTAAACCTTCATGCTCTGATAAACCTCATCCGCCAATGGGTTGTTCGCAACCCTCAGGCTGGTGCAGTTTCAGCACGGCGACGGGGCCGCCTGCGCCTGCGATAGGCATAATAGGCGAGCACCACCTCGAGTGCACGGGCCATGGCTTCATTGATCGGATAAAAACGCGCCAGATCAGGATCTATGCCGGACAGCAGGCTGTAGTAATTACTCATCACAGGCACATGCTTGCCTTGCGCAATCATCACGCGGGCCTCTTCATACGCTTCGGCCTGCTGCTCCTTGATCAGCCGGCAGGTGACCAGCTCCGGCCTGGCTTCCTTATCGCGACGCGCACTGAATCCAAATAATCTGCAGATCAACCCCCTGTCGGGGTAAACATGGCACAATCCGCCAAATGATGTGATGTGCGGACGAAAGGCATGACATACCCCGGTATTGCTGCGTACCTCGTGCAGAACAGATTCGGCCTTGCCTTCATCGTACAGCGAAAGAGCAAGGGGAAGAAACTCCAGTGGTGTGGCCTCAATGTCGGGCTTCTTGCAGCACTCTCCGCAGCCACTCAAACAATGCAGACGGGTATCACGCTGAAATGTGGCAATTTCTCTATCGAGTTTCAGAAACACTCGCCTGACCGCACGCACCTTTCCCGTAAGCGTTTTCATGAAGTTGATTAACAGGGTGTTCTGTGAAATGTTCGGACTCAGCCCTTTCTGGCATATCGGGGATGAAAGGTGAGCAGCTCGTCCCTCAGACGCTGGCGGTCGAGGTGGGTGTAGATCTCCGTGGTGGTGATGCTGGCGTGTCCGAGCATCTCCTGTACGGCCCGGAGATCGGCTCCGGCTTCCACGAGGTGGGTGGCAAAGGAGTGACGAAAGGTGTGCGGACTGACCTGCTTGGTGACTCCCGCTGCTCGCACGCTGTCACGGATCATGTTGAATACGCTCATCCTGCTTAGCTTGCCTCCCCGGAGGTTCAGAAAGAGATAATCTTCCTGTCCGGCGCGCACCGGCTGGTGATTCCGAACCTGCTCGCGGTACCAGGCAATCCACTTCAGCGCCTCGCGCCCCACGGGCACAAGCCGCTCTTTATTGCCTTTTCCCGTGACGCGCAGGTAGCCCTCATGCGGAAAGAGGCAGGAAATTCGCACATCGGTGAGCTCGGATACGCGAAGTCCGCTGCTGTACAAAAGTTCCAGCATCGCGCGGTTGCGACTGCCGGATGTAGCGGATAAATCTATGGCCCGAAGCACAGCATCCATTTCTTCCACACTGAGGACCTCCGGCAGGGGGCGACCGATCCGAGGCGAATCGATGAATTCCATGGGATCATCAGCGCGCACCTGCTCGATCACAAGGTAGCGAAAAAACGCCTTGAGTCCGGAGATGATCCGCGCCTGACTCGTTGCACTGAGCCCAAGATCGGTGAGGGCTTCCAGAAAGCCACGGATATCACGCGCATCAATGTGTGAGGGGAGTTTCGGAGGGATGAGGGCGCCGGCAAAGGCCTGTAGCTTGGTGACATCAGACAGATAAGCCTCCACCGAATGGGCAGAAAGCGAGCGCTCCAACCGAAGGTAGGCCCGAAATCCATGGAGCATGCTGTCCCATATCATGCACTGCGAAGGTAGTCTCTGATGGAGGTCATTATTTCACCTGTATGGCTGGCTGAGTTTTACGCCATGCATTGGATCATCTCCCATAGTCTTGCGGTCTCGTTGTTGCTCGCTGCCTTTTTACCTTCCCGCAGTCAGGATGCGGTTTTTGGTCCGGGGCCCGTGGGTATGGACACGATTTCATTTGCCCGTGTGTATGTGATCCGAGATGCCGGAGGTCCTTTTCCGGACTTTTGGTTCGGGGTGGGGCAAACGCCTGATGCCGGACTTTCCGCGCGCGTTTCGGCCGGCCAGATTTATTGCATCCACACGCTCCGATCAGGCCGTAACTTCTGGTGGACTTCAGCAGGCGATGCGTTTGTTCTTGAACTGAACACCCAACGGGGTGATGAGCTGTTTATCGAAATGGTGGTAAAGAAAACAGACTCCGGAAATCCAAAGCCTGAACTGGTGCAGTGCAGTAATGAAGAGGGAAGGCGCAGACTAGATGAATTCTCTGGCGTGATCCAGCACAGATACTGCGAATTGCCCTGGGATGCGGATGGTCAGTTTGCATGGGATCTTTTTCGTGATACCGTGCGCTGGTACGTGGATGATGATCACTACTACCGGTTTAGCCGGCTTCCTGCATGGGAAATCTTTCTGAAATCACCCTTGCGCGCTACCGTGGGATTCCGAAACCAGTTGGTTTCACCGACTTTTTCTGAGGTAGGGGGCATAGATCCTCTCCCGCGAAAAAAGATGGATTCTGCAGAGGATTTCAGGGTATTTCTGGATACAGATATGCGCAGCCTTCTCCATGCATCATGGGGTGTCCAGAAGGATCAGGTGGTGAACTGGGAGATGCTCGGCGATCAGGTAGTGCCATGGGCGCAGTTCTCTGCCATGATGTTCAGCGAGGCTATTGATGAGCATGTGGTTCAAGGAGCCGGTACCGGGCCGCTGACTATCCGCACGGCTATGGTGGTGTTTTTCTGGAAACACCCGAACGATAAAAAGGGCCATACGGCGATGCTCTATTCTTCAGAGCGCGGAAGACCGGAGGAATTGCATACCAGAGAGCAATTGCTCATGCGGATATCAGCTCTGCTGGATGACTTTGAAGTCAGGCATATGAAGCGCAGCGGCAACAAGGCCTTCGATGCGAAGTAGCTTCCTCCAAAAGAAAATCCCCGGGACGTTACCCGGGGATTTTCAGACTAAATTACCTAAACAAATTCTATAATTAACCAAATTACTACTATGAACACCGTTGTGTTCTGCGTAGCAGCGTCATAATGCTCACTTGATCCACTGCTGCTGACTGATCAGCAACGCTTCCTGCACGGTAATGCGCGCGCCATCATGGTAGGCAGTGACGAAGGGGCCGGGAAATGAGCCGTGATCTCGTGTGATCTGCTCGCGGGCGTCACGGGCCTGCTTGTATTCCGCGTAGCGTCCGGTGGTGTATTTCACCCATCCTTCGTGGTTTTCAATATTAAATGCCCCGGAGTAGCCGTGCTTCTGCTGAAAGTAGCTTTTATTCACAACCTTATGTGCGGCAAGGATCTGCACTTTGTAGGATACGCCTTTTTCGGGAGATGCCTTGGTAATGGCTTCTTCTCCGCTGGATTCCTGCTTCACCGGAGCCTTGGGGTTACTCTTGCCCTTGGTATCACCGGCGGAAGCTGTTTTCTCCTCTCCTGATGTTTTTGGAGGAGTGACTGGCTGCGTTGCCGGCTCTTTAGCAGGGGTATTCTTTTGAGCCACTACGGGCTCGCCTTCTGCGCGGGTCAGAATGGGAAGCTCCTTCGGCGCACCTCCAAGTACATAGCTCAGCTTACCATTGATGGAGAGCGGTGAGGAGGGAGGGGTGAGACAAGATATCTTATAAGAAAGGTCCACCACAGGGGACTTGGGAATCTCGAACCACACAAACTTGACGGAGTTCTTCTCCTGGGTTACAACGGAGCCCGCATCCTGAATTTTTTCTGTCTTGCAGTTATTCGGTACATTCTCGATCACTTTCGCAAAGCCTTCAATCATGTTGTTCTCAAGGCGTATATCGACGCGGAATTCAGTTGCGCTGAGTGGGGTGATGGTACGTGTACAGCGCATCTCACCGGATGCGACCGCAACAGGTGCTGCGGCAGCCGGCGGAGTGGACTCATCACCAAGGCCGGCACGACGGATAGCCACGGTGCGCAAGGGTATGGTGTAGTCCACCCTGCGGTTGTCCTGGATGTAAGAGAAGGTGCCGCGGATGTCAACATTCTTCGCACTGCTGTCGGTGGTCTCAAGGTAGTACGTCACCTTAAATGAACGTTCGGTTGGCATGGTCATCCACACAAAGCGGGCTTTTTGCTCGTGGAAGGTGAACGAGGCACCTTCTGTTTTACCTGCAGTGGCTACGAGCCCGGAGGGAAGTATGATCTCCAGCTTGCCGAACCCTTGAAATGCCGTTTTGTCAATGGAGATGGTTACTTCCTTCTTCTCTCCGGGGTAAATGGTCTTCGGCGTCTGGTGGTCAACAACGGGTTCGTTGCTACTGAACAGCCCCAGAAAAAGGAGGCCGAAGAACTGAAATGACATCAAGGCGTATTTAATCATTCGGTCTGGCTGTATGTTCCGAAGAACGGTTGACCAAAGGTGATCCCGCAAGGCCTCTGTGGTCGGGGCCTCTGCAGCTACTTGCAAACAGGATTGTGTGAATTAGGAGATCAGCCGCAGGTAGAGCTCCCGTGTATCGGCCACGAGCCGCTGGTAATGATAACGGGGGAATACGAAGGCTTGTCCGGCTTGCCCCAGCTCTGCCCGAAGCATGGGGTCACCGGCCAGGCAAACCAATGCATCGGTCATGGCCGCTGCTGATCCGGGTGGCGTGATAAGGCCTGTTACTCCATCGGTCACCACATCGCGCACACCTCCTACATCGGTGCTGATGACGGGTAATGCTGCTGCCTGAGCTTCGATCAGACTCACAGGCGTGCCTTCGTTCAGGGATGAGAGGGCCACCATGTCGAGCCCATGCAGCACAGGGGGGATATTTTCTATCCAGGAGGTGAACACGACATCAGCGGGATGGGATCCGTCACTGGTGGTGAGGCCGAGTTGGCTGCACAGGGCCATCAAGGGGATTCGCAGAGCACCATCACCTATGATAAAGGCGCGCAGGTGGGGGGCTTGCTTTCGCGCACCGGCCAACGCGCGCAGGAACAGGTCGTGATCCTTGACGGGAGCGAGCCGGCCGATGATGCCTACAGCGCATTCATGGGGTTGCAGGTGGTAGCGCATGCGAAATGCGGCACGATGGGTCTCCTTGTCGGTGGTAAACCGATCGAGATCAAACCCAAGCGGAATCAACCGGACTTTGGCTTCAGGGGCAATGGCGAAGCGGCGGATGAGATCATCGCGCTGACGGTCGCTGATGGCGATGATGGCATGACTGTACCGGGCCAGATAGCGCTCTGCGCTGCAGATGAGCCGGCTCTTCCAGGGGCTGAAATAGCCTTCGAAGACATGGCCGTGGAAGGTGTGCACAATAGCGGGAACACCGGCAGCCCGGGCCGCCAGCCGTCCAAGGGCCCCAGCCTTGGAGGCATGGGTATGCACGACGTCGGGGCGGAACTCCCGGATGATCCTGAGGATGGCGCGGCAGGACTCCAGGTCATGCAAAGGATGCAGGGCGCGACCCATCGAGGGAATTTCGGTGTAGGGCACCCCGAGTGATTCGGGAATGAATCCGCTGTGGGCCTCGCCGGGCTGTGGCACTCCACCGATGAGCAGGGTCTCAAACTCAGGAGCCAGGTAGCGGCTCAGGTAGGCCGCATTGTACGTTGGACCTCCGAGGTTGAACCGGTTGATGATGCGCAGGATGCGTGGCATGGAGGCAAGGCCGTTGGCTTCGGTTGATGAAGGTAGTCCGCTTTGGGCCCGGCGCGCCGGTGAAATGGGCAAAAAAAAAGGGCTCCGGTGAAGGAGCCCTCATATCATGTCGCCGAATGGCGATTACTTCTTGGAGAATTTCGCGTAGCGGTTCTTGAACTTGTCGATCCGTCCGGCGGTGTCCACCAACTGCATCTTTCCTGTGAAGAAGGGATGTGAGGTGTGGCTGATCTCGAGTTTCACGAGCGGGTATTCATTGCCGTCTTCCCACTTAACAGTTTCCTTGGTCTGCGTGGTGGACTTGCCAAGGAATGCATACTCATTGGACATGTCCTTGAATACAACCATGCGGTAGCTTTCGGGGTGGATTCCTTCTTTCATAATACTCGGTATTTTGTCAAACGGGCCGCGAAGATAGGGTGTGTTAGCCGATTCTCCAACGGGACTAGGCCAAAAAGTTGACACCGGCAATTCGGTGGAGCGGATTCAGAACGGGGTGTTTTCTGCGATTTCCAGCCCGTAGCCAATGATTCCCATGCGACGGGTGGGGTGGTTGGTGAGGAGGTTCATCCGCCTCACGCCCAGCTGGCGCAGGATCTGGGCTCCAATACCGTAGTCCCGGGCATCCATGGATGCGCCGCTTCCTGCGCGTGCCTGTCCGGTATGCCGCAGGGCATCAAAGTCGGCGAGCAGGCTGTGGTTATCGCGCAGGTGGTTCATATACACAACCACGCCCTTGCCCTGTTCGCTGATGAACCGGATGGCCCTGTTGATGGATGGATCGGCATCGGGGTGCAGGGGGCCAAAGAGGTCGCGGATCACGTTGCTGGAGTGCACGCGCACGGGCACGATTTCATCTTCCTGCCACTCGCCTTTGACGAGGGCGAGGTGCTCCACTTCCTGGATCTGATCGCGGAAGGCCACAAGCCTGAACGCGCCATAACGGGTGTCAAAAGGGATCTCATCCAGGCGCTCCACCAGCGACTCCTGCTGCAGACGCCACGCGATCAGATCCTTGATGGAGATAATGCGGAGGTCAAACTGTGAGGCAATCTCCAGCAGCTGCGGTAGCCGGGCCATGGTGCCATCGTCATTCATGATTTCCACGAGCACTCCGGCGGGTTCATAGCCGGCCAGCCGGGCCAGGTCAACGGTGGCCTCGGTGTGTCCGGTGCGGCGCAGCACACCACCATCCCGTGCCTTGAGGGGGAAGATATGTCCCGGTCGCCCGAGGTCCGACGGACGAGTCCGTGGATCGATCAGGGCCTGCACCGTGCGGGCGCGGTCGTGGGCACTGATGCCGGTGGTATTTCCCTGCCCGATGAGGTCCACTGAAATGGTGAATGCAGTGCGCTGAGGATCTGTGTTACGCGCTACCATCATTTCCAGCTCGAGCTCCGTACACCGCTCTTCCGTGAGCGCCGCGCAAATGAGTCCGCGGCCATACTTGCTCATGAAGTTGATGACATCAGGTGTTACATGATGAGCGGCAGCAATAAAGTCGCCCTCGTTCTCCCGGTCTTCATCATCTACCACGATCACAACCTTACCCGAGCGGATGTCGGCAAGGGCTTCTTCAATCGTGTCGAGCTGGCTTTTTACAGATGTGGAATTCATGCGCCAAAGGTAGCGCCGCCGAAAGGGCGGATGATGGCTGTGCATGGCTAACTTCGCGCCCCTGTTTCATTACGCTCCATGAAGACTATCCGGGAAATCCTGCACGAGGCCGTCATGCGCGCCGCGAACGAATTATTTCAAGCCGCACTTGCGCCCGCTCATATCCAGATCCAGGAAACCCGCAAAGAGTTTGAAGGTGATCTCACTCTGGTCGTGTTTCCACTGGTGAAGCTGGCAGGCAAGTCTCCCGAAGCCACCGGGCAAGCCATCGGTGAGTTTCTCGTTCGGGAGGTGCCCGAGCTGGTTTCGTTCAACGTGGTCAAAGGGTTTCTTAACCTGGTTGTGGCCCCCGGCTACTGGCTGCGCTTTCTCTCTTCGATTCCGGCTCAAGGTCATTTCGGATTTCGTGAGCCGGGAAGCCGGCCTCGGGTAATGGTGGAATATGCATCTCCGAATACGAACAAGCCGCTGCACCTCGGACATCTCCGGAATATCTTCCTCGGCTATTCGGTGGCACGGCTGCTGGAAGCCAATGGCCATGCGGTGACGCGCGTCCAGATCATCAATGACCGAGGTATTCATATTTGCAAAAGCATGCTCGCCTGGCAGCGGTCAGGTAAGAACGAAACGCCGCAGTCTGCCGGCGAGAAGGGCGATAAGCTGGTGGGGCGGTATTACGTGGAATTTGACAAGGCCTTCAAGAAGGAGGTAGCCGAACTGATGGCTGAAGGCAAGTCGGAGGATGACGCCAAAACCCAGGCACCACTCATGCTGGAGGCGCAGGATATGCTGCGCAGATGGGAGGCCAGGGACCCCGAAGTCTATGAGCTTTGGCAGCGCATGAATGGCTGGGTGTACGAAGG
Source organism: Flavobacteriales bacterium (assembly GCA_947456965.1). Classification (GTDB taxonomy): domain Bacteria; phylum Bacteroidota; class Bacteroidia; order Flavobacteriales_D; family Sanyastnellaceae; genus CANGTU01. Next base: position 61,073 of record CANGTU010000007.1, read on the forward strand.
ATTCAACGCGACTTACGCATCCATGGGGGTGGACTTTGATAAGGTGTACTACGAGAGCGAAACCTATCTGCTCGGAAGGGATGAGGTAATGAGGGGCCTGGAGCGCGGGACCTTCTTTCGCAAGGAGGATGGCTCCATCTGGGTGGACCTCACGGCGGAGGGGCTGGACCAAAAGGTGCTGCTGCGGCGAGATGGCACAGCCATGTATATCACCCAGGACATCGGTACGGCCATCCTCAGGTTCCGCGATTTTCCGGATACGGATTATCAGATCTATACCGTGGGCAATGAACAGGAATACCATTTCAAGGTCTTGTTCAAAGTGCTCGCAAGACTTGGCTGGCCTCAGGCCGATCGCTGCTACCATCTGAGCTATGGCATGGTGGAATTGCCTGAAGGCAAGATGAAGAGCAGGGAGGGAACCGTTGTGGATGCGGACGATCTCATCGCGGAAATGGTAAATGTGGCCCGCGAAGTGGCAGAGGAGCAAGGCAAACTCGAAACGCTGTCACCTCAGGAACGCGAGGCCGTTTATGCGGATATCGGCATGTCGGCACTCAAGTATTTTCTGCTCCGGGTGGACCCCGTGAAGAATATGCTGTTCAACCCACGCGAAAGCATCGACTTCAACGGCCATACCGGCCCCTTTATCCAATACGGCTACGTGCGCACCAGAGCCATCCTGAGGAAGGCAGAGGATGCGGGCCTCATCGCCGCTCCACCTGATACGTCCTGCCCGATCAGCGACTGGGAAAGATCGGTGATCAGACGGATTCACGATTTTCCATCAGTGGTGGAGGAAGCGGCAACCCGTTACAATCCATCCATTGTGGCTAACTATGCCTACGACCTGGCCCGGGACTTCAATGCGTTCTACCAGCACTGCCCGATTCTCCGGGAAGAGGATACCGGCCTTCGCAATGTGAGACTCAATCTGGTGGCCCGAACGGGCGATGTGCTGAGGGACGCGCTCTACCTGCTGGGCATCCGGGTGGTGGAAAGAATGTAAGCCGAAAAAAAAGCGTGGATAACTCCGAAACTTTTTGGCGAATGAATGTTATTTAGAATTAGTTTGAATAGCATATTTGCCACACGCCTATGATCCGGATCGCCATCGCCGACAGCAATCACCTGATTCGTGCAGGTCTCAACGCGCTGCTGAGCCAGTACGGGGATTTTGAACTGGTGGGGGAAGCCGTAAGCGATGATCACCTGGTGGATCTGGTGAAGGCGTTTCGCCCCGATATTATCCTCGTGGACTTTGCGGCGCGCGACTTCTCTGTGGATGTGGTCCAGCGTTGTATCCGGGTATCGCCTCAGTCACGGCTGGTGGCTATCACGCCGGAGCAGAGTGGTATCACCATTGTGAATGCACTCCGCGCCGGGATCACCAGCTACATCAAAACGGATTGTGACGTGCATGAAATCGTCGGTTCCATCCGCGAAACGCACTCCGGTGGTCGCTTTTTCTGCGGGCAAATCCTCGAGGCTATCCGCAGGGAGTCCATTGATGTGGAGGACCTGCAGCTCGGAGATATGGGCTGTGAGCCAGTCTCCCTGTCAGAGCGGGAACTCGAAGTCATCCGGCTGATTGCCGAGGGCTACACCAATAACGAGATCGCGGCCAAGCTCTTCCTTTCACCCCACACCGTGAATACTCACCGCAAGAACATCATGGCCAAACTGGGGGTCAACAATACAGCCGCCATTGTGTTGTATGCGGTAAAAACGGACCTGGTGAGCCCGAACAAATTCCTGTTCAGCCCGGTAGGTCCAAACTGACGGACAGGCACAAAGGATTACCCCGAAGACCTATATTTGCCCGAGAGCGGAAGCGTCTGCCCGTCACTTATCTCACTATCACCTATCGATTCAATCTAACACTGGCTTAATGATAGCTACAGACCAACCGATTGATATCAGAATGACCACTGCGAGCAGGATCCAGGAAGTGGATTGGAGCAATCTCGGTTTCGGTCGTGTGTTCTCTGATCACATGTGTGTCATCCGTTATGAAAACGGCAAGTGGCACACGCCCGGCATTGAGCCCTACGGGCCGCTGCACTTTTCTCCCGCCATCAGCGCCCTGCACTACGGCCAGGCCATTTTCGAAGGCCTCAAGGCCTATCGCAACGAGCACAACGAAGTGTACATCTTCCGTCCGGATATGAATGCCCGCCGGCTCAATCACAGTGCCCGCCGCATGTGCATGCCGGAGCTGCCGGAAGAGGTGTTTCTGGACACCCTGAAAGCGCTGGTGCACCTCGACCGCAACTGGGTGCCTGGCTCTCCCGGAAGCGCTCTGTACATCCGTCCGCACATGTTTGCCACCGATGAATACGTGGGTGTGCGTCCCAGTGAATCTTATCTCTTCGTGATCTTCACATGCCCGGTGGACCGCTACTACACAGGTGAGGTGAAGGTGAAAATTGAAACACATTATTCACGCGCTGTGCGCGGCGGAACAGGTGAAGCTAAAGCTGCCGGCAACTACGGCGCTGCGCTCCTTCCGGCCCGCATAGGCCAGCAGGAGGGGTATAATCAGCTGCTCTGGACGGATGCCATTTCGCATGAATTCATCGAGGAGTCGGGTACAATGAACGTCATGTTCCGCTCGGGCAATACGTTATTCACCCCGATGATCACCGACTCTATCCTGAGTGGTGTGACGCGCGACAGCGTGCTCACCCTGGCCCGGGAATGGGGAATGGTGGTGGAAGAGCGCCGGGTAAGGGCCGATGAATTGGTCGGAATGATCAGCAACGGAGAGCTCGATGAGGCCTTCGGTGCCGGCACGGCTGCTACCATTGCTCCCATCCGCACAATCCACTACCAGGGCACCGATTACAGCTTGCCGCCTTCATCCGGCTGGACCTTCTGCAACCGCCTCTCGTCTTACCTCGACAGGCTGCGCCACGGACTGGAGCCGGATACCCGCGGCTGGAACCTGCGCATTGCCTGAACTCTTGAGGTGTAGATGAATACCACCGGATTGTGCCCGGTGATGTATGGAATGTGCGCCTCCCCGGTGTCACTGGTGTGTATGAGATCTCTTCTTCTGCTTCTGGTCCTCATTCCTGCGGTCCTCCGCGGACAGCAAGCTACCGTGCGCGGCATAGTGCGCGATTCTCTGTCGGGTCAGCCCCTGGAAGGTGTCGTGATCTTCATCCGCCAGTCAGGCGCCTTTACCCATACCGATCGCGCGGGTGCTTATACCCTGCGTGTGGATGATGCACTGCCGATGGAGCTCAACGCCCAGCTTTTCGGATTCCGCACCTCTGCCGTGACCGTACAACCGCTCCGTGCAGGCGCCATACGCACCGTTGATTTCCTGCTGGTGCCGCTGATCTTCGACCAGCCCACAGTGGTCATCCGGCCGGGTGTGCCGGATACGGTGTGGGGCGATGCCGTCCTGGCAGTGGCTGATTTTGTGTGGACGAGCCGCGGACTGGTGATGCTGGCCTGCGAAAAGGAAAAACGATGGAAACGTGAGTCGGAAGGAAAACGCACCCTTTACTCCGGTTGTCGCATCATCGCTCTGGATACCACAGGCGCGGAACGCTTTCGGCTGGGACTGCCTGAAGACGCCGAAAAACTCTACCTGAGCTGCTTTGATGATGTGTTTGTGATCGGCAGGCAAGGGGTGCACTGGCTCGATGAGCGTGATGGATTTCAGCTCGTGCCCATGAGCCGGGAGGAGTTCGACGAGCAAGTGAACCCCATCGTGGACACACTCGCCGGACGTACCTACCTCAGCACCTGGCAGCCGGATTATCCCGCATTTGAATACACGGCCTGGAACCCGGCTGACTCCAGTCTTACCCGGTTGCGCTATATCGTGAACGAGGAAGTGATGACGCTCTTCCGGAGTTCGTTCAAATACCTCGGTCCGCGGGATAAGCTCGAAGCATTCAAGTACGAATTGCGCACGGGAATCGAGAAAGAAATTGCAGCAGGATACATGAGTGGCTTTGCCAGCTCCATGTATTTCGAACCGATGAATGCACCGCTTTTTATCCTGGGTGACCGGCTTCTGCTTTTTGATCACCATCACGACCAGCTAACCTCATTCGATCGCCGCGGGCAAGCCACCGACAGCACCCTCATTGCCTACCACCGGAGCCATTCGGGAAGCTGGAGCGGGAAGCTGCTGCAGGACCGGGTGACCGGAGAGGTCTATACCACTATGCGCCGTGCGGGCTACACTACCCTGCACGCCATCGATGCTTCCACAGGCACCACCCGATCTGTGCGTCGCCTGCATTGGCCTTACGTATCACAGGTCGCCGTACGCAATGGCTGGGCCTACTACCTCTACCGCCCTTTTGAAAGCAGCCAGAGGCAGTTTCTCTACCGAGAGAAACTTTGACGTTCAGGTATTGAACCGCGGGCAATCCGGCTATTTTCGCTCCTCCGTCGGCCCCCGGCGGATCATCCTTAACCATGCGTCAACTCGTCGCCTTTCTCATCGCAGCATGCGGTATGCATGCCGCCATCGCCCAAACGGAAACATCGGCCTTTACCTTGACCGGACATGGCGTGGCTACACCATTCGCCCGCGATTACCAATGCCTGGGCATCAATCCGGCTAACCTCGATCTGCCTTCCGGATACGAGGGCAAGCGATTTACCCTGGGCTTTATGGAGCTGGGTGTCTCGGTCTTCTCTGATGTGCTCACCAGGGATGAGGTCAGGCAGAATATCTTCCGGAACCGCCTTCAGGATCTCACGCAGGAGCAGCGCGAAGAGCTGGCCTTCGAATTCACCAACGGCACCAATGGGGCGGATATCGACCTCATGACCGCCGGCTTCGCCTTGCAAACCAATAAGATCGGTTCTTTTGCTTTCAGCAGCCGGGAGCGCGTGAATTTTTACGGAAAAATGGGCCCGCAACTGGCGGAGGTGCTCTGGATGGGATTCAATGCTCCCTATTTCGATCAGCTGGTGCTTCAAAATGGTGATACCATCACCAACTCCGGCTCGCTGGATGAGGAAACACTCAGCCAGGTGGTGGAAGGTGTGGCATCACCCGTGAACGCGCAAAACCTGAGCAGACTCATAGCAGGAACGCGCTACAGCTTTTCCTGGATGCGCGAGTTCAACTTCGGATACGGCAAGAGAATACTGAGTGCCGAAAACTGGCAACTGCACGTTGGGGCAGGAGTGAAGGCCCTCATCGGTCAAGGCATCCTGGAGGTGGATGCCACGGGAAGCCAAACCAGGGTGTTCAGCTCCATGGCACCTCTGTTCGGGATCAACTACAGCCAGCTGGAGAGCCCAAGTGAAAGTCAGCTCCCCTCCGGCGCCGGCTCTTTCAGCCCGGTAGGTTTCGGACTCGGCTTTGATGTGGGAGCCACCTTCACCGTCAAGGACCGACTGGTGGTGTCGGCCGCTGTAACCGATATCGGCAGCATGACCTGGGATGGCAATGTGTATGAATGGGCTGACGGCCCCGTTACCTCCACCTCATCTCCGGGATTGGATAACGTGGGTTTCCTGGATCAGGTGCTCGATATCGCGGATACCGATGGATTGGTTGACTGGCAAGGGGTGCCCAGCTACACCACCCAGCTCCCCACCGCCGGTCGCTTCGGAATGGCTATCTCCGGCAAGGTGGTGCGGATGGGCGTTGACCTCGTAACCCCATTCAATCAGTCCATGGGAAATATCCAACAGGCATTCCTGGCAGCGGGAGGTGAATTATCTCCCTTCCGTTGGCTCCACCTCCAGGCGGGTGTGATGCAGGGCGGCAACTATGACTGGAAGATTCCTGTGGGCATTCGTTTTACCACCAAAGAAGGCGCGCGGGAGCTGGGCATCGCCTCCCGGGATATCATCACCTTTTTCACGGAAAATCACCCCACAGCTTCTGTCGCCATGGGCTTTCTGCGGTTTCGCTTCTGACCGGCTGACTTAACACTTTTTACTTCCATAAGCCAGAGCCAGAACCGACTTTCGCACAACCTAATCCGACACCATGAACACGCGCTATCTGTTTGCCTTTCTGCTTTCGGCTCTCGTGCTGGGTATCGCCCTGCTCGCGATCCTCGGTATATGGAATGTGATCGAGTGGCAATATGTGCAGAAGTACTTCTGGAAAAGCATCCAGTCGCTCATCATCATCCTGGTGAGTGGTTGCATCATTTACATGATTCAATCTCTCCTTGGAAAGCCCGAAGAGGATCGTGACCGAACAACCGGCTCTTCCGGTAGTTAATAGCCTTATGAAGCACACGTTAGTTCTGCTGCCGGTATGGGCGCTGCTCGCCTCTCTCGGGAGTTGCGGACAATCGCAGGTGCCTTCCGATCCTACGATGCAAATGACTGATCTTCCTCTGACTTCTGTTGACGTGCCCGCTGGCCGTGAGGTGGCCACTTTTGGCGCAGGTTGCTTCTGGTGCGTCGAAGCCGTATTCCAGAGTCTCCGAGGCGTGGACCGCGTGGTGAGCGGCTACAGCGGCGGGCCCGTGCGCAACCCTTCGTACAAGGAGGTGTGCTCAGGCCGCACAGGCCATGCCGAGGTCGTGCAGATCACCTTCGACCCCGCTGTCATTTCATTCGCCGATCTGCTGGAGGTGTTTTTCGAAACGCATGACCCCACCACCCTCAACCGGCAGGGTGCCGATGAAGGTACGCAGTATCGCTCGGCCATTTTCGTTCACAGTGAAGAGCAGCAGCGGCTGGCTGAACTGGCCCGTAAAGCGGCCAATGAGAGCGGCAACTGGAGCGATCCCGTGGTGACGGAGATCACCCCATTCGCCAATTTCTACGCGGCAGAGGACTACCACCAGGATTACTTCAACCTCAACGGTGAGCAGCCCTATTGCCAGATGGTCGTGCGCCCCAAGGTGGAAAAGTTCCGCAAGCGCTTCCGCGATAAGCTCAAGCAGGGCTGATCCCTGCAGACGCGCCGCAAGCCGTCCCTCCTTGCTTAGATTCGCGGCGTGAAGCGTTTCTCTGACTGGTTTCGCAGTTCGCCGGCCCCCATCCGCTATGTGCTGATATGCACCGCGCTGGCACTCGCTTATTACGCGCTGCAGAAGTTCAACCACCGCGATGGTATGGCCGACTTCCGCGTGTATTATGATGCCACCCAGGCCTGGCTTTCCGGCGATTCACCATACGGCAAGGCATTCGGTGTGAGCAGCGGATACTACAAGTATTCGCCTGCCGCGCTAATCCCATTCAGCGTGTTGGTATGGCTGCCATACCCTTTGGCCAGCGCCATCTACTTCGCAGTGGTGCTCGCAGCATTTCTGATCTTGTCTCTGCTGCTGGTCCGATTCATGGAACAGGAGCTCGGCTTTTCTTCACAACGCCGCGGCTGGCTTCTCGCACTTTCCGCTCTTTTTCTGGCTGATCATTTCGAGCGCGAGCTGCACCTCGGCAATGTGAATCTGTTCCTGCTCATCGCCGCGCTGGCCTTGTATGTGTGCTGGCGAAATGGGCGTGCGCGTTCGGCCGGAGTCATCCTGGCTAGTATCCTGCTGGTGAAGCCGCACTTTGCTATCCTGGTTCCCTATTTCTTTTGGAAAAAGGAATTCCGGACGCTGGCCTGGATGGCGGCGGGTGTTTTAGCAGGCTTGCTCCTTCCGGCACTCACCGAGGGCTGGAGTGGCAACATCGCTCTGCATCGCGAATGGCTCGCCGCTATGCAGCATCACAATATGCGCCTGAGTCTCAGTCCACACACCCTGTACGGTATTCTCAACGACTGGGTGCTGGCGCCTCTGGGCCAGCAGGGAGGCAGATCACTCGTGATTGCGGCTCTGGCTTCCTGTGCCATCGGATTCTTCGCGCTGCTGCTCCTCAACCGCCACAGAAAGGAGGATCCGGCATCGTGTTTTCTGGAATTTTTTCTGCTCATCGGTCTGATCCCCAACCTCACGCATACCGATACCGAGCACTTCATGTGGAGCTGGCCGCTGGTGACCTATAGCATGGCCTGGCTGCTTACGGATGCATTCCCATGGCGGCGGCTGACTATAGCAGTGCTGCTCCTGGCTTTTATTCCGTACACGTTGAACTCACCCGATCTCGTGGGCCGGCGCATGTCGTGGCTCGTAGATGAAGGCGGACTGCTGGGCATGGCCAACGTACTCCTGCTCGCACTGGCTGTGGCGCTCTACCTCCGTCAACCCCACCGCCATGCAACTTCCGCCGCCAACCGCGCATCCTGAAGGCGGGTTAAATCGGTTATCTTCGTCCTATGCGCTGCCTCGCTTCCTTTATAGTTGTCGTGCTGTCCTTCACAGCTCAGGGCAATACAGGCATTCCACTCGTGGAGAACAGAGGGCAGTGGCCTGCGCATGTGGTGGCTTCTGCAGGCGTGGAAGGAGGGAGGTGGTTTCTGGAACAGGGTGGATTTACCATGCACCAGATGGACCTCTCCGCCGTAAGTGCGTCCCACGGAGGGGCTCAGCCGGTAACAGGTACACCCCGGATCAGGGGACACGTGTACCACACAGCACTGGAAGGTTCAGCAGGGGCGGCCTGGACCCGCAAGGAATCGCCGCTGCCCACGCTCTTCCACTATTTCCTCGGCAATGATCCCGGGCAATGGGCCAGTCATTGTTCCTCCTGGCAGCGCATCACCCTTGGTGAGGTGTATCCGGGGGTGAATATGGTGGTGTCCACCGAGATGCCTTTTCTGAAGTATGACTTCCAGGTGAAGGCAGGCGCAGACCACCGGCGTATCGCCTTGCGCTACTCCGGACAAGATGATATCCGCATCACAAACGGGCGGCTCGTGATCCGCACCAGTGTAGGGGAGGTATGGGAGCAAAAGCCAATTGCCTGGCAGATCGTGGAGGGCGAGAAGCGCTATGTGGCCTGCGAGTACGCGCTGGATGATGCCACAGTGCGGTTTCATTTTCCCAACGGACTGGACCGGAACTATCCCCTGGTGATCGACCCCGAACTGGTGTTTTCTACCTACAGCGGCAGTACATCCGATAATTTCGGATTCACGGCTACCTATGATGGTGATGGCTACCTCTACAGCGGCAGCAGCGCATTTGGTCAGGGCTACCCCACTACCCCCGGCGCATACCAGACCACCTGGGGTGGAGGGGATGGAAACTTCGGGCTGGCCGGTACGGATATCGCTGTATCCAAGTACGCGCTCGATGGTACATCCATGATCTGGTCCACCTTCCTCGGCGGGGCAAACGATGAGCTGCCGCACAGTCTCATCTGCAATGAACAGAATGAACTGCTCGTGTACGGCACCACCAGCTCACCCAACTACCCCGTGACTCCAGGCGCCTATGATACCGTGTTCAACGGCGGGGTTCCCTTTGCGCCACAGGGTGTGGGAACCGACTATGTGAACGGCAGCGATATCGTGATCACCCGGCTCAACTTTACCGGCAGTGCACTGGTGGCCTCCACCTTCCTGGGCGGCAGCAGCAATGATGGGGTGAATACAGCCACCATCCTCAAGTTCAATTATGCGGATGAGTTTCGCGGGGAAATTGACCTCGGGGAGGATGGCTCGGTCATCATTGCATCATCTACCTTCTCTCCCGATTTTCCTGTCACGAATGGATTTCAAAGTGGGTCCGGTGGTGCGCAGGATGGCTGCGTGGTGAGGCTCACCGCCGACCTCAGCTCCATCATCTGGAGCACATTTATCGGAGGTAGCAATGATGACAGCGTGTACTCCGCGACTTTCGACGAGGAGGGCAATGTGTATGTATGCGGAGGCACCAGGTCATTCAACTTTCCCACTACCGCCAATGCGCTTTTCGGATCCAACCAGGGAGGCAGCGCGGATGGCTGGATTGCCCGCATCGCAGCCAACGGGCAGACGCTCCTCAGCTCCACCTATTTCGGAAGCAGCAGCTATGACCAGCTCTATTTTGCAGAGGCGACCTCAGCCGGTGAGCTGTATGTGTACGGCCAGTCGCTCGCGCCCAACTCCACCTGGGTTATCAATGCCGCATGGAGCCAGCCAAACAGCGGTATGGTGGTCAGCCAGGTCCATCCGGACCTCACCAGTATCCTGTGGTCCACCGTATTCGGCTCAGGCGATGGAGAGCCCAATCTTTCACCCACCGCGTTCACGGTGGATATCTGCGGCAAGATCTACCTGAGTGGATGGGGAGGAACCACCAACACCAGTTCAAACCCCCAAACCGACAATGTGCTGGGTATGCTCACCACAGCTGATGCGTTCCAGTCCACAACCAACGGCAGCGATTTTTATCTGCTCGTGCTGGAAGAGGATGCGAGTGACGTCGCCTACGCGACCTATTACGGCGGAGGTATCAGTGCAGAGCACGTGGATGGTGGTACCTCGCGCTTTGACCGCGCCGGGGTCATTTACCAAAGCGTGTGCGCCGGATGCGGGGGTAATGATGACTTTCCCATTTTTCCCGCAAACGCCCATTCTCCCACCAACAACTCGCCCAACTGCAACAACGGCGTTTTCAAATTCGACTTTCAGCTGCCCGTCACCATCGCCAATTTCAATGCGCCTTCGCTGGGATGCACCAACGCGCCCATCTCATTCACCCAAACCTCCACCTTCGCGCAATCTTTCGCCTGGGCGTTTGGCGACGGTGCTACCTCCAACCTGCCCAATCCGGTGCATACCTACAATGAGCCTGGGGCCTATCTGGTCACGCTGATCGTTTTCCATCCCGGCACCTGCAACCAAACGGATACACTGAGCCAACTGCTCACCATCGGATCGCCGGTGACCCTCGACCTCGGAGACCTGACCGTATGCGGGGGTGAACAGGCCACTCTGGGCCCCTTGAATCCGGATCCTGACTTCAGCTATGCCTGGATCCCCGCTACCTACCTGTCCTCCTCCTCGGTGGCCAATCCACTGTTTACCGCCGGAGCGAGCACCGACTATATCCTGCTTGTAGGGCACGGCGGGTGCACCGACACGCTGTTTCAGCGCGTGGAGGTGATTGAGCTGAGTCTGACGGTACCCGACGACTTTACCCTCTGCGATGGGGAGCCGGCAACGCTGGTGGCCGCATTTTCCCCGCCCAATGCCTCGCTTGTATGGAGTGATACCCCCGACTTCAGCAATCCGCTCAATGACGGCCCGCAGGATCCCGATATCGCCGTGCTGCCCCTGATTCCCACGACCTACTTCGCCGAGGTGGAATTCGACGGATGCACCATCACAGCGCAAGTGGTGGTGAACCTGGTGAGCTCACAAACGGAGATTCAGGGCGACTTTACCGCCTGCGAGGGTGATACCACGACACTCGCCGTACTCGACCCCAACCCGGACTTCTCCTACTCCTGGCAGCCGGCATCCCTGGTGGTGAGTGGCCAGGGTACACCCCAAGTGGAGGTGGTGGTGCCTGGTGATACCGAGTTTGTGGTGACCTCCACTACGCTGGAGGGCTGCACGAGTGAAGATGCCGCGCTGATTACCGTAAGTGAGCTGCAGGCATCAGCAGTGCAGGCCACCGCATCACCGGAGGTGATCGTGGCCGCACAATCATCCCAGCTTCAGGCCAGTCCCACCGGATTTATATACACGTGGACACCCCCGGAAACGCTCGCAGGAGCGGGTACAGCAAGTCCGGTGGCCACACCGCCCGTCACCACCACGTACACGGTGACCATCACCGATGGTGAATGTGTGGTATCGGCATCCGTGACCGTGCGCGTGATTGATTTTGTGTGTGGCCCCCCGGGCATCTTTGTGCCTTCGAGCTTCACGCCCAATGGCGATGGACAGAACGACCTGGTAGCCGTGCGCGCCAATAACGTGGAAAGCATCCTGTTCCGCATCTACGACAGATGGGGAGAACTGGTCTTCGAAGCCGACCGTCCGGATGAAGGATGGGACGGCACATTCCGCGGGCGCGAGCTTGATCCGGATGTGTACGTGTACTACCTCGAGGCCAACTGTCCCGGCGGTGAAGTCTATTTTGAAGAAGGCAACATCACCCTCATCCGATGAAGAACTGCCTCCGCCTGCTGCTGATCCTGCCGGCATTTATCGCCGTATGCTGCGCCAGCGTGCATGGGCAGGATATCCATTTTTCCCAATACGACCAGTCGCCATTCAACCTCAATCCCGGGCTGGCTGGTCAGTTTGACGGGGCCTGGCGATTCACCGGTATCCAGCGCTCCCAGTGGAGGAGCGTCACTGTTCCGTACCGCACCACCGGTTTTTCTGTGGATGGGCGCTATCCGGGCGGAACACCGCTCCACGGCGGGCTGTCATTCTACCACGACCAGGCCGGCGATTCCCGGTTGCGCCGCACCAGTGTGAACGCCCTGATGGGCGCATCCCTGCCGCTGGATGAGCCAGGCTCACTGGTGTTTTCAGGCGCTGTGGCGGCGGGCCTCACTTCCATGCAGATTGACTACACTGACCTCAGCTGGGATAACCAGTGGACCGGACTCATCCAGGATCCCTCGCGGCCTTCGGGAGAGAATTTTGCCCGCGATGGACGGACTTATATCAACATCCACCTCGGGGCTGCCTTGCGCAAAACGTGGGAGGGAGGACGAAGCATCACGGGCGGCCTGGGCTTGTTCAATCTCTCTTCCCCCCGCCAGAGTTTTTTCGATCAGGCCTTTGTGCGGCTCGACCGGCGCATCAACCTCCACGCGACCTGGGTGGAACGCGTCCATGAGCAGTGGGAGATCCGGCCCAGCATGCTCTTCATGTCGCAGGGAGCGTACCGCGAGTGGGACATCGGCGGCACTGCGCATTACATCCTGTCCCCCGCGCCGTTCATGTTTCGGGCGATCTACGGCGGACTGTTCATGCGCGCCCGCGATGCCGGCTTCCTGGTAGCCGGCGTGCGCTATGATGAGTGGAATGTGGGACTCAGCTATGACATCAATACCTCCGCCCTGCGCACGGCCTCAGCCGGCAGAGGAGGCTTTGAGCTCAGTGTGGTGTACATCCTTCCGCCCCGGCCATCGGCCGGCGTGCTGCGCAAAGTATGTCCTGATTACCTGTAGAGGCCCGTTGAACCGGAAGCGCCACTACCTTCGCGGGCGCATGGACAACGGATCATCGTCATCATCATCCCGCCTGATGCTGCTTGCCGCTACGGCATTGCTCATCTTGTTCAATATCGTGTATTGGACAGGCAAGTTTTTCCCGGATTTGTGGCCAGCCCTCACGGCCCTCCGCTCATCGCTGCTGGCGCACTGGGGGCTGTTCATGTTCCTCGAATTTTTGGCGGTGGCGTCGCTCTTTATTGATGTTGTGGTCAAATGGGATGACTATCCCCGTGCCCAGCGCAACATGCGGTTATTCATTGCCGGCCTGGTGTGTGCCGGGTTCATCACCCGCTTTGGACTTGGGGTGATGGATATGTACCTCGTGGGTGAGGTTCAGTGAGCTGCGCTGAGGGCGTGCCTCAATAGCTCGTCAGCCGCATCAAACGGGCTCCGCCCGCCCTTCCGCACGTCCTCTTCCAGCCGGCGCCGCAAGTCATTCCATCCTGCTGTGGACGAAAGGTGATCCATGAGCATACCGCGGAAACTGTCGTTGAACCATTGCACATCCTGCTCGCGGCGATGGGCATCAAACCATCCGCGCTCCTTCATCCATGCGGTGTGGTCGCTGATGATCTGCCAGGTCTCATCCATGCCTCTGTTCTCGAGCGCGCTCACGGCCAGCACGCGCGGCATCCAGTCGGCCGGGCGCGGCGGAAAGAGGTGCAGAGCGCTCGTGTACTCAGCGCGGGCCCGGGTTGAAGCATCCAGGTTAGCGCCATCTGACTTGGTGATCAGTACGCCATCACACAGTTCCATAATCCCGCGCTTGATGCCCTGAAGCTGGTCGCCTGCGCCAGCCAGCATGAGCAGCAGAAAAAAATCCGTCATGCCGTGTACGGCCATTTCACCTTGCCCGACACCCACTGTTTCCACCAGGATAGTCGTATAGCCCGCTGCCTCGCACAGCATGATGCTCTCGCGGGTATGCCGGGCCACGCCGCCGGGTGCCAGAGCCGAGGGCGACGGGCGTATGAACACCGAGGGATGAACCGACAGGCGTTCCATGCGCGTTTTGTCACCGAGGATGCTTCCGCCGCTGAAGGGGCTTGTGGGATCGATGGCCAGCACGGCAATGCGGTGGCCCAGCGCCGTGAGGTGCATACCGAAAGCCTCGATAAAGGTGCTTTTGCCCACCCCCGGCACGCCCGTGATGCCGATGCGCACCGAGTGCCCCGTGTGGGGCAGGATTTCGCGGATCAGCCGCGCGCTGAATGACCGGTGGTCGGGGTGGTTGCTTTCGGCCAGGGTGATGGCCCGGGCCAGAGCGGAGCGGTCGCCGGTGCGCAATGCGGCTGCCAGGGTGGTCACCTCAGGCAGGATCTGGTGCACCCGGATGCGGTTCACCGCTGCCGAGCGGGCGTTCGCTGAATCATCCAGGGTGTCCATCAGGGGGTGCAGTGCTCGGGAAAAACCAGACCAGTTGAGTGTAGGCACCCACCCCCTGATTTTCCCCCAATGAAACGCGAACGTAGAGCATTTAACCATGCCTTCAAAACCCAGGTTGAACGTGAAGCGCTCAAAGTGAACTAACCCCACGGCCACCTGCATCTCGATCAACGCCAGCGCATGACCCAGTCGCCCGGGAGGAATCCAGCCAGATACACTGCCTGGCTATTCCAGAATTCATGGATGGCATCCACGTCAAGCTTCGACTTGTGCGCAGAAATACCATTTATCCGGGTAGCGATTCATGGTTGTCTGGTTTGCTGAGTAACCCCCCGGAGCTCATGGATATGCCGCCATCACGCTTCGTAGTAATAGGAGTAATCAATTCCTTTCATGAACAGCTCGCGGTCGTTGATTTTGCCGGTGAGTGCCTGTTCGATGAGCAAGGCCAGTGCGCTGTAGTCGACCGTGCTGATGATCATGGCATTCATGTAATTGGATTTGCTGATTTTACTCCAGTCCACACATTGCCTGAGTTCTTTCTTCAGTATCAGATCCAGCCACACGCGTGTGCTTCTGCCATTGCCTTCCATGAAGGGATGGGCCTTGTTCATGACCGCATACTTTTTCACGATATCATCCAATGTGCGCTGCGGCATGGCGTCTATCTCCTGCAAAGCGGTTTTCAGATGCTGAGCATATACAAACTGGTACCCGCCCTTGGAGATGCTTTTTGTCCTGATTTGTCCGGCAAAATCATATAAACCACCGAACAGGTAGGCGTGTATTTGCTGCAAGCCCTTTGCGGTGCCCACTTCAAATTCATGGATGAGGTTACTCTCGAACAGGGCGTACGCTTTCTTTTTGCTTTGACCGTCGATGCTGGTATCGCTGTAAAGAAAACAGTCCAGAAAGGCCATCGCCCTGTTGTTGGGGAAATTTTTGGCCAATGCCGTTACGCCGTCACTATCCAGCACATCCGTCATGCGCCTTTTACCATCCGGGGCTACCATTTTGAACTGGGTAGTGGCACTAACCACTTCAATGTTCTCCTTCCTGAGCTTGGCCTTGAGGTATTTCCAATAGTTGCGCGTTTTGGTGTAGTCCTCCTCCTGATTCAGGACCCCCACAATATCCAGCACGCTGAACCACCACTTGGCATGGTCGTCATCCCAAATGGCGCGCACCTCTTTGTCGTCAAAGAAGCGGATGGATATTTTGGGTGAGTTGCGTGGCACGTTGCGGATTGAGCCAGTAAAAGTCGGGAACTTTTCAAAGGTCCTATGACCCCGAGCTGTATTGCCTGACCTCTAACTGCTTGCCGTCAGGACCGGTTACACCGCTGCCTGATGAATTACCCGCCAATTTCGTTGAGTTGACCAGATTGAATTCAAAGCCGGTAAACCCGGTGCCTTCCGGAATGAAGTACTTCTCCGTATTGAAATAGCTTCTGCCA
>CANGTU010000008.1 GCA_947456965.1 Flavobacteriales bacterium
AGTCCCGAGTCCCGTGCCTCGAGTCCAAGACCCATCCCAGCATCTGTGTACGCGCCTTATTCATTTTCCGAAGTGATGGCCTTGTGTGTGGTGGAAAATGAGCAGCGCGGGAACAGATGCGAGGCCCCACGGCCAGAGTGCATTTTTAATAGGATAATGGGGTGATGTGATAATGGGGTAATGAGCCGGGTGATGTGGGATTGTGCCAATGAGAAAGTGTGCCAATGTGCAAATAGCCCTGCGCCCGGCCTCCCGAGTCCCGAGTCCCGAGTCTCGAGTCCCGAGCCTCGAGTCCCGAGTCCCGAGTCCCGAGTCCCGTGCCCCGAGTCTCGTGCCTCGAGTCCAAGACCCATCCCAGCATCCGCGGACGCGCCTTTCGAACAAAGAGCGGAGAGCGGGGGAAAGACCAGCGCTTTTTCTTGAAGCAGAACCGCTCTCATTCTCGCTCTTGAATGAGTATGGCCCCGCGGCCTGAGTGTTTTGATAATGGGGTAGCTGGGCAATCCAGCTCTATGCGAACGCCTAAACCACCTTATGCGCATAACATCTCACAAAAGTGACTGGTCAAAGTCGCGACCTTGGGCATCGAATAATGACAGCAGGTGAAGATTGGTGGACTAGACCGAAAAAAGAAACGCTCCTTGCGGAGCGTCGGACCAGAGATGCTATCTCTGGCGCTGTTACAAGCACAAATGTAATGAGAATTATGGACCGTGCAAGTATTCATTCCGAACGTGAGCGTGTTATAGTGTATGTAGACGGATTTAATCTGTATTTCGGAATGATCGAGGCGGGACTTAGCTACTGCAAGTGGCTCAACCTAACAGCGCTGGCACAATCACTTCTGAAACCTGGGCAACTTCTTGCAGATGTCAAGTACTTCACAAGCAAAGTCGGCAATAATCCGGAAAAACAGAAACGCCAGAGAACCTACATTGAAGCGTTGGAGGAGCAGGGTGTTCAGATTCATTATGGCCATTATCAAAAGAATTCTGTGGAGTGTAACCGCTGCGGACACATTTGGCCGGGTTACAATGAGAAAATGACTGACGTCAATAGTGCAACGCAAATGATCATTGATGCTTATCGAGACAACTTTGATATGGCTATGTTGATATCAGGCGACAGCGATCTGGTTCCGCCGATCATGGCCATTCATGAAAATTTCCCGGAGAAAAGAGTATGTGTTATGTTTCCTCCCAGAAGGCACAGCAGCGCTGTCGCGATGGTCGCCAAAGGGTCATATACTATAGGACGTAAAAAACTGGTTGAAAGTCAATTCCCGTCGGAGGTGAAAAAGCGCGACGGTTATATTCTCAGGAAGCCGAAGGACTGGAAGTGACAGGGGGGACGGAATTGATTCCATCACTGCTTCATTTGAATGAATAAACACACTGCCGTGCGTCTTTACTGGCACACTAGCATACTAGCATACTAGCGCACTTCCAACTCATCCACAAACATCCAGCTCTCCGCACCAGCGGCTTCATGCCACGGCGGACATGGACCTGAATTGATTGCGGTCATGCGGATGTAGCGGCCGGCGTAGGTGCCTGGTTCGGCTTCGACGGCGTAGGAGTAGGGGAGCTGCTCGTTGAGTGTGTTGAGTGCACCGGGCGCTTTGATGGTGTCCATCATCTTCCAGGTTACTCCGTCGGTGCTGCACTCGTAGCGCACTTCTTCCGGACGAAAGATCCACGCATTGGTGTAATGGTACCACCGCGTGCGTACAAAGGAGATGTCGCGCAGTGCGCCGAGGTCGAGCACGGCCTGCATATCCTTGCCCTGCGTGGCCTGCCATACGCCGTCGCGGAAATCGGTGGAGCCGATGCGACCATCAATCAATGCGTCTTTTCCGCCGCCGGGGTAATAGGAGTTTAATTCGTAATTCAGCGTGAGTGTTTTTCCCATGCCTTCGTGCGACACGAAGTAACGCGTGATCTCGGTTTCATGATCGCTCGTGGGCTGCTTCGCTTTTACGCGGATGGAACATGCGCCTTTTACATCTATCGGATGGGTTACCGGAATGAATCCGCGCGGATCATCTGCGCCTCCTTCGAGCGGCATGTGCTTATAGGTAAGTGTGGTGCCGGGATCAACAGCTGCGATGGTCACTTTAGTCATGCCATACCAACCGGGCGCCTGAGTGAATGTAACAGGTATCTCTGCAAAGCCTGATTGCACGCCGAGCGATTGCAGTTGCTTCTGATGGGTGTTCACCCGCGCGCGGAATACCGCATAATTGCGCGTCTTCGGATAGGTCCAAAGCACTTCTGCCATCGCGAGCAAGCGCGGAAATACGTTGCTGTCCACAAGCTCCTGCGGCGCATGCTCTGTCCACATATTGCACTCGCCGCCGCGCACCAGTGCGCGTTCTTCCGCTGTGAATGTGGTGGGCACGGGATCAAAGGCATATACTTTTTCGAGGTCAATGCTCTGCAATCCGTAATCGAAATAGCAGTGGCTCGTGGGCGACATCACCACGGAGTGTCCGTGTGATGCGGCTTCGCGACCGTGTTCCATATCGCGCCACACCTGCACTACTGCGCGCTCCGGGATTCCACCCTCGATGATTTCATCCCACCCGATGATCTGCTTGTTTTTTTCTTTCAGGTAGGCGGCTATGCGGTTGATGAACCAGGTTTGCAATTCGGCTTCGCTGCTGAGCTTTTCATCGCTCATGCGCTTCTGGCATTTGCTGCAGTTTTCCCAGCGGTATTTGGGCACTTCATCGCCTCCGATATGGATGTAAGGCGCGGGAAACAGCGCGCACACTTCATCAAGCACGGTGCGCAGAAAGGTGAAGGTATCGTCGTTGCCGGCGCAGTATATATCCTTGAATACGCCCCAGTCGTTTTGTACGGCAATGGGTTCGCCGGTGCAACTGAATTGAGGATACGACGCCAGCGCTGCCACAGCATGTCCGGGCAATTCAATTTCGGGTATCACCATCACATGCCGCTTCTGAGCATACGCCACAATCTCGCGGATATCATCCTGGGTATAGTAGCCGCCGTAGCGCAATCCGTTTTTCTCTATCCTCCATGCACCCACTTCGGTGAGTTTGGGGTAGGCTTTGATTTCAATACGCCAGCCCTGGTCTTCGGTGAGGTGCCAGTGCAGCACATTCATTTTGTGCAGGGCGAGCAGATCAATGTATCGTTTTACAAAGTCAACGCTCATGAAGTGCCGGCAGCAATCGAGCAGCATGCCTCGGTGCACAAAGGCTGGCTGGTCCTGAATCTGAGCGCAGGGCAGGAGGATGCGGCCGGTGATTGCGGTGTGCTGAAAGAGCATCTGACGGAGGGTCTGGATGGCGTAGAACACTCCGGCAGCGTCGCTGGCTTTGACATGCACGGCTTGAGCATTCATGCTGATCGAATACTGGCCGCTGTTCTGGCTTACGGGTAGTTTGCCCAGGTTGCCGGGAAGGAATGACAGCTCTTCGGGTGAAGGGGTGGAGGTGGCGCCGCAACTGAGGATGATGATATTCTCCGAGCGCTCGTCGGGTGCCCAGGGCACAACTTCCGCATTGGCAATACCGGCTTCTTTCAGTGTGAGTTTGAGCAAGCTGGCCTCTGATTCACAAGGCCCGTTGAACTGGATGAGGGTGGACGCGCTGAGCGGGAAGGTGTCAGTGGTGCAGGTGATACTCCGGGGCTGGGGAATGATGCTGTACGACGAGGTGCTCTGGGGCCGCGCATGGGCAGCGGTGAGCATACACCAGATGAGCAGGAGATGGCGCAGCATGATGGTGGTGATCAGGGTTGTGCTACACGGCTGTCGGTCCACTCCAGTGGGGTCTCCTGTTGCAGCGGAATAAAGGTGCCAAAGATGCCGAGGAACTGGTACTCCTGGCTCATGGGCACTTTAATGGTGAAGATGCCAAATGCGTAGTAGTTGGTGTGGCGCACCATACTTTCGATAAGGTCTCGGGTGAGGGCTCCGCTTGCTCCGCTGAGCTGGTCGGGTGCGCCTTGCTCACTGAGACGCCTGCGCAGTTCGCGGTCTGCTTTTTCGGCAAAGTCGGCCTTGGTGGGATTGGTAAAATAGCCGGCAACGGCCCCGATGATGAGTATGAACAGGACGATGCGGAACAGGAAGCGGAGAAATCCGAACATGCTATACCTGGTTGGTCAATTCAAAGGTATGCACTGCGGTAAGGCCTGCGGTCTCGGTGCGCAAACGCGATTTACCCAGACTTACTGACAACCATCCGGCCTGTTCGGCGCGGTACACTTCATCGCGGGAGAAGTCGCCCTCCGGACCGATGGCTATTACGGCGTCAGCTCCGCGTGTAAGCACATCCCGGAGAAATGGCTTGGTGCTTTCGGGGTGACAGTGCGCGATGAACTTCGCGGCGGGCCAGGGCTTTTCGAGGAGTTCGATGAATGGCCTGGGTGTTTCGATTTCGGGAAGGTAGTAGCGCTGGCTCTGCTGGAGTGCGGTAATGGCCATGCGCTGCAGTCGGTCCACGCGCACAACCGGACGCTCGCTGTTGTCGCACTCAGCAAGGCAGATGCGGTGCACGCCGATCTCCACGGCTTTTTCGACAAACCATTCGAGCCGGTCGTGATTTTTGGTTGGTGCAATGATCACCGTGAGAAAAGGCACCTGGGGTGCGCTGGTCACCATGCTCCGGATCACGATGCGGAGTGTCTTGCGGTCGCCTTCCAGTATGCCGGTGGCAAGATGCCCGTGGCCATCGGTGAGGCTCACCTCATCTCCTTCCTGCAGGCGTAAGGCGCGGATATGGCGCACCTGACCGGCATCGGGGATAATGGTTTCGCCGTTGCGGAGATGCGGGAGGAAGAACAGGTGCATGGGTGCGGTGCAAGGGGTGAATACGCGAAGGTAGAATGGAAGTACGGCCAGTGAACTCAGCGCTTCTCGCCGAGGATGCCGCTGGGCTGCCACTTGCCGCGTTTGAGGGCAAAGCGGTCAATGGCATACTTCTGCAGGTGATCCACGGTTTCGTCAATGCTGTCGGTGATGAGCAGCAGATCGAGGTCGGTTCGGTTGATCGTGCCCTTGTTCACCATATCATCGAGCAGCTCAATGAGATTTTTCCAGTAGGTCTTGCCAAAGATGACCACCGGAAAGTTCTTGATTTTGCCGGTCTGGATGAGGGTGAGGGCTTCGAAGAGTTCGTCCATAGTACCCATACCACCGGGCATCACCACAAAGGCATAGCTGTATTTAAGCAGGAGCACTTTGCGCACGAAGAAGTAACGGAATGTGACTTTCTTCTGCAGGTAGGGGTTTTCATGCTGCTCCTTAGGCAGGATGATGTTGCATCCGATGGAATGGCCGCCGCTCTCGAACGCGCCTCGGTTGGCCGCCTCCATGATGCCGGGTCCGCCGCCTGTCATCGTGGCAAAGCCCATAGCACTGGTGCGTGCGGCAAGCTCCCGAGAGGCCGCGTAGTAGGGGTGCTGCTCATCGAAGCGGGCACTGCCGAAGTAGGTGACGCATGGCCCTACGAAATGCAACTTGCGAAATCCGTTGATGAATTCGAAAAGGACTTTGATGACGAATAAAAATTCGCGGAAGCGCGACCGGGGTCCTTCGAGAAATCGCTGTTCACTCCGCACAGCTCCGTTCTGTTCTGCCATAGTTCAAAGTCTCTGTGTAAAAAGAAAAAGGCGCAGCCTGTGAGGTGCGCCTTGTTCTGATGGGTTATTCAATCAGTGCACGCCGTCTTTCACTTTCGGTGCAGCGGCGATAATTTCAGCATTGGCAAACTCGGCGAATTTCTCAAAGTTCTTCACGAATTTCTCCGCGAGTTCATTCGCTTTTGCATCGTATGCTCCTTTGTTCGCCCAGGTATTGCGCGGATTGAGCAATTCAGCGGGTACATCCGGACACGTCTTTGGCATCGCCAGTCCGAATACTTCATGCGTGTCATACTCTACCTGATCGAGCTTGCCTTCGAGGGCAGCGGTGATCATGGCGCGGGTGTACTTGAGCTTCATGCGCTCGCCCACACCGTAAGGTCCGCCACTCCATCCGGTGTTGATCATCCACACCCGTGCGCCACTCTCGTCGATTTTTTTGCCCATCATCTCCGCATACTTCGTGGGATGCAGCGGGAGGAAAGGCGCACCAAAGCAAGCGCTGAAGGTGGTGGTGGGCTCGGTCACTCCGGCTTCCGTACCCGCCACTTTTGCGGTGTATCCGCTGATGAACTGGTACATGGCTTGTCCGCGTGTGAGCTTGCTGATCGGAGGTAACACACCAAAGGCATCGCAGGTGAGGAAGAAGATGTTTTTCGGAATGCCACCGGCGCTGGGCTCCATCACATTGTCGATGTGATGAATAGGGTAGCTCACGCGGGTGTTTTCTGTTTTATGCTTATCGGCATAGTCAGGGGTCACGCCGTCATCCATCAGCCCGATGTTTTCGAGGATTGCGCCGAATTTGATGGCATCCCAGATCTGGGGTTCTTTCTCGCGGGTGAGGTCAATGGTTTTAGCATAGCATCCGCCTTCGAAATTGAACACGCGGTCAGCCGACCATCCATGCTCATCATCACCGATCAGCCGGCGGTTGGGGTCGGAGGAGAGGGTCGTCTTGCCAGTGCCTGAAAGGCCGAAAAAGACAGCTGTATCGCCCTGCGCACCCACATTGGCAGAACAGTGCATGGAGAGCACTCCATGCTCCTGAGGCAGCACATAGTTGAGCACGGTGAAGATGCCTTTTTTAATTTCGCCGGTATATCCTGTGCCGCCGATGAGGGCGATCTTGCGGGTAAAATCGAGTACGGCAAAGTTGTGCTGACGCGTACCGTCCAGGGCAGGATCGGCCATAAATCCGGGCGCGCAGATGACGTGCCAGTCAGGACGGATGGTCTCCAGCTCTTCATCAGTGGGCCGCAGAAACATGTTGCAGGCAAACATGTTGCTCCATGGAAACTCAGTCACCACGCGCACATTCATGCGATAGGTGGGGTCGGCACACACATAAGCATCACGCACATACACGTCTTTGCCGGTGAGATAAGCGGTGACGCGGTTATAGAGTTGTTCGAATTTATAGCTGTCGAAAGGGATATTGAACTGGCTCCACCATACGGTATTCTCGGTGGTGGCATCCTTCACAATGAACTTATCCTTGGGTGACCGGCCTGTGAATTCGCCGGTATCAATGGCCAGCGCTCCGGTGTTGGTGAGCATGCCCTGTCCGAGGGCGAGGGTTTCTTCCACCAGTTCAGCAGGGTGGAGATTCCAGTAAGCGGTGGCTACATGCTTCAGCCCGAGGTAGTCGAGGTTGGCGCCTTCCGCCTTCTTTCCGATATGGGTCATGGTTTATGGGTTGGTTCGACTTTCATTGAATCGAGGCCACAAAAGTAATCCGAAAACAGGCGGCCCACCGGTTCGGGTGGCAACCCGCCGGACCATGTCGTTCTTCCGCGCTATTTTCGCCTGCCAATCGCCCCACAGCTATGATGAAAACGTTTTTATCCGCCGGTGTAATCGGCATCCTGCTCAGCGCCTGTGAGCCATCAGCCCCGGGCGCTGCTGTGCCTCCCACCGCTGACCCGGCAGCGCCTTCCGATGGTATGCAGCCGGGGCAGCAGCGCGTGGACACACGCGACCAGGCTACTGCCGACAGCCCCATGTTCCGGGATTCGGATAACATGTCGAGCGCTCTCCGATTTGCCGAAACAAATGAGCAAACAACTCTGTGGGGCGGACTGCTCCGCCAGAGCAAGTGGGCCAAAGAGGTACACAATAACCCTTATGTTTTCCTCGCAGTCACCAACGACCGTCTGGCGGGCAAGGAGAACCTGATCAAGCTGCTTCAGCAACAGGAGAATAAGGCTCTGCTGGATGAGATTATGGCCAGCCACCTGGTGAAGCCGCCTTTTCTGATTGATAAGGATCAGAGCTTCACGGAGGTCGAGACCATTGACGGGCGGCGGTTGAAGGTGGATGCCGGACAGAACCGCATAGGTGGTGCGCTCTACGGCGCGGTGCAGGTGAGCACGATGAAGGGATCAGTAGTCCACATGCTGGAGCCTGTATATTTTCCCGAAGATCAGCTGAAGAAGCAGGACGCCGCTCAGAAATAACGCGCGAGATCCTCCCGGATGGCTGCAATGGCCTGACGAATGACCGTGTTGCCAGTGGCTGCCTCCAGCTTGAAAATCTGATTGCTGAGGTCGATGCCCGGGCTCTCGGGACTCACCTTTGTGAAGGCAATCCTGACCAGCTCTGTGGTTTCATCCTTCGCCTTGCGCACGAGCGACCAGCACTCCGGGCTCACATACATCTGCAGCGATACATTGTGTTCAAACTCTTCCCGGATGGCCTTCATCAGCTCAAGCTGGAGCATGGCCGACGTGGTGCCGGACACGCGCTGGCGCATCACCAGTGAAGTGGGCGTAATCCGTTCGAGCATGATGATGAGCCGCTCACATCCGGATATCTTGAGCGGCGCAAGGGCCTTGTTGCGCTCCATCCTTTCTTCAAAGCGCAGCGCATTTTCCCGGTACCGGAGGTAGCGCTCCAGAAGAGCGTAAAGCGCAGCGATTACCAGAAGGGCAAGGAGGACAAGAAGCAGGATGGACATCGGTTGGAGCATGGCGAAAGGTGTGGACTGGAGAATAGGGTAAGTACGCTGCAGGTGGTACTGCTTATTGAGCCCAAAACTATTGCGGCCAGAGGTATATTTCCACCTTCCCGCGAGGATTTGCTCAC
Source organism: Flavobacteriales bacterium (assembly GCA_947456965.1). Lineage (GTDB taxonomy): Bacteria > Bacteroidota > Bacteroidia > Flavobacteriales_D > Sanyastnellaceae > CANGTU01. Next base: position 8,703 of record CANGTU010000008.1, read on the forward strand.
CTTTGTACCCCTGATCCATTCACCTATGATCCACCCGTCCACCCGATTTATCTGCGTCTGCATCACAGCAGCACTGTGCGCCGCTAGTGCGCATTCCGCGGCACAGGTCTTCCTGCGCAACTATTCGATCCCAGTGGAAGTGAACGGGCAGGAGCTCACCAATCCCTGGGCGGGCGGATTGAATTCATGCCAGTTTTCGGAAATGGATTTCAATGACGACGGGAAGCAGGATCTCTTTGTGTTCGACCGCGTGGGCAACCGGATCAGCACCTTCATCAACGAAAGTGCCGCAGCCGGAGTCATCAGTTACCGCTATACCCGGGAGTACCAGTCGGTATGGCCCGCAGAATTGCGCAACTGGGTATTCCTGCGCGACTTCAACTGCGATGGCAAACAGGATATCGTTTCCAATAACCAAAGCGGAATCCGCATCTGGTTCAATACATCCGATGGTGGCAACCTCTCGTTTACGCCGGCCAACGGCGGTGCACTGATTCAGGCCTATTACGATATCGGCTCCAATCCGTTTGACGGTCCCATCTACGCGATCTCCGTAGATCTGCCCTCTTTTGTGGACTATGATAATGATGGGGATATAGATATTTTTTCATTTACCGAAACGAGTGTGGGCATGTACTTCTTCAAGAGTATGCAGGTGGAAAATGGCAACTGTACCGAGCTCGATTTCATCTGCGCCAACCGGTGCTATGGTAAGTTCAATGAAAGTCCGGAGAGCTTCACCCTCTTCACCGGAGATGAATTTCAGTGCGATTTCAATGTGAATGATCCCAGGGGCGCCGAGTCAGGCTCTCGCCTCCACACCGGAGGGACTATCCTGCAACTGGACCTCGATCAGAACGGAATCCTGGATCTCGTGCTCGGGGATGTCACGGAGCCTAACCTCGCTGCGCTCGAACTGGAAGAGGATGTGGACGGACTGGACAGCACGGTGTTTTCAACCCTGGATTTTCCTGCTTCATACGGTGGATCAGATCCGGTGAATATCAACTTGTTTCCGGGGGCCTTCTACCTGGATGTGGATCATGATGGACTGAAAGACCTGATCATCGGTCCCAACAGCGGCATACAGGCGGCAGACCGGCGGAGTGTCTGGCGCTACCGGAACACAGGCCTCAATGATCTGCCGGTATTCGAATTTGAACAGGATGATTTTCTTCAGGAGGATATGATTGACCTTGGTATAGGGGCCACACCCACCGTCGCCGATGTCAATGCCGACGGACTGCCCGATCTCGTGGTGGCCAACCGGGAGTCTTTTCAGGAAGGAGCAGGATTCACCTCCCGGCTGCATTATTTCCGCAACACGGGCACGCCGGATGAACCGGCTTTCGAACTGGTGGATGCTAATTGGCTCAACATTCCGGCACTGGAACTCAAGAGCATCCATCCCGCATTTGGTGATATCGATGGCGATGGCGATGCCGATCTCATGATCGGCGACCTGAATGGGTTCATTCACCTCTTTCAAAATGGCGCAGGACCGGGCGCGCCGATGGACTTCTCCGCAGCTCCCTCAGCTATCCAGGATGATACAGGGCTGCCTGTTGACGTGGGACAATCGGCAACTCCCCAGCTGATTGACTATGATGATGATGGCTTGCCCGATCTCATGACGGGCGAGCGCAATGGTAATGTGAACTTCTACAAAAACACAGGAACACAAGAAGCCTATGCCTTTACCCTGGTCGAGGACACGATTGGCGATATTGTGGCGACCAATCTGCTCGGTATTTTCGGATTCAGTGTACCGCACTTTTTCCGCAATGATCAGGGCGAATGGGAACTGCTGCTGGGTACGGAAACGGGACAAATCAACCATTTCACCGATGTGGTGGAGAATACATCGGGCACAGCTACTCTCGTGACTTCTGATTTTCTGGGGGTGAATGAAGGTCAGCGATGCGCGGTATTTCTCGCCGACCTCAACAACGACGAGTATGCCGATATGCTTATCGGACAGGTGGGAGGAGGTCTGGGGATCTATATCTCACAGGGAGATGGTGTGGAGGATATCGCAGCCGGTAACCGGGAATGGAATCTGTATCCCAATCCTGCCGATGCCTTGCTCACCCTCACGTGCGATCGCTTCCCGGATGCCGGCTCGCGGGTGCTGGTGTTTGATGGCACAGGACGGATCATCGCTGAGCGGTCAGCTACATCATCGCACATAGAAATGGATTGCTCGGGCTGGGCAGCTGGTGTGTATCTGGTGCGCATCGGCAACTGGCATGGCCGTGTGGCCGTGCGCTGATGAAGCCTCCTTGATCACGCATCCAACACAGAGTTCAGCGCCGCGCAAGCCCGCAAGGCTTTTTCACGGCCGGGCTGGTATCTCCATCCAGTGGGTGACATCGCGGTAGAAGTGATTCGAATTGCCTTCGCCTTGCCAGAAGTGCGGACCGTGCTTCAGGCATTTTTCTGATCCCTCAGGATAGAAGTCCTGCAGAAATTTCAACACAAGCACCTCGCGCAATTCAAATTCTCCGCTCTTGCCGGGCAGATACACCTTGTTGCCGGGCACTGCGGCAAGCACACGCTGCCCGTCAGCCGGTAATCGTTCATGTATGGCAATCCATTTCATGGCCTTACCGACCGGTGAATTGCGGTTTCCGTTTTTCAACAAAGGCGGCAACCCCCTCACGGTAGTCGGCCGTGCTTCCAGCTTCGATCTGCAGGCGCTCTTCATGGGCAAGCTGCTCGTCGAGAGTGGCCCCCATGGACGCATTGAGCAACTCCTTCGTGAGGGCCAGTCCGAGGGTAGGCATATCGGCGAGTGTTGCAGCCAGCTTCATCCACGATGCTTCGAAGGCATCATCAGCCATCACCTCGTGTATCATGCCCCATTGGGCGGCCTGTTCAGCGCTGATCTTTTCACCGAGCATCATGAGCGCACTCGCCTTCTGGAATCCAATCAGCCGTGGAAGGAAAAAGGTGCCACCGCTGTCGGGCACAAGTCCGATCCTGGAGAAGGCCTGGATGAAGGATGCCGACTCAGCCGCCACCACCACATCGCAGCACAGGGCTATGTTGGCCCCTGCACCGGCCGCAACACCATTCACTGCAGCCACTACCGGCTTGCGAAGCGCACGAATCTTTTGCACGATTGGATTGTAACCTTCATGGAGGATCGTTTTGAATCCCGGGGCATCGGGCCCGGTCACCTCCTGAAGATCCTGACCTGCGCAGAACGCCTTGCCATTGCCCGTAATCACTACACAACGCACGGCATCATCAGCGCAGGCATCGAGGGCTTCCTGCATAGCCACAGCCATGGAACGGTTGAAGCTGTTGAATTTTTCAGGACGGTTGAGCCGAAGCACAGATAAGGCTCCCAGTCGCTCATGGAGAATAAATGACATGCAGCGAAATTACTCAAGCGTGACTTGCTGCCGGGCAGTCATTCCCGCCGAATACCATAATAGGCTTCCCGGCCCAGGGTCAGGCGCAGCAAAAGCTGGGTTAGGAGCAATCCAAAAGCGCTCTTGATGGCCGCGCCAGGCAAGAGGTTCTCGAGGACATTCCACCACTCGGGATTGAAGCGCATGAGCCAGATCGTTCCAAAAAGAAGGATGATGGCATGGCCGGCGACCCAGATACCAAAGCAGGGAAGAGGCTTGCGTGCCGCAGGAGCCTCAGCCAGATAGCCGCATACCACCGCCGCAAAGAGGAATCCAAAGAAGAATCCGCCTGTAACGCCGAAGAGATACTCCCATCCTGATTGATACTGAGCAAAAACAGGTGCGCCAAGGGCCCCCAGCAGAATGTAGCCCGATACGGCCATCGCTCCAACGCGCCAGCCAAAGACCACTGCAGGAAGCAATACAGCAAAGCTCTGCAAGGTGATGGGCACGAGATCTTCGGAGCGGATATGCACGGGACCGAGGAGGCCAAGCACCACCAGCGACAGCAGAACCTTCATCAAAGTGTCCTGCCATTCATACCGGCTGAGGCGGATCGCAGAGTGCAGCATCAGCGACGGTCGAAGATAAAATCAACACCCTCCGGCAATTCAACGGATTGGTTCTCGCGATCCGTATCGGCCAGCTTGTCTTCCGGATCGAGCACGACCGATTGGATAGCGGAGGCAGGTACCTGCAGCCGGATGACGTAATCTTCATCCACCCACCTCCAGTCAGGAAGTACTACGCGTGAATCCTGTCCGGGTGAGGCGGGACAAGCCCCGCGCATGACATCCAGCGGAACATGGAAATGCCGGATGCTGCCGTCGCGCAGGCTGACTTCCACATCCACGGGCATGGGCATGTCGCCCTTGCGGGTGAGTACAATCGCAGTGGCATCATCTGCACTGATCATCTGGCTGATGCTGTAGTCAATGGTCTTGGTAGTATGCACAAAGTATTCGTGATACCAGTCGAGTACCAGTCCGCTCTCCAGCTCCATGATGCGCAGGAAATCCTGATCCGTAGGATGCCTGAATTTCCAGGTGTCGAAATAGCGCAACATGGCCCGGTCAAATGCATCCTGTCCCATCATCCATGCGAGCTGGGTGAGGTACACTTCGCCTTTGTTGTAAGATCCCACGCCAAAAGCCCAGTTGGTGGTGAAATGATCGGCGTGGGTATCGAGGGCTTCTTCTTTGCCTTCACGTACAATATCGAAGTAACCTTCATAAGCCTGAGAGTGGTCGCCGGGCATTCCGCCTCCGGTGAACAGGTAGTTCATGCACTCGGTGGAAGCATAACTGGTGAAGCCTTCATCCATCCATGAGTACAGGCTTTCGTTGGTGGCCAGGATGCCCTGGTACCAGCTGTGTACAGCTTCATGCACGGTAACACCCACCAGACTGGGCAACTTGCGGTTGCCGGTAATCAGCGTGGCCATAGGGTACTCCATTCCACCATCGCCTCCCTGAATCACACTGTACTGGGGATAGGGATACTGACCAAAGCGCTTGCTGAGGTATTCGAAGGCCTTCGCGGTTTTTTCCTTCAGTTGTTTCCAGTTCTCCGCATACGCCGGATCATTCTGATAAAAGAAGTGGAGCATGGGGCCGTTGGGTACCTGCATGGTCTCATGCACATAGTCGGGATCAGCTCCCCATACAAAGTCGTGTACCTGATTGGCCTTCCATCTCCAGGTGAGTTGCTGTCCGGCAGGGATCTTCATCTTCATACCCGGCGTCTCGAAGCCCTTGCCAATCTCTGCGGCGTTCTGCAGCAGTCCGGTGGCCCCGATGGTATAGGATCGGTCAATCGTGATATTCACCTCGAAGTCGCCCCACACACCGTGAAACTCTCTGCCGATGTAGGGGTTGGGATGCCATCCGCGGTTGTCGTATTCGCAGAGCTTGGGATACCACTGGCTCATGCTGTAATCAATGCCCTCTGCATTGGTGCGTCCTGAACGCCGGATCTGCAGAGGTACCTGACCCTCGAAGGTCATTTCGAATACGGCTTTTCCGCCGGGTGGAATGGGCTTATCCAGATGAACCTCCAGAATAGTCTCGTTTTCTTCAAACCGCACCAGCTTGCCATCGTGCTTCAGCGAGAGGGCATGCAGATAGCCCTGCTCCTCGGGCTTGAGCTCATGAATGCGTCCACTGACCCGCGGATCGGGATCTGCAATCCACCGCGACCGCACATCCATCGCACTTTCTGGACGGAAGGCGTTGTAGTAAAGGTGGTAATAGACGTGCGTGAGCACATCAGGTGAATGGTTGGTGTACGTCAGCACCTGTTTTCCGGTATACCGGTGGGTGGTGTGGTCCAGCGTCACATCGATCACATAGTTGACGTGCTGCTGCCAGTATCCCTGAGCACCCGTTGCGAGCCCCATCAGGACTACCATGAGGGTTATGTTCTTCATCATATCTGTTTTCAATGGTCTTTTTCTGTTCTTCCGCTCCACTCCCAACTGGCAGCCGGTAAGCTTACCACACCTTTCCCTCATCATCCATCCATTTGCCCTGCACCTTGAGTGCTTGCTCCAGGATATCGCGCACACATCCTCGTCCGCCGCCATACGGGGAGATGTAATGGCTCACAGACTTGATTTCCGGAGTTGCATCGGCAGGGCAAGTGGCAAGTCCGCATTCCTGCATCACTTCGTAATCGGGAATATCATCGCCCATGTAGCACACGTGTCCGGCATCGATGCGGTGGTCCACCAGGAATCTGCGGTAGGCGGCCAGCTTGTTCGATACGCCGAGGAATACATGCTGCACACCCAGTGAAGCGAAGCGCTTGAGCACGCCTTCGCTGTTTCCGCCACTCAGGATCACGATGAGGAAACCCTTCTTCACGGCGAGTTGAACGGCATAGCCATCGCGGACATAGGCCGTGCGCACTTGATCGCCGTCGGGCATGAGGTACACGATATTGTCGGTAAATACGCCATCCACATCGAAGAAAAAGGTGCGGATGTTCCGGAGTTGTTCTTTATAGCTGGTGGTCATGGGTTGTGCGGTCCTGAATGAGTTGGGTAAAAATGCGGTAAAGATTGCTGAGTTCTGGCTCGTCGCGGAGCAGCTCCAGATGCCGCATGAGCGTGCGGGTATCCTTGCGCCTCGCCGGACCTGTTTGTGCCATCGCCGGAGGCATCACCTGGATTTTGCGCGCTGTGTGCAGGATAAGAGGATGCATGAGCTCAAACGGCAGTCCGGCCTCGCCTGAAAGATGCTCAGCAATGCGGTAGAGGTGATTGGAAAAGTTACAGGCAAAGACGGCAGCGAGATGCATCTGCATGCGCTGGGCGGTGGTGGTGACTTGAACGGGGCAGCCCAGCGGTGTGAGCATGGCCCGCAGCGTATCCGCAGTGCCCGGCTCTGAACCCTCTACACAGAAGGGCACTCCGGAATAGTCGAGGGTATGCCCGGCCGTAAGTGACTGCATCGGCCAGATGACTCCGCTGTGGGCCTGAGGCAGGATATCTCCCGGCAGAGATCCGCTCACATGCACTACGAGCGGACCTTCAGGCACCATGGCAGCCACCGTGGGCACAGCATCATCCGAAACAGCCAGCACCACCACATCGCAGCCGGAATCAGCGGGAGAGGGTATCGCGCGCAGGTTGTTGGCCTGGCAAAACGCGCGCAGCTTATCGGAATTCCGGCCCCATGCCACAGGCACATCATGACCGGCCCGGCGAAGCAGGCGCACAAAATGCCATGCAGCATTTCCGCAACCGGCAATGCAAACCTTCATGGCACGAAGGTAATGAGCGTTCGCGAGCTTGCCGGGATGACCTATTTTCGCAGCATGTCGCGAAGTACGTCCATCGGCCTGCTCTCTCCCGTGCGCTGGAAGGACTATGAACTGCTGGATTGCGGCGATTTCTGGAAGCTTGAGAGGTTTGGTGAATACGTGACCATCCGCCCGGAACCTCAGGCCGTTTGGCCCCGCCGCTTGCCGGAAAGCGAATGGATGCGGCAGGCACACGTGAGGTTTGTACAGAAGGGCAGCAACAGCGGCGACTGGGAAAAGCTGCGCAAGATGCCCGATCAATGGAAAATGGCGTACGCGCTGCCCGGCGGACAGGAATTGATTTTCCGGCTGGGGCTGACGTCATTCAAGCATGTGGGCATCTTCCCCGAACAAGCGGCTAACTGGGATTTTATCACATCATGCATCGGTGAAATGGGTATCGGCAAGCCCCGTGTACTCAACCTGTTTGCCTATACGGGTGGCGCTTCCCTCGCGGCTTGTGCCGCTGGTGCGGATGTGACACACGTGGACAGCATCAGGCAGGTGGTGACCTGGGCCAACGAAAACCGTCAGAACAGCGGACTCGCTGAAATCCGCTGGATGGTGGAAGATGCCCTGAAATTCGTGCAACGAGAAGTACGCCGAGGCAGTGTGTATCACGGCGTTATCCTCGATCCACCAGCTTATGGCCATGGCCCCAAAGGAGAAAAGTGGAAGCTGGAGGAACAACTCGCGGAAATGATGGATGGCGTGCTCCGGCTGCTGGATCCCAATCACCACTTTCTGGTGTTGAATGCATACAGTCTCGGACTCTCCAGTCTGACGATCGAAAACCTGCTGGCCGACTTCGGCGGCAACCGGCTATCCATAGGCGAACTGTACCTGCAAGCCAGAAGCGGGGTCAAGCTTCCCCTCGGTGTTTATGGTCATATCCTGAAGGCATGAAACATCCTGCCTCCCTGCGCGCCTCACTCCACCGGCTCAAGCCCGTGCTCAGAGAAAAATTTGGCGTTAAACGAATCGGCTATTTTGAATCCTATATCGATTACCACCATAATCAACATTGTGAACTGAATATTCTGGTTGAACTGGAACGGCCCCTGGGCTGGGATTTTTTCGCCCTCAAGGAGTTCATTGAAAGGCGACTTGGCATGTCCATCGATATCTGCACGCCGCAGGCACTGCGGCCGGCTTTGCGCGACGAAATCATTTCCCAAACGACATTCGCATGAAGAAGCCCAGGCGGATCCGGTTTGATTTTTACATCGAGGAAATGTCGGCGGCTGCGGAACGTATTCTCCTCTACGCCGGTGAGCTGTCGTACTTCGAATTCAGCACCAACTCGCTCGTGCGGGATGCGGTCATCCGAAACTTCGAGATCCTCGGCGAATCAGTCAAGCATGTCCCGTTTTTCTTTCAGAAACAGAACAAGCATATTCCCTGGTCGAGGATGTATGCGCTGCGCAACTTCATCGTGCACGAGTACTTTGACGTGGATGATGAGATTCTCTTTGCGATTATCCAGACCGACCTGAGAAGCAATGCAGTGGATCTCCGCAAACTGGCCCAGCGATTGTCCGAAAATCCCTCTGTCATGCAGCCACCGCCTCGCCCGGGAAAGTCCAACAGGGTGTAGCTTTGGCACATGAAGCATCTTGCCCTGGCCCTGGCCGTGCTCTCTGCCTGTATGCAGGCATGCGCCCCTGGTAACGAACGCAGCGAACGAACCCGGCTTATGATCGCACAGACCAAACTGGCTTCCGACCCGCATAGCTGGTCACGTCCCAATGAGGCGCGTGTGACCCGTCTGCACTGGGATGCCAGCGTGGACATGAAGGCACATACTATTCGTGCCGTTGCAACCTATGGGGTAGTCAATGTCAACGGTGCCAACGAAATTGTCTTCGATACCCGCGACCTGAACATCGAAGAGGTGAGGGTGAATGGTGAAATACAGCCCTTCACGCTGGGGGATGCCCGCCCGTTTATCGGTGCTCCTCTTCGTATCGCCATTCCGGCTGACTCTTGTGAGGTGGCTGTACGCTACGCGACTTCCCCCGATGCCGCTGCGCTTCTCTGGGTGGATGGAGATAAGCCTTTTCTCTTTTCGCAATCTCAGGCTATTCTGGCGCGCACATGGTTACCCTGTCAGGATAGTCCCGGCGTTCGCATTCCATATACCGCCCGGGTGCAGGTTCCCGCTGGGCTCCTCGCCCTTATGAGTGCAGAAAATCCAAGGGATAAATCCCCGGACGGGGTGTACACTTTCCGGATGGATCAGCCCGTGCCCAGCTACCTGATGGCGCTGGCCGTAGGGGATGTGGCGTTCAGGGAGATCGGTCCGCGCACTGGTGTTTACGCCGTTCCTGATCTCGCAGATGTTGCAGCCGCGGAATTTTCAGACCTCGAAGCTATGGTGGCTGCGGCCGAGCAACTATACGGCCCCTATGCCTGGGGACGCTATGACCTGCTGGTGCTGCCCGCCGCATTTCCTTTCGGTGGAATGGAAAACCCCCGCCTCACCTTCGCAACTCCAACAATTCTCGCCGGAGATAAATCACTGGTGTCACTCGTGGCTCATGAACTGGCGCATAGCTGGAGCGGCAATCTGGTGACCAACTCCACCTGGAATGATTTCTGGCTCAATGAGGGCTTCACCGTGTACTTCGAAATGCGCATCATGGAAGCAGTATATGGTAAGGATCAGAGCGAAATGCTCGCCCTGCTCGCCCGCCAGGATCTCGATGCTACTCTGCTCGAATTGCCCGGTGATGACACGCACCTGAAGCTCGACCTGAACGGAAGGGATCCAGATGATGGCATGACGGACATCGCCTACAACAAGGGTTATTTCTTCCTCCGCATGGTAGAGGAAAAGGTGGGCCGCCAGCGTTTCGATACTTTCCTGAAGGCGTACTTTACCGAGCATGCGTTTCAGGTGATGGATACCGAACAGTTTCTGACCTATCTGCGGGCCAGACTGCTGACAGAAGCGGAATATACCGCCCTGCGTGTGGATGAATGGGTGTATGCTCCGGGCTTGCCGGATAATGCGCCATTAGTGGGCTCACAGCGTATGCAGCGGGTGGATTTTCTCGCAACCGGCTGGTTACAACAACACAACAACACAGAAATCCCCTGGTCGACCTGGAGCTACCAGGAGCGCTATCGATTCCTCTCGCTGATCAGCAGCGCATCTGCTGCCGATCTGGCCACCCTGGATAAGTCATTCGCAATCACAGCCACCACCAATTCGGAAGTGCTCTTCAAATGGCTTGAGTTGAGTATCCTCGCGCATTACGGACCTGCCTATGCGCGTGCTGAGGAATTCCTGTGCGAGGTGGGTAGACGTAAGTTCGTACTGCCGCTCTATGAGGCGATGGTGAATTCCGGACAATTGGAAATGGCCAAAAGAATTTACTCCCGCGCCCGGCCTGGTTACCACGCCGTAACCGCACTGTCGGTGGATGAGCTGCTCACGGAAGCAGAACAGTAATCAACGGACAAGGGTCACGTAGCCCTCAATTTCCTTCCGCTCTCCGGTGGATAGCGAAGCAATTTTTGCGCGCCAGAGATACACATCGTTCTGGCAGAAGTAATCTCCGCCTCGGGCATCGCCCAGCCAGGCCTGTGTGGGGTCGTCTGTTTCAAATATCATATCACCCCAACGGTTGAAGACCTGCAGCAGGAAACGATCTGGATCAATGTCTGCTCCGTAAAACCGGAATACATCATTCACTCGATCACCATTGGGAGTGAAGGAATTGGGAACGTAATACTGGAAGATATCGTTAATGATGACCGGACTCAGGATTACATCGGTGCAGTTGTTTTCGTCAGTCACGGTAAACTGCACAGGATAAGTGCCTCCACTGCCAATCGGGAAGACGAAGTCTGGATTCTGCTCATTGGAAATGCCTATCGTATTGGGATAGTTGAACAGCCACTCCCATGCTTCAACGCTGCCCTCCGATGCGTCTGTAAAGAAGATGTGGGTATCTGTGGCATCTGTCGGATAGGGCGAAAGGGTGTATTGGGCCACTGGTGGTGCGTTGCTGGTCAGGTAGCCCGGAACCGTCAGACCATAGCTGCAACCGAGCGCCGATACAAGCGTGAGCCTTACGTCATACACCCCGGGATCTTCAAACTGGTGTGTGTATTCGGGATCATTCTGAATGACCGTGCCGTCGCTGATTTCCCAGGTGCTGTTCAGGTAAAGACTGCCATCTGTGAGGATCTGAAGCTCGAAGGCTTCGGGCCAGCATGACCGCGTCGTGTCAGCGCTGAACTCAACATCCACAAGGGGTTCTACAAGCACGTTAAAGCAGTCTTCAATCACATAGCCGCATGCGTCCGTGACCTCGAGGCAAGCCAGTCCGCTCGCCGGTGGATTGTACGCCGCGTCTTCGGTTGAGGCAACGTCTGCACCACTATAAGTCCAGGAATAATCAAACGGGGGCTGTCCGTAAAGCAAGGTGATCAGCTCGAGATTCAAATCTCCGAGGTAACATAGCGAGGTGTCATTGGCTATCGTGATCTCCGTAGGCAGCGCCTGATTCACGGTCAGCTCGGAGAAGGTCTCGCAATCAGGAAGCTGCACAGTATAGGTATATACACCGGGCTGGTTCACCAGAGGATCGTACTGTCCGCCCGGCATGGTAGTGCCCTGTGGGTCGGTCCACTCACCTGTGGTCACCGGCGTGCCAAGTAATTCGTCGGTCATGTCAAACGGTGCATCGGTGCTGCAGATCTGAATGGAATTGCTGATGCCAGGATCACCCAGAGCATCAATGGTTACCTCGACCTCATCTGTGGATGCACATGCGGGATGGCCTGCGGGATAACCTGTCAGGGTGAAGGTGGTGGCCTGGGAAAGATTGGTGATGGTGGGCTGAGGAATGTTGGGGTTATTGAGGAACTCCGCTGGCTCCCACTCCCAGGTGTACTGAGGACCGCTGGCGGAGCACGAAATTTCATAGGTCCACGGCTGGAAGAAGAAGCCGGTTTCGCAGGATACCGACCCATCCGAACTGAACTGGATGGTCAGGCACCCGCTGGGGTTGGTAGCAGTCCACGACTGGCCGGTAGCATCACCTATGGTCCAGTTGGCCAGAACAGGAGAACTGGTGTTGGGGCCATCATATACAATGAAGTCATCGAAGAAACCCTCCATCTGTCCTTGTATGAAGGTGAAGGTCATGAACGTGACGCCATCGCCGGGATCGTCCGGACAAAAGTTCCACGTAAAGTTTTCATTGTCGGTATAGCAATATTCAAACACCCCGCTGTCTTCACTGCAGCTGGCGGCATCCATGCCTTGAAATCCGCCTTCTAACTGAAGTTCTCCGCAAGCGAACACCTGGTCGGGTCCGGCACTTACTCCCATGGCCTGCTCAAACGTAACGGTAATGGTGGTGTCAAACTGACAACCAAAGCTGTTCAGCACGGTGTAGGTGAAATCATAGGAGCCCGGCGCCGGAGGGAAAATGCTGATGACATCAAGATCCTGATCAAATGAACTGATGTGGGGACCTGACCAATAGGAGCTATCCGCATCCATTCCAATGGAAGGGGTGAAAGTGGTAATGCCGGGAAACAGGGCTGGATTGAAGTTGATTCCCCAGTAAAAAATAAATCCGTTGTCAACAGCGAGATTATCCGTGACGTTAAACGTCCATGCGCCATTCAGCGGACACCCCACAAGGTCGCATAAGTTGCCTGCTGCTTCGTAAGTGCCACTCGGCAAGATGGCTTCTCCTCCGGCATTTTGCCCCCAGGTTCCGTTGGTGGCATCGGGTGCCCAATAGTAATCATACCCAACACCCGGAATGTTGGTGCCATCATCTACGGCCTCTCCCAGAAAGGTGCCTCCTCCGCCATTACTGGCCCAGTCAACGAGATCAACCGTGGTGCCGTCCGGACAAGTGATGAACAATCCGAGGTCGCCCATGAAGCTGTGCTCCATGTTCACAAGGATGCTGTACAGGTCATTGCAATCCTCGAGAATGGCGCCTTCTTCAAAGAAGTCGAAGATGAGCGAAGTGGAATAGGAGAACCCGGCTCCGTCGGCAAGGTAAGTCTGCCCAGCCACAACCTGCGGAGGAAGTGCCGTCCACGTGGTGCTTTCGGCATTCCCGGTGAGCGTGATGGTTTCGCCGAAACAGGTCGTCTGGTCCTCCAGCCCGGGAAACGTGGGTATGGTGGATACCAGCACTTGCAAGGGCAGGAGGTTCAGACTCTGGCAGCCATTATCGTCTTCTACCGTGAGCGTGACCACGTACTCCCCCGGCTCTTCAAAGCTGTGTGTTACATTCTGACCGTTCGCTGTGGTACCGTCATCAAAGTTCCAGATGTAATCAGAAAGATTGAACCCGGGTGCGGCTGATGAGCCCTGCCCGCTGAATGATACCGGGGCGTTGAGGCATACACTTACGGATTGTTCAAGGCCATCCGGTGTGGGGTTGGTGATGGCGGAAACGGCAGTGGGCGGATCGCACGGCGTTGTGCATACAGCCTCAGCCTCAAAACCGGGAATGGTGGTGTTTGGTGCTCCGTTATCGGTGAAAACGAGTGTCAGACAGCCGGAGGTGTTGTTCACCGTGCCGGTGACCTGAAGCCCCTGAATGGAGTTGCCGGTATAGTCGCCAAGGGAGGGAGCCGCAGTGCTGTTGCCGTCGTAAATGGAAAGGTAGTCGCTCTGATTGGGGTTCCCGCTCGTCTGAAGGGCAAAGGCTACGAAGTTGAGTGAGATGACATCGCCGGGAGTGTCCGGACAGATGGTCATGGTGAAATTGGCATCCGTGTAAGGGCCGCCTCCTCCATTGTCGAATATAGTTCCAGTGCAAATGTTGATCGTGCCGTTTTGCATGCAGTAGTTGTCGGGGATGCCACAATCCACCTGCGCACGGGTGTGCAGCGCAGAAATCAGAAGTATGATCGTGAGTATACGTAAGGTCATAGTAAGGTTAATGAGTGCGTTCTCAAGACGGTATTCTGAGGTGATTCGTTGCTTGCCAGGAAATCCGGACTCAAATGTACAAACGGCTGGGGGTAAGTGACTGTCAGTCAGGCTTACCGAATAATCAACACATGCCCCTCGTACAGGTGATTCACATCATTCTGGATATCACGGATCACACAGCGATAGAAGTATACGCCGTCCGGCACAAAGGTATCGCCGCCCTTGAAATTGCCGGTCCACGCCTCCCTGGGGTCAGCGCTTTCGTACACCACATCACCCCACCGGTCAAAGACCTGCATCTGAAAGCCCTGATCCTGAAACCCTCTGCCCTGTACCTGCCACGCATCATTGATGCCGTCGTAATCGGGCGTAAAAGTGTTCGGAATGTATATGTCTATGTCCTCCTCCACGACAACCTGCCGGAAGGTGGAGTCCACACAGCCGTAATTGGAGTATGCGTATAGCCAGACGTAATAAATGCCGGCCTGCTCGGAGGGAAACGTGAAGGTGGTATCTGCCGCCTGTGATGTCCCGAATCCTGAAATGTCCCAGACGTAATCCGTGGCGTTCACGGACAGATTGGTGAAGGCAAAGGTGGTATTGGGTAAAATGGCGATATCGGGGGTGGTCTGGAATACGGCAAATGGTGTTGGCCATACATTCACGGGTGTGGCAGATGTGTGGGCATACACGCATCCATGGATGTCCGTAATGCTAAGCGACGGATAATAGAGTCCTGCCTGGTTGTACTGGGCATTCACGGAACCCATAGTGGTGGATACTGCTCCATTGCCGTGATCCCAAACCATGGACTCGACCTGATCATAGTCCGTGTAGTCACTGGTCATCAGTACACTCAGCGGATCGCATCCGAAAGGTGGATCCATCACAAACGTGGCAGGTATCTCCGGAAAAAGATTCACCAGCACGCAATCCGCAGCTTCTGTATCGCAATCGTCTGTGACCGTGACACAAAATTCTTCAGCTTCTTCAACGGTGGTGGTGAAGCTGTCGCCGGCAATGGCCTGTCCCTGGTCATTGAACCACTGGATGTCATAAGGGGGGGATCCACCGCTGATGGTGGGGGCTTCCACCGTCACTTCATTGCCCGGACATACCTGATAGAGGTTCTCGGTATCAATGACCAGATCAGTGGCTATCTCCACGACCACCTCATCACTGACGGCACATTCGGGAGTGCCCGCAGGATAGCCCGTTAGGGTGTAAGTGGTGGTTGCGGCCAATGCGTTCAGCATGGTCACAGGGGAATTGGGATCACTAAGCCCGGTGCCCGGACTCCATGACCAGATGTAGTTCACCATTGACACACAGCTGACATCGTAGATCCATTGAGTCTGGCCACCGTTCTGGCAGGATACCGATCCATCCGGAGTCAACTGGATTGTCAGACAGCCAGTAGGATTGGTGGCTGTAAATACAAGCCCGGAAAGATTGCCGTAAAGAGGCCAGGCATAACCGGCCAACAAGGGAGCAGAGGTGTTGTCTCCGTCATACACATAAAACTCATCGAAGAAGTTCTCTACGGATCCCTGCTGGAACGCAATCTCCATGGCAGAGATGCCGTCGCCAGGATTGTCGGGACAGTATGTCACCACGTAGTTCTGATTGTCCTGATAGCAATGGGTGTATGTGCCGGCTGCATCTCCGCACTGTGGTGGAGGGAGATCCTGAAATCCGCCCTCTATGAGCAAAGGCTCGCAATTAAAGAGAAGATCCTCTCCGGCATCTACCAGCGGGGGAAGCTCTACCACAACGGTGATGGTGGTGTCGTTGGAACAGCCGAAACTGTTAACTACGGTGTAGGTGTAATCGTAAGACCCGGGTTCGGTGATGTCCAGCGTAATCATGTCCAATCCGGAATCCGCACTGCCGATGAATGGCCCCGACCAGTAAGAACTGTCAGCCCCCGCGCCAATCGTCGGAGTGAAAGTGGTGAGCCCGGGTATGAGGGCGGGATTGATATTCACTCCCCAGGAGAATATATACCCATTGTCAATGGCGAGGTTGTCCGTGACACCAAAGGTCCATTGCCCGTTAAGCGGACAACCGACCAGGTTGCAGAGGTTCTGACTGGATTCATAGGTGCCGCTGGGCAGGGGAGTGTTGAATCCCCCAGGGGTATTTTCACTGAGGGTTCCATTGGTGGCGCATGGATCCCAGAAATAGTCATAGCCTGTCCCGGGTGTCTGAGATCCATCGTCAACAGCTTCTCCGAGAAAGGTGCTGCCGCCTGCGTTGGGCCAGTCGAGGAGACTGACCGTAGTGCCATTCGGACAGGTAATCGTGATGCCGAGGTCTCCAAGGAAGCTGTGCTCCATATTGACGAAGATGCTCTGCAGATCATTGGGCTGACCATTGCAGCAATTCTCCACTACGGCGCCTTCCTCAAAAAAGTCGAACACCAGCGAGGTGGAATAGGAAAATCCTGCGCCATCCTGAAGGTAGGTCTCGCCGCTCACAACCTGAGGCGGAAGGGCTGTCCATGTCGGACTGACCACATCCCCCGCATCAAGCTCTATGGCCTGCCCAAAACAATAAGCTGTCGTGTTGAGCGATACGCCAGGAAATTGCGGAATGGTGCTGACCAATACCTGCAATGGCTCGAGATTCAGACTACCACATCCGTTGTCATCTTCAACCGTCAGGGCCACCAGATACTCTCCGGGCTGTTCAAAGGTGTAGGTCACCACGGAACCACTGGTGCTGTCGATGTCTCCGTTGCCAAAGTTCCAGTTGTACTGCTCCAGAGTGAAACCAGGCTGAGCAAAGGATCCGTCATCCGTAAAGGAGACGGGTGTGCCCACGCAGACTTTCACCAGATCTTCACCCGGAGTGGGCAGCGGATCCAGATACGCACTCGCTGATACCGGAGGGGCACATGGGGTGGTGCAACTGACCTGCGCAGCAAAACCGGGCGAGCCGGCGTTGGGATTGCCATTGGGGTCAAAAACGAGTGTGAGGCAGCCGCTTTCATTGTTGATGGTGGCAGTCACCGATAAGCCCTGAAGGGAAGTGCCGGTGTAGGATCCAAGCGATGGGGCACTGGTGTTCGCTCCATCAAAAAAGACCAGGTAGTCGGAGTTGTTGTTGTTCGAAGATGTCTGAAGTGAAAAGGCATCAAACTGGAGCTGGATGACGTTGCCCGGAGTATCCGGACAAATGGTCATGGTAATCTGGTCGTCGGGATAGGCTGAACCTCCTCCTGCATCGAGGATGACACCATCGCAGGTATTGATGGTCATCGCACTCATGCAATAGTTGCCCGGCACATCACAGTCCACCTGCGCCCTCAATGGAGCTGTGCAGGCCAACATGAATAATACGGCAAGGGCCCGTGCCATTTTTCTCATTCGGCTGGAAGGGTTCATGATGTACAAAGGAAATACGGAATGGGTGAAACAGCGAATTGGATTTGAAGCCCAGGCGCGCAATCACACGGTCAGCGGAGAAGGGTGACATGGCCCTGGTATCGCACGTATTCCGGTAACGAGGCATCCCGAAGCTCAATTTGCCACAGATAGACTCCGTCCGGAGCAAAGTAGTTGCCACGGTTAACAGCTCCGGTCCATCCTTCCTCCGGGTCCTGGGTCTCAAAAATCAAAACGCCCCAGCGATCAAATACCTGAAGGTGGTAGGAGTTGTCCAAATACCCCAGATAAACGGGGCGGAAGACTTCGTTGAGTCCGTCCTGATCGGGGGTAAAGGTGTTGGGTGCGTAAAACAAGGGGGTATTCTCGACCTCGAGCTCAACGCACAGGGTGTCGGCACAACCATCGCTGCTGACTGCACGCTGACATAGTATATAACTGCCGGCTGCATCAGCGGGCAGCGTGAGCATGAACAGGGATTCCAGCGAGATGATCGCTCCATCCAGAAACCACTGCAGGAAGTCGGCCTGGTAAGCGGAACTCGCTACTTCTGCCACCGGTTGCAGCAGCGAAAGTGTTTCCGGTAAATAACTGAAGCCAGCCTCGGGCTGAACCAGGACATGAACGAGGGAGTCCCATGTGAGGGTGGATTCACAACCTCCCGGTGAGGTTACTTCCAAAGCGAGATCATACCATCCGGCTTCTTCAAAGGTCCACGTGGCGCTCGTGCCGGTGCCTGCAAAAGCCCCGTCAATGGTCCATGTGGTGGTGGAAATGCCAGTGCTGGCTGACCCGAGCTGCAAACCGTATGTGTAGGGCTGGCAGCCCTCACCGGGCAAAGCCTCCACTTCTGCTGACGGCAGGGGAAATACCTGCACGCTGCCCGAAACGCTGTTGGTGCATCCGGCAACGGATGTGACCTCCACACCGTAGGTGAAGGTGTCTGTGGTGGTCATGGTCTGCTGGCTCGCCGAAGGATTGACAAAGGGTATGCTGCCTGTCCATAAGATCGGACTTCCTGCCTGAGCCGTCAGGGTAATCTGCTCGCCGTCACAGGCACTGTCAGGCCCGCTGACCTCCACCTCTGGCAGAGGATGCACCGTGATGGTGATGGCATCGGCAGCCTCACAAACACCATTGCCGGCCTGAAGGGTGAGCGCCGTAGTGACGGGGGTACTGCCTGTGTTCTGAATCGGAAAGCTGACCTCCGAGGTCTGGCTATCACCGCTGAATCCGCTTCCAGTCCATTGGTAGTTGTATCCGGATAAGGGCTCCACACCGATCACCTGCGCAGGATCTCCATGGCAGCCAACAACATCAGCACCGAGATCGAGCGTGATGCCGGGGTCAACCTCTATGATAAGCTGCGCTTCATCGGGCGGACAGTATCCCGAAACTTCTACCACAAACCGGTAAGTGGCATCCTGTCCAATGGAGGGATCAAACGCGGACTGCGCCAGGGGTATTTCGCCCATGAACCACGAGCCAGCTCCACTGCCCGCACCGGGAAGGAGCAAGGAAAAATCCACCGCAGCATCCGTGATGCAGAGAGTGGCCAGAACGTCCGGACCAGCATCGGGGGCCTCGGTGACCTGCACCAGCACGGTGAGCACGGAGGAAGGACAACTGAATCCGGGCTCCGTGGTGAACGTGAAGGCCTGCTGGCCGGTGAATTCAAGGGGTACGACCGGCGGCACTTCAATGCCGTCCTGCTGCCAGGTGCCGGCGTTGTAATCGGTAACGAACCCAGTGGCGGTCAAATCTACCGTGGCTTCACTGGAGCATACGGGCAAGGGAATGGTGGCCGGAGCAAATGCGGGCTGCTCGATATCGGCCACCCACTGGGCTGTGCTGGGCGGACAGCTATTGCCGGATGGCAGGGTAACGGTGATGGGCAAGGCAACGGGTGCGCCAGGATGAAAGGTGTCAGCGGACGTTCCAGAAGCATCGGCGAACTGAAGTGGACCCACTCCGGGGTAGTATCCCGAAAGGGGCACCGGATCTGAAGTCGCGCAAAGTGACGCATGTACATCCGCAATGGAAGGGGGAGGGGCTTCAAGCTGAAGTTGCAACACACTTTGGTCAGTCGGACAGGGCGCGCCGGTTACGGTGTAGGTGAATGTATAGCTGCCCGGACCCGATGGGGTGTACACAGGTAAAGCAGCCTGTCCGCCGAGTGTCCACATTCCACCTGGTGTGGCGCCCGGCGAGAGATAACTGTTCAGCAGAAACGGCCCGTCTGCAACGCATGCCGATACGCTTTGATCGTTGCCTGCCTGAGGAACGGACTGTACATGCACACTCACCATCGCATTGGAGGGCGTGCACCCCACATTGGGATAGTAGTAGGTGAAGGTCCCGGACGACTGGTTAGCGGGATGGAAAGTACCGCTCACCACCTGGCCTTGTGCATTAGTCCACGTACCACCGGGTACCGGATTGCCACCAAGGGTATTGAACAGGTTTACCGGTGAGGCACTCTGGCAGATGTTCAGTACTCCGCCGGAACCCGATGGATTGGTAGCGGTGAACGCAATGGTCAGAAAAGACTCCTGGTCGGTACATGGGGTCTGACCGTCCACACTGTACCGGTAAATTCCGGCGGGCTGAACCGCAGGGTTGAACAGGTTGTTCACCACCTGGTTCTGCTGGTTGTACCAGATGCCTCCTGGATCCGGATTGCCGCCCAATTGCGCATACATGCTGAATGGAGCCGCACCCTGACATACCAGAATGCTGGTGTTGGTGCCGGGGTTGGGAATGGTATTCTCAATGACAAAGAGCGTGGATACCACCGGATCACATCCCGGAACTCCAGGCACGGTATAGGTGAATAACCCGTTATTCATGGTGGCGGGCTGGAACCACCCGTCCATGGTGGTGCCTCCGGCAAAGGACCACGTTCCCCCGGCATTCGGGTTTCCCGTGAGGACATCGGTCATGAAAAATGGGGCGTAGTTCTCACAAATGAGATAAGTGGTCGATAATCCAGCGTTGGAGTTGGCTGTTTCGGAAACGAGAACACCCGTGCTGACCTCACACCCGCCGGAGTTCAGCGTATAGACATAGAGCCCGGGGTTTTCCGTCTGGGGATTGAAATTGCCGTTGTCCGAACCTCCGGAGGGGTTAGTCCACTGTCCGCCCGGCTGAAAACCCGCGATAAAAGAGGAGAGGGGCGTGGGTCCGGCATTCGAGCATACCGAGGCGCTGCCAGCTGTTCCGGGATTGATGGATCCGCCAGCCAAACTGAACACCTGCACTTCTCCGCCGCCATTGGCCGTGATGGTGATGGTGAAAAGGGAAGGACACAGGCCAAAGTAGCTGATGGTTGAATTTGGTGAAATGAAGTTGGCGAGCTCTATGCCATCGGCATCCGTGATCTGAACCTGAAATGGCGCTGTGAGCGACGAGAGGTAAGTAAAGGAACCATCGCAGACACAGGGTGATGAGGACGGGACAAGGGTCCACTGTCCGCGTACTTCAAGGAAGGGAGCACCCGACACAAGGATGAGGATGACAGGGAGTAACCGGATCACCAGTCGTAACATAACGGGCCTCACAAAAGTAGTCGGATTCAAAGGCATTATCCGGGTTGAACAGACCAGGTTCTTCCTCCCCCGCATCCATTTCCTTTCTGCCGAAAACAAAAATCCCGAACCTTGAAGGGTTCGGGATCTCTGCTGGTTATAGTTGATTTTGGTTAAGGATTGACAATCCGGACCACACCATTGAAGAACTTCTCTTCGCGCGTGGTTTCATTCGAAATAATCACGATCCATGTGTAAGATTGCCCTGCCTCGGCCAGCGCACCGCCCGGGAGATGGCCATCCCAACCTTTGTTTCGGTTGGAGGTTTCATACACAACCTGATCTCCGCTGAATATCTTCATCTTGAAGTTCATCCGTCCTGACTTCAGCGCACTGGGCATAAACACATCCTTTCTGGCCACCATCGTTTCCTGAGCCTGGAGATCATAATCATGGTTGACGTGGATGTATCTCACTTTACTGTCCGTGCATCCCCACTCGTTCTCAGTATGAAGAACCACCATCAGCTTGCCGTCTTGCTCAACCGTCTTGACCGGATTGATGCTGGACGATGTGCTGCCGTCCCCGAACGTCCACGAAAACTTGCTGCCATGCTCTGTGGTATTTACAATTTTCACCACCGGACGGCCTTCCGTATTCTCCGCAAAGTCCCACTCAAAGTCAGCCTTGGGAGCGGGATTGATCGTCACGAGACCAGTCATCACATTGGTGGTAATCCTTCCGTTCTGGTCTGTCACCGAGAGTGAGACGTCAAAAGTTCCCGCTTTGTCATAGCGGTGGGTAGGAAGCGGCTTGTTACTGAAATTGCCATCCCCGAAATTCCAGAGGTAACTGCCCTTGTCGGGGCCATTTGCTACGTCAAACTCAATTTCGTTACCTGCACAAGCATTGCGCAGACTCACACTCATGGCGAGGACAGCTCCGTTCTCAGAAGAAGATGGCTTGGAATTGCGGCCTGTTTCAGCAGATCCCGGTTCAACTGGAATAGCTGAACTGACCGGCGTTGTTTCTGCAGGCGCGCTCGCGGCAGTAGCCGTTGTCTCGGCAGGAGTGACCACCATGTTGCGGACGGATTGGTCCAGCCTCCGGGTCACTTCGGGATACAGGAGGATCTCAGCACTGGTCATGAACAGCCCTTCTTCCTCACGCTCACCAATGGTAACAATGCTGCTTACCGGTTCGAAACCCTCCATCCGCGCCGCAGCATAGCCCGGCGTGGCTTCAGCATCGATATGGTTTTGGGCATGATAAAGAAAAGCACCGCCAATCACCGCAACAGCAGCGGACGAAATAGCAATCAGACTGGCGAAGTCACCAACAGTCCGCCGTCGGATTCTGCGTTCAACGAACCGCCAGCGGCTGGGTTCGTAAGGAAGTTCATAGCCCTCCATCGCATTTCGCAGGCTTTCTTCAAAGTCGCGTCGAATCAGGCTCATAAGCGAATTCCCTGGTTTTTGAGTAGCAGTTTCTTCATGTTTTTCCGCGCTTTAGCGAAGTTGCTCTTTGAGGTCCCTACGCTGATACCGAGCGCGTCGGCAATATCCTGATGAGTATAGTTTTCGTACACATAAAGGTTGAACACAGTCCTGTAGGCCGGCGATAGCTGCTGCATCGCCTCGATGATCTGGTGGGGCTTGAAGTCGTATTCTTCCTCATCCTCATCATCGGCTTCAGTGTCATCACCGGCATTTTCAATGCCGGCATAATCCTCGAGCAGCACATGGTCTTGCTTGCTCTTCCTGAAGCGGTCTATGGATAGGTTTACCATAATCCGCCTGATCCAGCCTTCAAATGACCCCGTCCCGGTGTACCGGTCCAGGTTTTGGAAAACCTTGATAAAGCCTTCCTGCAAAACATCCATGGCCTGATCAGCGTCGCGGGTGTAGCGGAGGCAAACAGCTTTCATTTTTCCGTAAAACATCTTATACACAAGCTGTTGCGACCTTCTGTCTCCGTTGAGACAGCCCTGAATCAGTGCTTCGAGTTGCTTTTCTTCAGCCACGCGACATGGGTTAGACGGCTACCCGGTAAAAGGGTTGCCATAGTGGGCTAAGTTAGTCACAAGGAGTGTTCGGCAGGCTATCTCCTGATTGGCCGCTCCACGGGCCCTGCATACCTTTGCCCCGCCATGTCAAAACGCGTAGTGGTCGGACTTTCAGGTGGGGTGGATTCGAGTGTGGCCGCCTGGATGCTCCTCAAGCAGGGATACGAAGTCATCGGTGTCTTCATGCGCAATTGGCATGACGAGTCGGTGACGATTAACAACGAGTGCCCCTGGATCGACGACAGCAACGATGCGATGCTCGTGGCCGAGCACCTGGGCATTCCGTTTCAGGTCCTCGACCTCAGCGCAGTTTACCGCGAGCGCATCGTGGAGTATATGTTCCGGGAATATGAGCAGGGGAGGACGCCCAATCCGGATGTCCTGTGCAACCGCGAAATCAAGTTCGATGTGTTTATGAAGGCCGCCATGAGCCTGAGGGCCGACTTTGTCGCCACCGGACACTATTGCCGTCGCGAGGAATTTATCTCCCCGGATGGCGCGACGAGGTACAGGTTGCTCGCAGGCGCGGATCCCAATAAAGATCAGAGCTACTTCCTCTGCCAGCTCACCCAGGAGCAGCTTTCCAAAGCCCTTTTCCCTATCGGTCACCTGCCCAAGCCCGAGGTCAGGCGAATCGCCCGGGAAATCGGATTGCCCACGGCCGACAAAAAGGACTCCCAAGGCTTGTGCTTTATCGGTAAAGTGAAGTTGCCGGTATTTCTTCAGCAACAATTGGAGCCAAAAGAAGGCAAGATCCTGGAGGTCAGTGCTTCAGATCCGATTTTTGAACGCGACCCCATCCCCGTCCAGCCAACGCATGCCGACCTGATTGAGCTGGCGCGTCCGTTCGACCTGGCCCGGGCTGTGCGGACTCCTGCTGGCCAGCACCAGGGCGCGCATTTCTATACCATCGGCCAGCGCAAGGGCCTGGGTGTGGGCGGACGACCGGAGCCGCTGTTCATCGTAGGTACCAGCACGGAGCGAAACGAGGTCATCGTGGGTCAGGGCGAAAATCACCCGGCACTCTATCGTCAGGTGGTCTTCTGTGCAGAAGAAGAGGTCAACTGGGTGCGCCCGGACCAAAAGCCATCCATGGGCTCTTCCATGCCCGTGCTCGCCCGAATCCGATACCGTCAGCCACTGGCTGAAGCTGTCTTGTATCGCTTTGATGAGGGTATATTCCTGCTCTTCAACGAGCCGCAAAAGGGCGTTGCACCTGGTCAATTCGCCGCCTGGTACAATGGCGACGAGGTTCTGGGATCCGGGGCCATGGCCTGAATCTGCTCTGTCTGATTCCCGGTTTGAATCGTTTTTATGCCCAGCTGCGCCTCCGTGTATCATCCCCGGCAACCTCTATGACTTTGCGCCCGGGGGGATCAATGGACCGTTCCTGCTCAGCTGAGCGGCTACCCGATCCGGTCCGCCACGAGGTATTCATTTCTCCTGCTGGAGTTGCGCACAATCATCTCACCGATGAAGCCGGCCAGAAAGAGTTGCGTACCGATGACCATAGCAGTAAGGGCAATGTAGAACCCCGAAAGCGTGGCGATATTCTTCGCCGGCACATCCAGGGCCAGCGCGTAGAGCTTCATGCCTCCGATGTATCCGAAGGCGATGAAACCGATCAGAAAAACCAGCACACCCAGCGTTCCAAAGAAGTGCATGGGCTTTTTCCCGAAACGGGAAATGAACGTGATGGTCAGCAGGTCCAGAAAGCCATTGATGAAGCGCTCAAACCCAAATTTCGACTTGCCGTACTTCCGCGCCCTGTGCTCCACGATCTTCTCGCCAATCTTGCGGAATCCCTCTCGGTGGGCAATCACGGGTATGTACCGGTGCATCTCACCAAAAATCTCAATACTCTTGACTACCTCCCTGCGATAGGCCTTGAGTCCGCAGTTGAAGTCGTGCAGCGATATGCCGCTCATCCGCCGGGTGGCCCAATTGAACAGCTTGGTGGGAATGGTCTTGCTCAGCGGATCAAACCGCTTTTGCTTCCATCCACTCACCAGGTCAAGCCCGTCGTCCCGGATCATGCGCACGAGTCCCGGAATCTCATCAGGAGAGTCCTGTAAGTCAGCATCCATGGTGATGACGACCTCTCCACGGGCCGCCTCAAAGCCGGTATGCAGAGCCGCACTCTTACCGTAGTTCCGGGCAAAGCGGATTCCGCGCACAGCACTATCCTCCAGGGCAAGGGACTCAATGACCTGCCACGAGGTGTCACGGCTTCCGTCATCCACAAAGATGATCTCGCAGGTGAGACCGGCATCCATACAACTCCTGCGGATCCATAGAGCCAGTTCGCGAAGCGACTCCTCTTCGTTCAGCAAGGGAATCACGATGGAAACGTCGGGCTGTGGGTCCATGCTCATGCTCAGGTTTGCCGGATGGTAATGCCCGCAAAGGTATTGGAAGCGTATATCCCATCTGCCGGTGGTTGAGCTTTATTGGACGAATCACTCTCTTCGCACTACATTTGCCTCCAAAGGCAAGTCTTATACGACCAGCTCCCTCTTAATCCTCCAGGGCCGGAAGGCAGCAAAGGCAGGAGGTTGTAGCGGTGCGATATAAGGGGCTTGCCTTTTCTTTTTGAACCCGATGTGACCGGTACAGCCGGCCCGAAATATATGCAGCAGCTGGATATCCGCAAGTACAGGCAGCGCGCCTATCGCAAGAAGAAGGTGCTTGCTGCTTTCCTCAGGAAACTCGAGAAGAAACGCCCGCCGGAAGCTCGCAAGGCCATGAAAGAGGCCGAGAAAAAGGCCTGGGAAGAAGTGAGCTGCATTTCCTGCGGCAACTGCTGTATGACGATGACTCCGACCTGGAAAAAGGCGGAGGTGAAGCGCCTGGCTTCGCACCTCGGTATGACTTACGGGGAGTTCTACGACAAGTGGCTCTATACGGAGGAGGAAACAGGTGACATCATGAACCGGTCTACTCCATGCCAGTTCTTCGACCGCAAGAAGGGGCTGTGCAAGGTGTACGAACTGCGCCCGCATGACTGCGCTCATTTTCCTCACCTGTACCGCAAGGACTTCTACGATCAGGCGGAGGTGTACGAGCAAAACCTGCACCGGTGCCCCGCCACGCTCGTGGCCATCGAACATCTCTATAATGCTGTGGAGAAGAAACGGTGATTTCCCGACAGCAAAGTTGAACCCGGCAACTCCAACCGGGGTTTATAGAATTGGTGGTTTTTGTGATTGCAGCGATCTTCACATGGATTGGCTTTACCGCACCACCGGGGGACGTATTTTTGGAAACCATAATCAGAGCATATCGTGGATCAGGACAGGGTGATTCTTTCAACGAACCAGAAGGCTCTCCGGATTAATCTGAATCCGGATATCTATGGCACCTTCGCCGAAATCGGGGCAGGTCAGGAAGTGGTTCGCCATTTCTTCCGCGCCGGCGGAGCAAGCGGAACAATCGCCAAGGCGATGAGCGCCTACGACAAGGATTTCAGCGACGCGATTTACGGAAAAGAGGAAAAAGGCCGCTACGTATGCAAGCCCCGACTCGTGAACATGCTCAACCATGAGTACAAGCTCATTGAGGACCGGCTGAGGAGAAGGGATCACCCCACGCGTAAGTTCTTTGCGTTTGCAGACACCTTCGCAACCATCAACTACCAAAAGACTATTCAGGGACACGGCTGGATGGGCGTGAAGTTCCAGACAGATCCGTCCGGAGAACCCAATGTGGTCATCCTGCATGCCCGCCTGCACGAACCGGATGCGCTCCTGCAACAAGCTACTGTAGGCCAGTTGGGCGTGAATCTGCTCTACGGCTGCCACTTCTTTTACCAAAAGCCGGAAGAGTTATTGCTCTCCCTCTACGACAACCTGTCACGGGACCAGGTGGAGATCGATATGATCCAGATGACCGGCCCCGACTTCGAAAAGGTGGATAACCGCCTGCTTTCGCTTCAGCTGGTGAAGAACGGGATGACCGACGCGGTGATCTTTTCACCCGACGGCCGTAACCTGCAGGCGGCCGATGTGCTCTACAAAAAGAATATCCTCGCTCTCCGAGGGAGCTTCCGCCCGGTCACCCGCGTGAACATTGATATGATCATGAAGGGTATGCAGCTCTTCGAGAAGGAATACCGCGTAGATAAAGACAATATCCAGGTGCTCTTTGAAGTGACCCTGAATAACCTGCGTGCGGAAGGGGATATCAACGAACAGGATTTCCTCGACCGGGCAGACATCCTCTGCTCTCTCGGACAAACAGTGCTGGTGTCCAATTATTCCAAATACTACAAGCTGGTGGAGTACTTCTCCAAGTACACCAACAAGCGCATGGGCATCATCATGGGAGCGAATATGCTCCTGGAACTTTTCAACGAGAAATACTACCGCGACCTGAACGGCGGCATCCTGGAGGCCTTTGGTGTCCTCTTCAGCCGCGATATGAAAATCTATCTCTATCCCTGGAAAGATGCCTCCACCGGCACCATGATTACCACGCGCAACTGCCCGGTGCACCCAAGACTCAAGCCGCTCTACGACTACCTCGTGTACAACAAGCGTCTGGTGGATATTCAGGACTACAACGAAGAGGTTATTGATATTTACTCCAAGGATGTGCTGGATATGATCAAGCATGGCCACCTGGGCTGGGAATCATTGGTGCCGACCTACGTGGACAGCATCATCAAGGATAACCGGCTGTTCGGTTTTGACCCCGACCGCAAGCCTAACCCGGGATATACTCCGCCATCCCGCTACACGGCCCAGCGCGTCAATCCGCACTGACCACTCATGCTATGAAGTTATACCCCATTGAAACCGGCCTCTTCAAACTCGATGGAGGGGCCATGTTTGGCGTTGTTCCCAAAACCATCTGGCAAAAGTCCAATCCGGCCGACGAGCTCAATATGTGCTCATGGTCCATGCGGTGCCTGCTCATCGAAGATGGCAACCGGCTCATCCTGATCGACACGGGCATCGGCAACAAGCAGAGCGAGAAGTTCTTTTCCTATTACTACCTGCACGGTGAAGATACCCTCGATAAGTCGCTCGCTGCTCAGGGCTTCCACCGCAACGATATCACGGATGTGTTTCTCACTCACCTTCACTTCGACCACTGCGGCGGGGCGATCGAGCGCAATCCATCCGGTGAAGGATTCAGACCGGCATTCCCCGCAGCCACCTTCTGGAGCTGCGAACGACACTGGCAATGGGCCACCCATCCAAATGCCCGCGAGAAGGCGAGCTTCCTCCAGGAGAATATCATACCGCTGAAGGAAAGTGGACAACTCAGGTTCATCGACAGACCATCAGATTTCGCATCTACAGCGCTCGGTTTCGATGTCTTGTTTGTTGATGGCCACACCGACAGCATGATGATTCCACATATCCCATACCAGGGCCGCACCGTGGTTTACATGGCCGACTTGCTGCCATCGGCCGGACATATCCCGCTGCCCTACGTGATGGGCTACGACACCCGGCCTCTGATCACACTGGAGGAAAAAGGCAGGTTTCTCGAAGAGGCCGCCAAACGGGAGCATGTGCTCTTCTTCGAGCATGACAGCGTAAACGAATGTGCAACGCTCGTCCAGACCGAAAAAGGCATCCGGGCCAGTGAGACCTTCCGGTTCAGCGAGCTCTTTGGTTAAGCTCACCCCGCTATTCCCGCTACCTTTGCCTCTTTCCTCCAGCACATGCCCTTGAATTCGCTCCTCGCTATATCCCCCATCGATGGCAGGTACCGCAGCCAAACCGAATCTCTTTCGGTCTATTTCTCGGAATATGCCCTCCTCCGGTACCGGGTGTGGGTAGAAATTGAATATTTCATCGCTCTCTGCGAGTTACCGCTGGAACAGCTCCGCGCCATTCCTGCCAGAGCAATCGAAGACCTCAGGCGTATCCACCTGAATTTCTCAGAGGAAGATGCCATCGCCATTAAAAACATTGAACGCACCACCAACCATGACGTCAAGGCAGTGGAGTATTTCCTGCGCGGCAAACTCGATCAGCTCGGTCTTATCGACTATAAGGAGTTCATTCACTTCGGACTCACTTCGCAGGACATCAATAACACGGCAATCCCCGCTTCCTTCCGCGATGCCGTGGAAGGGGAATACATACCTGCCGTGGATCGCATCATCGAGCGGCTGATCGCCCTGAGCCGGGAATGGAAGGATGTGCCCATGCTCGCCCGAACGCACGGTCAGCCGGCATCTCCAACGCGGCTCGGAAAGGAAGTATACGTCTTCGTCGAACGTCTCGATGAACAACTGAACCAGCTCGAGGAAATTCCTATCTCTGCCAAATTCGGAGGAGCTACAGGCAACTTCAACGCTCACCACGTGGCTTATCCTCAGGTAGACTGGGTTCAGTTTGCAAACGACTTTCTCTACGAAAAACTGAAGCTCACCCGGTCTCTTTTCACCACACAAATAGAACACTACGATAATCTGGCCGCCACCTTCGATGCACTGAAGCGCACCAATACGGTGCTCATCGACCTCTGCCGGGATATGTGGACCTATGTATCGATGGATTATTTCCGGCAAAGGACCGTAAAGGGAGAGGTGGGCTCATCGGCCATGCCTCATAAGGTGAATCCAATTGACTTCGAAAATGCCGAGGGCAATCTGGGAATAGCCAACGCCATCTTTGAACACCTGGCTGCGAAGTTGCCGGTGAGCAGACTGCAGCGAGACCTGACCGACAGCACCGTGCTGCGCAATATCGGAGTGCCATTCGCCCATACGCTGATCGCTTTCAACTCCATTGAAAAAGGGTTGGGAAAGCTCATGCTGAACGATGAAAAACTGACACGTGACCTGGAAGCCAACTGGGCTGTAGTGGCCGAGGCTATCCAGACTATCCTCCGCAGGGAGCGTTATCCCGATCCCTACGAGGCCCTGAAGGGATTGACCAGGGGCAAAGCTTCCATCACCCGGGAAGATTTGCATGCGTTTATCGATACCCTTGATGTAAGTCATGAAGTGCGCTCCGAACTGATGGCCATCACGCCTCATTCATACACCGGTATCGACCTGCTCAAGGATGAGTTCTGACCGCATTACCGCATGAAACGGCTCCGCGATATCGTTGCTCTCGTCAGTCCGTACAAACGCGAACTGCTGTCCAATCTGTTCTGGAATATTCTGAACGCCATTTTCTCGCTGTTTACCTTCCTCAGCGTCGTGCCTTTCCTGAATGTGCTGTTCGGTGTGTCAGGCGAGGAGCCCCAGACCCGTGGAACCGGTATGGTAGATCGCGCGAATGAGGTGATGGAGTCGTTTATCCGCTCTCAGGGTCAGTCTAAAGCCCTTGTCTGGATGTGCCTGGGAATCGTGGCTCTGGCTCTGGCCAAGAATCTGGTGAATTATTTCTCTCTTTTCAGTATTGCACGAATACGGACTTCAGTATCCCGCGACCTCAGGGAGAAGATGTACCGCAAGCTGCTGCGACTGCCGGTTTCCTATTTCAGCGGTGAACGCAAAGGCGATATCATTTCCCGGATGACCAATGACCTCATGGAGATAGAGTTTTCCGTGGTGGGTACACTCGAGGCGCTTCTGAAGTCGCCAGTCATGATCATCATTTACCTGATTTCTCTGTTTCTGCTGAGCTGGAAACTGACGCTGTTTGCCCTGCTTTTTCTGCCGCTGAGTGGCTTTCTTATCAGCCGCATAGCCAAAAGTCTCAAGAATGCTGCAAAGCGCGGAAAGGGCAGCCTGGGTGAGCTTATCTCCGTGATCGAGGAAACACTTTCGGGGATCCGCATCATCAAAGTATTCAACGCGGAACAGTCGTTCAGCCAGAAGTTTGATCGCATGAACGATTTCTACTTCCGGCTGATGCACCGGCTATATCGCCGGGAATACCTGAGCTCTCCTATGAGTGAGTTCATCTCACTCGTAGTCATCAGCTTCCTGCTTTTTGTGGGCGGACGCATCGTGCTGAGCGGCGAACTGGATGGCAAGATGCTCATCGGTTACCTGGTCATCTTCTCCATGATCATCCAGCCCGCCCGGGCACTGAGCGATGCCTTTTTCAAGATCAGCAAGGGAGCTGCATCCCTCGACCGGATGCGCGAAGTCATGGATGCAGGCGAAACGATTGCCGATGCTCCTGGCGCATCCGTGGCTCCTGCGTTCAGCCATGATATCGAATTTCGCCAGGTGCATTTTGCATACGGCGACCACACCGTCCTCCGAGGCATCAACCTCACCATCCGGAAGGGACAGACCGTTGCCCTCGTGGGGCCATCAGGCAGCGGAAAAACGACACTCGCATCCATCCTCGCCCGCTTCTACAATCCCACCTCAGGTGAGGTGCTGCTCGATGGTATTCCGATTCAGCAATACACCATCGCCAGCATCCGCGAAATGATGGGGTTTGTCTCGCAGGAATCTATTCTCTTCAACGATTCAGTCCGCAACAATATGGCACTGGGTACAAAGGGGATGCAGCAGGAACGCGTGGAGCAAGCAGCGCGTATCGCCAATGCGGAGGAGTTCATCCTGAGACTGGAAGGCCGCTATGATTTTAATGTCGGCGATGGCGGAAACCGATTGTCAGGTGGACAAAAACAGCGCATTGCCATCGCCCGGGCTGTATTCCGGAATCCCCCCATCCTGATCCTGGATGAGGCCACCAGCGCGCTGGATACACAAAGCGAACAACTTGTGCAGGATGCCATATACAGGCTCATGGAGAACAGGACGTCACTGGTCATTGCCCACCGGCTGAGTACGGTCCAGAAGGCGGACGTGATCGTAGTGCTCGATGGCGGCCAGATCGTGGAAATGGGCAGCCATGATGAACTGCTCCGCCGTGACGCGCTCTACAAGCGGCTGGTGGACATGCAGACGCTCCAGGGCTGAGCAGATTCGCTCCCGGAAGTTGTGAAGAAACGCGAAAGACGTTGCCATTCCTTTCCGTTGCCCGACATTCGCACCCGTGAAGACTACCCCCCTCATAGCCGCCGGAACCGCCCTCATGGGCGTCATGCTGTCCATCGTTTCCTGCCAAAAAGAAATTACAGTGGATCTGCCCACTTCACCCCCGCGGATCGTGGTGGAGGGCAGCATTGAGCAGGACCTTCCTCCGATCATTCTGCTCACCTGGAGCCAGGGATATTTTGAACCCACTGACCTGCAAAGCATCGAGAATCTTTTTGTGCGCGATGCTGACGTTCGCCTGTCCAATGGCCTGGATACCATACCGCTGGATCTCTTCTGCACGGCGGAACTGGGGGAAACCGAACTGGCGCTGGCCGCCGAACTGCTGGGTACCTCACCCGAAGCCCTGCAGGCATTCAATATCTGCCTCTACACCACCTTCGATCAATCCATGTGGGGTGAAGTCGGAAGGACATACACCCTTCTTGTCGATTACGAAGACCATCACCTGAAGTCTTCCACCCGGATCAATGAACTGGTGGCTCTGGACTCAATCTGGTTCCAAATTCCCAATGAAGATCCCGACGATAGCCTGGGGCTCATCTTTGCAACGTTGACCGATCCCGATACCACTGGCAATGCATACAGGTGGTTTGCCCGGCGCATCAACCGCTATCCGGATTGGGTGCCCGATGAAGAACTGCGCGGACAAGTCAAGGATGCAGGATTCATCGCTCCACTGGGCTCAGTATTCGATGACAATTTCTTCAATGGGCTTTCGTTCGAGTTTTCTGCTTTCCGGGGCAGTCTCCCTAACAGCGTCAAGTTCGACGACAGCAATGACGAGGATGGTTACTTCAAGCGCGGAGATACGGTCGTGGTGCGTGGATGTGTGATTGACCGGGGAGTATTTCGCTTCATTCAGAGTCTGGAGAGTCAGGTTTCCAATCAGGGAAGCCCATTCGCCTTGCCATACAACCTGCAGTCCAATGTCAGTGGGGGCCTCGGTGTATTTGCGGGCTACGGCGCCAGCTACGATACGGTCGTCTGCGAATAAGGATGTGCGTGACGATGGTCACCATCTGCCTTCGCTCGCTGGTTTATTTTTGTCCACATCATGTCTTCCGGAAAAAAGTCGCTCCTCGGTTCCATGCTCGCCCTGCGCTGTCCGCAGTGCCGGGAAGCTCACCTCTACGTCAATCCAAATACCTATTCGCTCCGGCAGCTGGGCAAAAACCATCAAGTGTGCCCGGTGTGCAATGCCAATCTCCAGCCTGAGCCGGGTTTCTATTTCGGTGCGGCCTATGTAAGCTGGGGACTTACCGTGATACTCTGGATGAGTGTGCTGGCAGGGCTCTATCTCCTGGACTTTGCCGGACTGATCTCATTCTCCTTTCTCACCCATCCCGGCACCTTCCTGCTCAGCGGATTTGGCGTCACCATCCTTCTTTTCCCTTATCTGTTCCGGTTGTCACGCTCCATCTGGGCTCACGTATTCATCCGGCCCACAGGGAAATCGTAAGCCGGCTCGCGGCGATTTCTGTCTTCCTGGCTTAACACTTTTTGCCCCGGCTCTGATATACACGTTCGCAAATCGCGGCGTTAATTTTGACATGCAATCCCAAAGTGAACTTACGATGAAAAAGAACCTGATGTTATTTGCCGCCGCGCTCACCGGAGGATTCGTAGCGCTCGGCACTTACTCCCTCATTCAGCCAACCCCTGCAGCAGAAGCCGCTCCGGGCTTTAGTCCGCCCGTTTATCAAGCGAATTACGCACCACTGCCCATCGATGGTACAGTCGATTTTGTCAGTGCTGCTGGCCGCACTGTGAACAGCGTGGTCCACGTGAAGACCGAAAGCAAGGTCCAGCCGGTATTCAATCCCTGGTACGATTTCTTTGGATACCAGCAGGAGCCACAGGTACAGCACTCCTCGGGATCGGGAGTGATTATTTCATCAGATGGCTACATCATCACCAACAACCATGTGATTGACGGGGCCGAAAAGCTTATCGTCACACTCAATAGCAACAAGAATTATCAGGCTACCGTGGTAGGCCGCGACCCGAGCACTGATATCGCCGTTATCCGGATTGATGAAAAGAATCTTCCGGCGATCACCTGGGGTAACAGCGATGAAGTTCAGGTAGGCCAGTGGGTTCTCGCAGTAGGTAACCCGTTCGAATTGACCTCTACAGTTACAGCAGGTATCGTGAGTGCCAAAGCCCGGAACATCAATCTCCTCGGATCAAACCGGAATGAGGAGATTTTTCCGGTGGAGTCGTTTATCCAGACCGATGCGGCCGTTAACCCCGGCAATAGTGGGGGTGCGCTCGTTAATGCGCGCGGCGAACTGATCGGTATCAATACCGCCATCGCATCGCGCACAGGGGTTTATAATGGGTACTCCTTTGCTGTGCCTACAACGATTGCCCGAAAAGTATCCGAGGATCTCATCCGGTTTGGAAACGTACAGCGCGCCTTCATCGGTGTGAAGATCAATGATGTGACCCAGGAGCAGGCGAAGGAAAAGGGATTGAAGGAAGTGGCAGGTGTATATGTGAATGCGCTGACCGATGGCGGCGCTGCTGCCGAAGGTGGCATCCGGGAAGGTGATGTGATCCTCAAGGTGGGCGAGCGCCCTGTTCGCAACGTGCCGGAGCTTCAGGAGCAAATCAGCCAGTTTCGCCCGGGCGACAAAGTCAGCGTGGGGGTATGGCGAGATGGACTAATGCAGAATGTGAGTGTGACGCTTCGCAACCGGGATGGTATGGCCGAACTGGAAGATTTTGAAGCACGTGCCGCAGCAACAGTGGCTTCTCTGGGAGCCGACTTCGTGGCACCCGGTGACGCTGAATTGAAGGCACTCCGGATCACGGGTGGCGCAAAAGTGGATGTCCTCAGTCCGGGTAAGCTCAAAGCAGCCGGCGTGCAAAAAGGATTTATCATTACCAAGGTGGATAGCGAGAAGGTGAACTCACCTGAAGATCTCGCCCGTGTGCTCAAAGGCAAAACGGGTGGCGTGTTGATTGAGGGAGTCTATCCCAATGGGACCAAAGCCTATTATGGCTTCGGATTGTAACCTGTCGGAAATGCTCTGAAGAAAAGCCATCCCCCGGATGGCTTTTCTTTTGGGGTAAACGCCGGGTAAACGCCTGATTTGAGTCCGTTCATGCCGAGCACAGGCAAGCGATAATCCCGGAATATCCCGGATTCTTGCGCAGTTTAAATCCAGAGAGATTAGCACGCAACTGACCGCCAAAGCTGCTATCAGGGGGTGCTTCATGACGTACCTTTGCACCGCCTTTTCGGGTCAATGTTCCTCGTGAAGGCAAGTTCATTTTTTAATCCATTTTATACCCATGTCACACAACACTGTTCTGTCTGACACCTACAGCAATGAACTGCAGGTGTATGTGAATCAGGAGCGCGCAGCTGTGGAGCTCGGCCATATGGTGGGCAAGCTGCTGCTCGACAAGTCCATTGAGCTGGTGCTCTTCCGCAACCACCTGGTGGACACGAGTCTTTCAGAGAAACTCAGGCTTTTCAAGTATGCCGCGGAGGTGGTGGGAAAGCCCATCAGCGTATTCGATTGCGCCGATCTGGCCCGTGAACTTCATGAAATGAACCTGGCTCCGGCCAAGATTGATATTGGTAAACTGGCCAGCGAATGGTTGGCCTCACGGGATCATTACAAGACCCACCGCGAGTTTCTTGAGGACAAGCTGAGCAACTTCACGCTCGAGGCAGGCAATGAGCTCGAGCCGAGGGATGTGATTCTTTTTGGATTCGGTCGGATTGGCCGGTTGGCCGCTCGCGAGTTGATCAAGCAAGCGGGTAAGGGACAGCAACTGCGCCTCCGCGCCATCGTCACCCGAGAAGACGATGAACTCTCCCTGAAGAAACGCGCTGCATTATTTGAAAATGACTCCGTACATGGCAGGTT
Source organism: Flavobacteriales bacterium (assembly GCA_947456965.1). GTDB lineage: Bacteria > Bacteroidota > Bacteroidia > Flavobacteriales_D > Sanyastnellaceae > CANGTU01. The sequence continues at coordinate 44,648 of CANGTU010000008.1, forward strand.
CAAAGGAACAGTGGCCGTGGATTACGAGAACAAGTGCCTGATCGTGAACGGTCAGCGAGTATATATGATCGGCACAAAAGATCCCGCCACGGTGGACTATACCGCATATGGCATCGCCAATGCTCTGCTTATCGATAATACAGGCGTGTTCAAGGATCGCAATGCCCTGAGTACGCACCTGAAATCCAAGGGTGTGTCCAAGGTTATCCTCACCGCTCCCGGCAAGGAAGTGCCCAACATCGTATACGGCATCAACCATCGCGATCTCGATATCGGCAATGAAACGATCTTCTCCGCGGCGAGCTGCACCACGAATGCCATCTGTCCGATTCTCAAGGTGGTGCATGACCACCTCGGCATCGAGCAGGGGCATATCGAAACGGTTCACGCCTATACCAACGACCAGAATCTGCTGGACAATATGCACAAGAAGAGCCGCCGGGGACGCAGTGCCGCAATTAATATGGTTATCACAGAAACTGGTGCCGGCAAGGCCGTGACTAAGGTGATTCCCTCCCTGGCCAATAAGCTTACTGCCAACGCCGTGCGCGTACCAACCCCCAACGGCTCTCTGGCCATCATCCACGTGATGGTGAGTAAGCCGACCACACGCGATGAGGTAAATGCCATGGTGCGCAAGGCGGCTCTCGAGGGCGACCTCGTAAACCAGATCTACTACTCCATCAGCGAGGAGCTGGTGAGCTCAGATATCATCGGTAATGAATGTTGCTCAGTGTTCGATAGCCAGGCCACAATCGTGAGCCCCGATGGCAAGAGCGTCGTGCTCTATTCGTGGTACGACAACGAATATGGCTACACCAAGCAGGTGATCCGCCTGGCCAAGTACGTGGCTAAGGTGCGCCGGAATATCTATTACTAAGCTGATACCAGGCTTATGTGAAAAGGGGCTACGGCCCCTTTTCTGCATTTTGTTGCAGCGCTGCACCTGGCCGGACTGTTTGCAGCGGGGGTCTGTATATTCGAAGAAAAAAAAGAAAACAATGTCCGAAATAGTGCCTTCTAACATCGTGCAGATCCTGCTGACGATAGCCGCTATTTTTCTAGTCTTCCGCTCTTTCCGAACGGTGCAACAGGGAACCATTGCTGTGGTAACCATATTCGGTAAGTACCGCCGTGTGCTGCGTCCCGGACTGAATGTGGTGATCCCGTTCATCGAGCTGGTGTTCAAGCGCATTTCTACCCAAAACAGGAGCGTGGAAATGGAATTCCAGGCCGTGACCTCCGACCAGGCGAATGTCTATTTCAAGTCGATGCTCTTGTTTTCGGTCATTGATGAGCATGAAGAGACCATCAAGAAGGTGGCCTTCAAGTTCATCGATGAAAAGAATCTGATGCAGGCGCTGATCCGCACCATCGAAGGCAATATCCGGGCATTTGTAGCCACCAAGAAGCAGGCTGAAGTGCTTTCGCTCCGTTCGGAAATCGTGATGCATGTAAAGGATCAGATCGATGCCGTGCTGGAAGAATGGGGCTATCACCTGCTGGATCTCCAGTTGAACGATATCACCTTTGATGAAGCGATCATGCGCTCCATGAGTCAGGTCGTGGCTTCCAACAACCTCAAGGCTGCTGCTGAAAATGAGGGTCAGGCATTGCTTATCACCAAGACAAAAACTGCCGAAGCTGAAGGTAATGCCATCAAGATTGCCGCACAAGCCGAGCGAGAAGCTGCTCAGCTGCGCGGACAAGGGGTGGCTCTGTTCCGTGAAGAAGTGGCCCGGGGAATGAATAACGCTGCACGCGAAATGCAGCAGGCCAACCTCGATACGTCCATGATTATGTTCTCCATGTGGACGGAAGCCATCAAGAACTTTGCTGAGTATGGCAAGGGCAATATCATCTTTCTCGATGGCTCAGCCGATGGTATGCAGCAAACGATGAAGCAAATGATGGGTATGTCCAGGATGATGGATGCCCACGACCCAATTCCTCCCAAGAAGTAATCGCCGGAGGCTGAAAGCAAACGGGCCGCACTTGCAGCCCGTTTGCCTGGAGCATATCGCTGCCCTGCTATCAGGCTGCTGATGCGGATTGCCGGCGTCGGGAAAGCCAAAGGATCAGAACGGATGCGGCCACGAATACTATACTTGTGCTCCACGGCCCTGCTCCCGGCGTGGATGAAGGATCGTCCGCAGGTATGGATGCCGGAGTGCTCCCGCGGTCATCGTTTTCCCATTCATAGGGCTTCAGGCCGTCGCCTTTCAAGGTGTCGGATTTCTCGCGATCCGAAGGATCACCAGCGGGCGAGGAGGATGGAACGTTATGCCTGCCCTGCTGACCGGGTTCTGGAGTTTTCTTCAAGTAACGGCCATATTCGCTCATGTATGCATGCTCACGCGGATGCCGCATCCCTGTGAGGGCATAGTACTCTTCCAGTTCTAATCTTCTGCGATCGTTCAATTGTTCGAGATAGTGCCTGGCCTCTTCGCAGTCAAAGGGCCCCTGAGCGGGATTGTTCAGGATGTACCGGGCCTGATAATTCTCCGCATTTGGAGTGACCTGAAACTGAAGATCGGCAGGAAACAGGTCCCGGCTATAGCGCACATGCATCCGGGTGAAGAAGACATTTCCCGGGGCATTCTGGTCACTCGACCACCACACTCCGGCATCAGCGAAGTCCTGATAAATTGGTGGAGGCCCCACGCAGGGGTCGCACTTCATACCCGATTGCTGAGGACTGACGTTCCACGCATATTCGAGCATAACCACATTGCGGCCTTCATTCTTCCAGGTGTGATCGAAGGTGTTCTTGTAGAACGGACCGAATTCTTCCTTGATAAAGACTGGGATATTGCGTGCTGTGGGCATCCTGACAGTGCGGTAGTTGGTGCACTCCACGCGCCCTGTCCGGGTGAAGGCATATACAATCATGTCTTGATAGCCAGTACTGTTTGCCATTCCAAGCCGGATGGGAAGCATGAATTTCTCGTGCTCAAAGGCAATCTGGATAGGGCTGAGGTAATCAAAACCGGAAGCTCTCAGGCGATCCAGGTTCACCTTTACCACAAAAAACTTGGTGTTGCTGCGTATATACGGATCGAGCACCTCGTCAGCGGCTGCAGGTATCCGGTACCCGTTTTCTATCAGCCAGTCGCGCAAGCCGGTGCTTTCTGTCGCAGATAAAATCAGGATGTCGTATTCTCCTATTTCGTAGCGCGCCTCAATGGTAACGCCTCGAACGTCGTCCGACTCGGGCATCTCCTGGGCCTCGATGGCTATTGACCTCTTACGGGACGTTTCCGAAAAGCTCATTACCGCATCGAAGCGCTGGCAGGGTTCGGGATCATAGTACTCCGCAAGCCTGGGAGCAGAGTAAGCATCCAGTGCATCAAATACGCGTCGGTTGACTACCCGGATATCCTTTTCTTTCAGGACTACAGGAACCGGCACGACCATCGCAAAGTCGCGCACATCTCCCTTAAAGTCGTTGCTCATGGTAATCACCGTGCGCAATCCATCACGCACGAGAATCACCTCACTCTTATTGTTGAACAGGGTGGCATCTGCCTTGGCGACGTAGAAGCCACAAAAGGCATGTGAGGGAAGGGTGTACAGCGACAAGAGCAACAGAAGAATGGCGGGTTTGATCCGGGATGACAGGCGATGGGCAGACGGTATGGAAACCACCCGACGTTGGATCCAGCTGAATGATTCCGCGCGGAAAAGACGATCAATGAAAGGGCTCAAAGGTGTGGCGGCCACGAGCACCCAGATAGGGGCAGCTGGAATGAAATGGAAATTGGACAGGTAGAAAGCGCAAAGCGCAACGCCTGAAGCCCAGACAATACGTGCAATACGGTGCGATGGAATGGTCATGGGATCCGTGATCATGAAGAAGGAGAAGAGCCAGATAGCACCGGAACTGAGCTTGTGCAGGTAAAAGTCATGTCCCCAACCGAGATAGACCACGGTACGGATATACTCGGCCGCAGCCAGCGTCAGGATAAAGGCCAGGCCAGTCTCGAGTCGGCCTACCCGGGAGAGTACCGCCAGGCCGGCTGTACCAATGACCATCACCAGTACAGCAGCGCTTCCCCATTGTCCGGGTGATACCCAGGCCTCCCCGCTCAGCAGGATGGCCATTACAATTCCAAAGGCAGCCGGATTCCAGAGGTGCTTTCCGTTATGGCGAAATGCGAACTTCTGACCAATGGCCAAAGCTCCAGCCAGAAAGAAGAGGACCGGGGAGTTGGCCTTGAGCAGCAGGCAGAGCCCCAGGGTAGTCACCAGTGCACTTTTCAACGAGTGCATTGGTGCTTGCTCCTGCCGGATGAACAGGAGCTGAGTACCCACCGCTCCGACAAAGGCAGCGAGGTAGTTGGAGCCGTCTGCATTCCATCCCAATACGAAGATGCCGTACGTGAGAAAGAGCAGTTGGGAAACGAGCTGGAAATGCCGTCCGTCAGAACGAAACCAGCGGGTGATTTCACGAAGGAAAAGGATCATGGCGATAGGTTTTGCGAACCCGTACCGACTTGCTCCGCATCCGTTCAATGGACCTCAGAAAAAAAATGGAACACGGCAGCAAGTTCTCTGCGCTATGTGCCGTGCTCCCGCACCTGTATTCAGGGGCATGGTCAGTAATGGCGCCCCTTTTCAAAGGTTTCACACGCTGATTACCTTTGACACCTGAAATTGTTAATCCATTTCCCGATGAAATACCTGTTCCTGTGTTTGCTCGTACTCGCTTTTGCTCCGTGCCGGCTTGCCGCTCAGTATGTGGCTGCCGATACATTGGATGGAGTTGAAATCTCCTATAAGTGGGCTTCGGAAAAATGGTACAAGCCCAAGTCTGACCGCGTGCTTCTGATCCAGGTCAGGAATACGACCTCCGGTCCGGTTCAGTTTGCCTTTACCGTAGGCATTTCGCGAGCAGGCAAGATGCTGGAATCCAGTCCTTCAGAAACCTATACGATTGCGGCGCGGAAGACTCGCAAAGGCCGGATGAACGGCGTGATATTCAAGCCAGCCAGTCTTACGCGTGAGGATATTGAACGGGGCGATTTCGAGCTGGAAATTGAATTGGACAGGGTGCAGCCCGGTTCATGAGCCGGAGTTACTCCAGCATATCCGCCATGATGGACTCGATTTTCTCATGCATCGCTTCCGGAGTAATCTGGATATAATCTGTGGGAATCAGAAACCGGTCAGCAGAAACCGGCCCATACCGGATCTCCCGGGCACGCAGGCGCATTCGTTTTCCATATTGCTCCACATCATAACCGAGCAGGAAACCTTCCAATCCGGAAAACTGGTTCCACCAATTGGAAGGTGAAAGATCCATTTCACTTGTTGAGTAAAGCTCAATGGAAGGAACCGAGTCGTTTTCAAGATGACCTATAGTGATGTCGCATAAAGCGCCGGCAATGGTGTCGCGTTTGCCTGTGGGCTCAAGTCTGATGGATGGATACTGCGCGAGCCACGCGGGCATCTGCTCCCTCGACAGCCGGATATAGGTGCGGTCGTCAAACGACTTCAGCAACTGGATGAACTCACCCTTATCCTCATCGATGATGAACTCCGTGGAGATCACACCATACGCCGACTTCAGGGTGGTGTGATAGAGGCCATCCTTGAATTCAAGGGTGAGTTCATGAGGATAGAGTTCCATCATCAGGGAGTTCTCCGCATACGGGAAAGTCACATCATATATGATCACTCCTTCGTGTTTCTTGGAAAAAAGACCTCCTTCCGAACATGATGACTGAATCAGGGTGAGGAGGAGGAAAAGGAATACCGGAATAAAGCGCATGTATGAGGATTAAGGAACAATGATACTCCCGTCCGTCTTTCCTCCGTGTCAGTACTAAGTCAATTGTCCATACAAGGTTGTGTAAATCACGTCATACCTTCACCGCCATGCCCGTGCAGTCAGCAGGAACCGTCTGGATGGTGAGGCCATCTTCTTTTGGATTCAATCCGGAGACGGCTGCCGATAATGTATTCCAGCAGCCGGTTGAGGGGCTGTCAGCCGGGCATGCTCTCGCTGAATTCGATGCGCTGGTTTCATCACTCACTTCAGCCGGGGTGGTCGTAGAGCAGTGGCAGGAACCGCCCTGGTCGGGTTGTCCGGATGCCCTGTTTCCCAATAACTGGGTAAGTTTTGCAGAAGACGGTCGTGTGGTCTTGTATCCTATGATGGCTCCTTCACGCCGGCTGGAGCGCCGCCCCGAGGCCATCCGCTCGCTTCAGCAGCAGGGATATTCCATATCAGCATGGACCGATCTGACGGCCGGTGAAACGAAGGGAGTGTATCTTGAGGGCACGGGAAGTCTGGTGCTCGATCATATTCATCGCATGGCTTATGCTTCCGTTTCGGAGCGGACCCATCCGTCCATGGTGGAGCAATGGTGCGAAATGATGGGCTACGAGCCAGTGCTCTTCCACTCATCCATGGGCGGTGTGCCCGTGTATCATACGAACGTGATTCTGTCCATCGGTACCACATGGGCTGTGCTCTGCCCGGATGCGATTGCTCACGCCGAGGAGCGCTCGCTGGTGTGCAGTGCGCTGGAATCAACGGGCAGGATGGTCCTTCATGTGACACCGGAACAGGTGCGGTCCTTTGCGGCCAATATTCTGGAGCTGGCGGATAACGAGGGCGGTTATTTGGTGGCTTGCTCCGGCTCAGCCTGGAGGGCCTTAACCGCCGGACAACGCACTGCTCTTGAGCATCACGCCCGACTTGTTCCTGCGGAAATTCCAACGATCGAGCGATTCGGCGGGGGCAGTGTGCGCTGCATGCTGGCTGAGGTCTTCCTTCCCCGGGTGAAATATTGACCGGAACGCAGCCGGGGAGCCTCTGGCGACCTATTTTCGCAAGACTATTGCCTTAACCGTGAAAAAGAAGATCAACATCGCTATTGACGGGTATTCCTCGTGCGGCAAGAGCACTATAGCCAAGGGCATAGCCCGCGAACTGAACTACGTATATATCGACAGCGGGGCCATGTACAGGGCCGTTACGCTCTTTGCCCTCAATCATGGTTACATCAGGACTGATGGTGCTCTGGATGATCAAGGGCTGGAAAAAGCGCTCGATCTGGTTCTGATTAATTTCCGGTACAATACGGATCTGGCGGCCAATGAGACCTTTCTCAACGGACAAAATGTGGAGCGCGAAATCCGCTCTATTCAAGTGAGCAACCACGTGTCAGCAGTCAGCAATGTCAAGGCCGTGCGCAACAAGTTGGTGAAACTCCAGCGACGCATTGCCGAACAGAAAGGTGTGGTCATGGACGGCAGGGATATTGGTACCGTGGTCATACCGGACGCGGAGTTAAAGTTCTTCATGACTGCTGACAGCAAGGTGAGGGCTAAAAGGCGTTTCGACGAGCTGAAATCACAAGGGGTGGAAACATCACTGGAAGAGGTGCTGCGCAATGTAAACTCACGCGATGAATACGATTCCAGCCGGGCCAACGACCCGCTCCGTAAGGCAGCGGATGCCATTACCATTGATAATACAGATCTGACCATCGAGGAACAGTTTCAGTTTGTCATGGGGCACGCAATGAGAAGAATCGATGCACTTCAGGGTGTGAGAGGTTAATCTCCGTCAACCGATGAAGAGGATCAGGTCGCTTCTCCTCGGGCATACGGAGTCCATCCACAGGCCGCGCCCGGCTATTCGCTACCAGGTTTACACGGTCTTGCGCATTTGGCGCAATTACCGCCATGATGATATAGGTCTCGAACGACTGATCCGCCTTTTCCTCGCAGGTTCACAGTTTCTTTCGCCCGGACTATACGTGAAGGCACTCTTCGGCCGATGGGGAGCCCAGATCCGCAAGCTCGCCACGGAAGGCTACGTGCTGCTTAAACTGTGCTTTCCGCTGGTCATCTTTCGACTCGACCTGCAGGGTGAATGGTGGGCCGCTGCAATCACGGCCTATATGCTCGTGGAAACCACGCTCTATCTCGGTACTCTCGTGTTTCTGCAAGATGTGAGCTACGACTTTCTGACGCCCAAGCGCTCTCTCGCGCTGTTACTAGTCAACTTTTTCGAGATCGTGTTTGAGTTCGGACTTCTGTATGCCTATCTAAGCTCTTCCGATCCGGACATGTTCAACCGCCCGATGGCACAGGCTCATGATGCGATTTACTTCAGCTTTGTAACGGGTGCCACACTGGGCTACGGCGATATCATTCCCATCGCTCCCGCAGCCCGTGAGCTGGTCATGGTTCAGATCACACTCACGTTTGTCTTCGTGGGATTGTTCGTGAACTACTTCGCCAGCATGCTTCAGAAGTTCAGTCCGGTAAATGTGCACGCACGAAGCACACGGAAAACACGCCACCGCAAAAGACGGTGATCCTTTAACATCATCCTGTTGCAAATCCTGTGCACCCGGGTACGATGTCCGGTCTTCGTTCGTTCACCTTTGCACGGTACACAGGTTCATGCATTACAAGGGTATCTTCAGTCTGTTCTTTCTGCTCCTCGCAGCTCCGGGCGCCGATGCTCAGCCGGAAAAAGATTCCTGCGTTCCTGCCGTGTTTCTTCAGCGCCCCACTCCCTGGGCCGACTCTCTCATTCGAACTATGTCTCTGGATGAGAAAATCGGCCAGCTCTTTATGGTTGCGGCGTGGAGTGATGAGCGCCATGCCAATTATGATCCGGCAGGCATCGATCTCCTCATCCGCAAATACGGTATCGGTGGAATCATTTTCTTCCAGGGTGGCCCGGTGCGCCAGGTCAACCTAACCAACCGGCACCAATCCAACTCCAGAATACCACTGCTCATCGGGATGGACGCGGAGTGGGGACTGGGTATGCGACTCGACTCCACGATCTCCTATCCACGACAGCTCGCTCTTGGCGCTGCTCAGGATGAACGGCTGGTCTATGATTTCGGTCTCGAGATGGCTCGCCAACTCAAAAGAATTGGCGTGCATGTGAGCTTCTCACCGGTGGTTGATATCAATAATAATCCGCGGAATCCGGTCATCTCAAGCCGGTCATTTGGTCAGGATCGTGATCGCGTCACGCGATACAGCTACCAGTATATGATGGGCCTGCAGGATGGAGGTATCCACGCCAATGCCAAGCATTTTCCAGGGCATGGCGATACTGATACCGACAGCCATAAGGACCTTCCCATCATTCCATACAGCCGCCAGCGACTGGATAGTCTTGAACTCTATCCCTACTACTATCTTTTCAATTACGGCTTGTCCAGTGTGATGATTGCTCACCTGTTCGTGCCGGCCATCGACTCTACTCCTGACCTTCCTTCCACGCTCTCTCCGAAGGTGGTGGATGGACTGCTTAGAAGGGAAATGGGGTTTGGGGGACTCATCTTTACGGATGCCATGAATATGCAGGGTGTTACACGCTTCTACCAGCCAGGCGATGCTGATGTACAGGCTCTGATGGCGGGTAATGATGTGGTGCTGTTTCCACTCAACGTGGCTACAGCCATAGACAGGGTAAAGGCCGCTATCGCCGAAGGAAGGCTTACAGAACAGCAGATCACAGAGAAGTGCCTGCGCGTGCTGAAGGCCAAAGAGTGGTCAGGCCTGTCCAAATGGAGGCCTGTTCCCACCCGCGGACTTCTGGCCGAACTGCAGTCGCCCGAAGCTCAGCGCATGCGCAAGCGGATTGTAGAGGGATCCATCACCATCGTTCGCAATGAGGGAAACCTGGCGCCTGTGTGCTACTCGGATACGATGCGAGTGGCTCTGGTCGTCGTGGGAAGCTCATCTACTACCGCATTTGAAGAAACCATGATGCGCTACGGGCGGTTTGATGTGTTTCGCATGGACAAAACGCCGGGAATGGAAACCGCTATCGCACTGCATGATACGCTGGTGCATTATGACCTGGTGGTGGCAGCAATGGTGGGAACGAGCAATAAGTTGAGTAAAAATTTTGGCATTACGAATGAGTCGGCCCGGATCCTGAATGCCGTAGGACGGAAAACAGGTGTGGTGATGTGTCTCTTTGCGAATCCATACTCGATCCTGGCGCTCAAGGAGCTGGATGAGATTGAGACCATTGCCGTAGCGTATCAGGATGATGCCATGACTCAGCAGGTGATGGCAGAAGTTCTTTCCGGCGCATGCACCGCTACCGGCCGACTTCCGGTGAGCACTGATCCTTACTTTGTGACCGGCACGGGGAATATGTGGTCCGACAGGACGCGTCTGCGCTGGATGAGACCATCTGAACTGGGAATCTGCCTGGAACCCGGGGATGCCGTTGCCGGAATTGCCCGCGAAGCAGAGCAGCCCACGCCAAAGCCTGCACGATCATACCGCGAGGATATGATGGCTGATGATGTTCGTCGCGTTGAACTCTCAGAGGCTGACTGCTTCGGAGAGGTGGACCGCATCGCCCAGGAAGGAATAGAGAAAAAGGCCTATCCCGGATGTCGTATCCTCGCGGCTTGGCATGGTCAGGTCATTTATGATAAGTCATTTGGTCACCTCGATTGGAATGGTCATCAGCCCGTAACTCAGCAAACAGTGTACGATCTGGCCTCCATCACCAAAGTGGCATCGTCCACACTTGCCATAATGAAGCTGGTGGATGAAGGCAAAGTGTCCGTGGAAAAGGCTCTCGGTGACTACCTTCCAATTCCCCGGGATAATCCTTATTCGCGTGTCGTCCTGCGCGACATGCTTGCCCATACTGCCGGGTTCCGCGCATGGATTCCATTTTATCAGGAGACACTCGAAAAGGGCAAACTCAAAGAAGGGGTGTACACACAGGTAGCTGACTCGCTCCACCGCATGCAGGTGGCGGATAGCTTGTTTATTCTGGACTCATACCGGGATACTATTTATGAGCACATTCTGCGCACTCCCATTTCCAAGGATAAGAATTACCTCTACAGCGATATCGGTTACTACTTGATCCAGCGCATTGTGGAGGGCCAGACGGGACAATCCCTCGACGATTACGTGACCGAACAATTTTACCGTCCGCTGGGGCTCCTGCATACCGGGTACAATCCGCTTTCGCGAATGCAACGCTCGTCAGTTGCTCCCACCGAGCACGACAGGCTGTGGCGGAAACAACTTGTGCAGGGCTATGTGCATGACCAGGGAGCAGCGATGATGGGCGGGGTAGCTGGGCACGCCGGACTCTTCTCCACCGCGCAGGAGTTAGCCATCCTCATGCAGATGGTACTCAACGGCGGAACATACGGCGGCACCCGCTATCTGAGCGAGGAGGTGGTGCGAATGTTCAACACGCGCTACTTCGATAAGAACCGGCGGGGACTGGGCTTCGATAAGCCCGCCATAAGCGGCGGCGGATCTGCCTGCGCTGAGGCATCGCCGGAGAGTTTTGGTCACACCGGATTCACAGGTACCATGTGCTGGGCTGATCCGCAAACCGGAATCGTATTCGTATTTCTTAGCAATCGGGTCAACCCCGATGCAGAGAACAAGCTGCTCCAGACTCTGGATATTCGCACGCGTGCCCAGTCGGTTTTCTACCGGATCCTCGCTGAGGCGGGGCGGGGCGCCCAGTAAACAAGGTCCTCCTGTTTTTTTGGCAGGGATTGAACACACTGCCCGACTTTTGCTGTTTCCTGTTCACATGTCTTCATTCCTGAAAATTGGTATTGTCTGCTATCCGACATTCGGCGGAAGCGGCGTGGTAGCCACTGAGCTGGGCAAGGCCCTTGCCGAGAAGGGCCATGAAATCCACTTCATCACCTATAGCCAGCCAGTGCGACTGGGTGGCGTGCGTAAGAATGTCCGCTACCATGAAGTAAACGTGAGCGATTATCCGCTCTTTCTTTATCCACCTTATGAACTCGTACTGGCCAGCAAAATGGTGGATGTGGCCAAGTATGAAAAGCTCGATCTCCTGCACGTTCACTACGCTATTCCCCACGCATCGGCTGCCATCACAGCCAAACAGGTGCTCGCTGAGGAAGGTATTCACCTGCCTGTGGTCACCACCTTGCATGGTACAGATATCACCTTGCTCGGCAAGGACGCTTCTTTCGAGCCGGTGATCTCCTTTGCTATCAACAAGAGTGATGCGGTTACAGCCGTATCCCAGAGCCTGCGGCTTGATACTTACAAGCTCTTCGGTATCAACCGGGAAATCGAAGTGATTCCCAATTTCATCCGGTTGGAGCGACAGGATGGCCGGGCCAACCATGAGCTCCGCGCCGAATATGCTGAACCGGATGAGAAGGTGCTGGTGCATATCTCCAACTTCAGGCCGGTGAAGCGAATCCATGAAGTGGTTGAGATTTTTGCCGGTATCCGCAAGGAGATCAAGAGCAAACTGATCATGGTAGGTGATGGTCCCGAGCGCTCACGTGCAGAACAGTTTTGCAGAGAGCACGGATTATGCGATGATGTCACCTTCCTCGGAAATGTCAAAAACCCGATGGAAATCCTTTCCATTGCTGATCTTTTTATCCTCCCTTCAGAATCAGAGAGCTTCGGACTTTCCGCACTGGAAGCGATGGCGCATGGCGTCCCGGTTATTTCCACCAATACAGGAGGCCTTCCAGAGGTAAACCGCCACGGCGTGACTGGTATGATGAGCCCGGTCGGTGATGTCGAGGACATGATACGCAATTCGGTCTATGTCCTCAGTGACTCCACCCGCTATGAGCGATTCAGACAAAAGGCCTACGACCGGGCCCGCGAATTCACCATGGAGCGAATCCTGCCGATGTATGAACAGATTTATAATCAGGTACTCCAATGGGCATGAACCATACTGAACCCCGTTTTATCGGTAAGCGAATCCAGGTTCTTCGCCAACGGGATAAGATCGAAATACGCATCTCGCAGCGCATTGAACGCTGGCAAGAGGCGCTGCTGGTTGGATGGCTGGCCGCATGGACCTTCTGCGGTGTGGTGTTTATCTATTACCTCGCCGTAGCTCCGACCTCTTCTGACCGGATCTTTTTCCTGATTGCCACTGCGGCGTGGCTCTATTTCTTCATTCGTATCCTGAAGGTATACTTATGGCGGCGAATAGGAGAGGAGGTCATTTTGATAGAACCCGGATTCATTTCTGTGCGCCATGCTTTTGGACGGTACGGCCGTCCTGATCGTTTTCCGCTCTACCAGGGTTTCAGACTTGAAGTCTTGAGAAGCAACCCGACCTCATTCCTGGCTTTTATGGACGACAGCTTCTGGATCATGGGTGGTGAGCGGATCAGCTTCAGGTTCAACGGCAGACAATACCAGTTTGGGAAGCAACTCCATCACCGGGATGCAGACCTCCTCATGCGAGTCATCGAAGGAGGAGTGAGGGAGTATACGAAGAAGATTTAGTGGTCGAGGAAGTGCATCAGCGCTAACTCATAGGACCAAAGCCCGAATCCGGAGATCACTCCGATGCAGTGGGCCGCAGTCAGCGAAACATGACGATATTCTTCCCGCTTATACAGATTGCTGATGTGAACCTCAATGACAGGAGTCTGGATTGCCGCAATCGCATCAGCAAGGGATACACTGGTGTGGCAGTACCCGCCGGGGTTGAAGATGATTCCTTCAAAAGAAAAACCAACCTCGTGGAGGCGGTTCACCAATTCACCTTCGACATTGCTCTGGTAATACTCCAGATCGGCCTCCGGAAACGACTGCCGAAGGGCCTGAAAAAAGGTAGGGAAGTCCTGATTTCCGTATATCTCCGGCTCCCGCTTGCCGAGCAGGTTCAAATTCGGACCGTTGATGATTGCAATACGCTTTCCCATATCACTCGCCGGCGCGCAGTGTTTCCCTGACCCACATCTCCTCTGTAATGGAACGATCGTTCTTGAAGTAGTAGATGCCGGTCTTGGATACCACCTTGCGATATGTATCAACCTTATTGCCCCGCTTCACCACACGCTCGATGATCTTGCGGCTGGGCTTGGTCTCTTCGTAAGAGGTCTCAGTGACTCCCTCAGGCAGTTCTTCGGTTCCCGGCATGACCATGTACTCATCATCGGTTTTGGCTCTTCCCGGATTGAGGTTGTTGAGCTGCTCACGGGCTTCATAACGGCGCCGCGCAGATTCCTGATCACTCTCAGAGGTGAGCAAGGCCGCTGATTGCTTCTGACGGTTGATGTCCATGATCTCATCCTCCTGCAGATTTTCTTTACCATCCCCAATGTTGGCGGCTCGCTTCTTTTCCTGTTCAATGTTTCCGGAAGTTGAGTTGAGACGAACCTCAGCTGCTGAGCGCACATCACGCTGGCGTGCTGCCGCATCTTCCTTTTTCTCTGTGGCTGTTTGCTCGTTCGCCTGGCGCACTTGCTCTCCTTCGCGTGCCATATTGACGAGATCCTCCTTCCGCCGTTCCACTGCTGCCGTATTGGCCGCCACGCGGGCATCACCCTTGCTGCGGTTGAGCTCCTCCGTTTCGCGGTAGGTCTGCTGCTCTGACTGTATACGCTCAGTGGACTGCTGGCGATATCGGTCATTTTCGCGCAGCGCAGCCTGTTCCTGTTTCATCTCCTCATTCTCCTGAGCAGCGCGCTCCGTGCGACTCCTGGCCTGCTGTTCGTTCTCTTTCCGCTTCTTGTCGTCCTGCTCCTTGGATTCAGCCATTTCCAGGACTTGTCTGGCCTGCCAACTATCTCCTGTGCGGTAGATATTGTCCATCTTATCCTTCTGGCTGTTGATGTTGTCCAGGCGTTCCTTGCGACCATCTTCGGCCCGATTGGACTGCGCTGTCTGCTGGTCGGCGTATGCCTGCTTGCGCTCCTCCATGGCCTTGGTCTTGGCTTCCTCTTCGATGCGCCTCGCCTCGCGGTAGTAAGCATCTACGGCCTGCTCCTCGGAGTTGTCCACCTTGAGGAATGCAGCGCGGTTCCTCCGGGCTTCTTCCTCTGCAGCCAGAGCGGCCTCCCGCTCTTTGCGCTTGCGCTCTTCTTCTTCTTCCAGGGCTCTGCGCTGCTCAGCAGCCATGCGTTCGGCTTCTTCGCGCTGGCGCCTCAGTTCTTCTTCCTGACGAAGGCGCTCGGCATTCCTGGCGTCATTATCCCGGGCCATGGCCGCTTCTTCATCCCGGATTCGGGCGATCAGATCGTCGATCGCCTTCATCCTGGCAGCCGGGTATTTTTCCGCCGGCTTGATATCCAGTGCGAGCTGGTATTCAGACTTAGCCGATTCGAGCATAGCCACGTCCTTCTCACGCGAATCAACGTAAAAACGGTCTGCGGCAATCACGTGCTTGTTGTATTCGTTTTCAAGTCTCTGCCTTTCTGCATCGTCTCTCGCCGCCGCCGCATCCGCCTGTTCCTTGTTACGGAGTTCCTGAAGGATTCTCTCAATTTCCGCAATCTTGTCTTTCGGGTATCGCTCCTCGGACTTGAGCTGTCCTGCCTCTTTGAAATTGGAAAGCGCTGTATCGTATTTTTTCTCACTGAGGTTCTTATCGCCCAGCTTCACCAGATCATCATATCGCTGCTGAAGCTGCTTGCGTTTGGCCTCATCGGCCAGCATGGCATCCAATGCCGACTGGGCCTTGGCTATCTGATCTTTCGGATAACTCTCATTGGACAGAACGGCAAGCGCAGCCCGGTACTTCTCAATGGATACTGCGTAGTCCTTGTTGGTGTACTTCGCGTCTGCCTCTGCAACCAGAGCGTCATACTCTTTCCTCAAGGCCTCCTGATCGAGCATTTTTCCAATTTCGGCCAGTTTTTCTTTCGGATATCGTTCCTCTTTCTTCAGGTTGGAAGCTTCCGTGAAACTATTCCTGGCTTCGCTCCATTTCTTTTGAGCGAAGTAGTTGTCGCCTTCGGTAATCAGTCGCTTGTAATCCTCCTCCTTCTTCCTGGCAGCCATCATTTCATCATACTTGGCCTTGGCTTCAGCATATTTGGTTTTGGCAGGCTGATCCTGAGGGAAAAGCTTCGAAGCCGCTTCGTACTTCGCCATGGCATCCTGATAGCTCTTCTCAATCATCTTCTTGTCGCCATCCGCCATGAGCTTGTCGTACTCCTTTTTCAAGGCCTCGTCCTCGGACCCGAGCTTGGCAACGCGGTCTTGCTCGGCCTTAATCTTGGTCTGCATGCGTTCGGTGTACTTGAAGTCAAAGGAGATGTTATTCTCCTGATCATTGAACGAGGCCATTCCTATAGGCTCCTTCATAATGTCCAGGTTGAAGCCTTCAATCATGGGAAACAGATTGAGGTTGACATCACTCTGGAAGCCGCCTGAACGGTCTTCAGCAGGAATATTCCGGGTGTCAAAACGCAGGATTTTTGGTACGTAGCCCTGCCGGCTGAACTTGAATTCGTAGATATATCCAAGTGGTACATCAATCTGAATTTTGCCTGATGTTCCCGCATCAATGACGTCAAACTGACTGCCATTCTGGTAAATGGCGATCTGGACAGCATCGAGTTTCTTCAGGCTCAACTCATCCTTCAGGGCTCCCCGGAGACGGAGAACCTCAGTCTGGGCAGGGGCCACAGCAGCCAACAAGATGGCCACCAATGAAAGCAGGAGAAATCTCCGGTTCTTCATGTTCTTTGCAGGTTATGACAGCAGAGGCGATTCCGGAAGTCGGCAGCCTCCGGGTTAAATATCATATAACGTAAAGGTATGTATTTTAGTTATTGGGAAAGGCGGACTTTTCTGGGAGATCCTGACGTACTTATCATCGGGGCAGGTATTGTGGGGCTCACTACAGCTATCTTCCTGAAGCGTTCATCACCCGCGCTCAGGATTGTGGTCATGGAGGAACATCCGGTTTCAGGCGGCGCCTCATCGCGCAATGCGGGCTTCGCATGCTTCGGCAGCGCCGGTGAGCTGCTCGACGATATGAAGGTGCGCCCGGAAGGGGAGGTGATTGCACTGGCTGCCCGCCGTTTCCGTGGTTTGCATGCTCTGCGGGAGCTGACAGGCGACACATCGCTGGGCTATGAACCGGTGGGTGGCTTCGAGGTTTTTCGTAAAGGGGAGGCAGAGTGGCTCTCGGAATGTCTGGATGCCTTGCCCCGGCTGAATCGTCTCCTGAGTGATGTGCTCGGAGAGCAGCCGTATGAACCCTTCCACGAGCGCCTTTTCGATGGCGCATCGGGCATCATCCGGAACCGGATGGAAGGTGCCGTGGATACAGGAAAGATGGTGGATGCGCTGCAGCACATGGCTCGCTCTTCGGGTGTGCGGATCCTTCATGGTATCCGTGTGCGGGATTGGAAACCAACGGGCGATGGTGTTGAAGTGGATATGGGCGGTGAGTGGATCAAAACGCGCCGGATGGTGGTATGCACCAACGGGTTTGCCCGCGCACTGATCCCGGAACTGGCCGTGCAGCCCGCCCGCAATCAGGTGATCGTGACTTCGCCCATATCCGGACTCCGGCTTCAGGGTACCTTCCACATGGACCGCGGTTATGTCTACTTCCGGGAGGTGCACGGACGACTGCTGATCGGTGGATTCCGCAACCTCGAACGGGAAGCTGAATTCACCTCCGCACCGGGTCTGACTCCCGGAATTCAGCATGCACTCGAGGATCTGCTTCAGACCTTCATTTTGCCCGGCAAAGGGGTGAATATCGAATACCGCTGGAGTGGCATCATGGGATTGGGTGAAAGCAAAGAGCCCATCATCCGGGAGGTTGTGCCCGGCGTGTACTGTGGCGTGCGACTCGGCGGGATGGGCGTGGCTATAGGCACACTGGTTGGCCAGGATCTCGCATCGCTCGTACTGAGCAGTCAGTGAGCCAGTATGCGGGCCATAGCGGCCTCTGCGCAGCGCTCGCCGTCCAGAGCAGCCGACACGATTCCACCGGCATAACCGGCACCTTCTCCACAGGGATAGAGACCATCTGCATCCGGGTGCATCAGACTCTCCTGATTACGAGGTATCCGCACCGGCGATGAGGTGCGCGACTCAGGCGCCACCAGCACGGCCTCGGACGTGAGGTATCCGTTCATCTTGCGACCGAACTGCACAAAACTTTCCCTGAGCGCTGCCGTGATGAATGGAGGCAGAAGCTGATCCAGCCGGACCGGAACTATCCCTGGCTGATAGGAGCAGGATGGTAAGGTGTTACTCATGCGGCCTTCCACAAAGTCGGTCATCCGCTGCGCCGGAGCTGCCTGTGTGCCACCTGCCGCTTCCCAGCAGGCCTGCTCCACCATACGCTGGAATGCCACACCGGCAAGTGCTCCGTGATCGCGGTAAGCAGCCACATCAGCGAGATCCACGGGTACCACAATGCCTGAATTGGCCCAGGGATTATTGCGCTTGCTGGGCGACCACCCGTTCGTCACGATTTCCCCGGATGCTGTAGCGCATGGGGCTATGATGCCGCCCGGGCACATGCAAAAAGAGAACACACTCTTTTCTGCTCCCTGATGAACGAGTGAGTACGAGGCGGGCGGCAGATTCTCGTCCCGCCGGTCGCAATGATACTGGATACGGTCAATCATGACCTGCGGATGCTCTGCGCGAACGCCCAAAGCAAAGGGCTTGAAGCTGATTTCCCATCGCTTGTCTGCCAGCAATTGGAAGATGTCCCGTGCCGAATGACCCGTGGCCAGAATCACGGCTCGCGCGGCATGAAGGTGTCCGGACTCGGTCATGACTCCTGTGACCTCCCTGCCTGTAGTGCAGATGTCGGTCACCCGCGCTCCGAAGTGCACCTCACCGCCTTGTTTTTCAATGCACTCCCGTATCGCCGTGATAATTCCAGGTAGCTTATTGGTACCCACATGCGGATGGGCATCCACCAGAATATCTGGTGACGCGCCAAACTGCACCAGTGTGCGCAGAACGGACTGCACGTCCCCTCGCTTGGTGGAGCGGGTGTATAATTTGCCATCAGAATAGGTGCCCGCTCCGCCTTCTCCAAAGCAGTAATTGGAATCGGGATCGGCATCACCTCCTCGACTGATGGCAGCGAGATCACGCCTCCTGCTGCGCACATCCTTGCCGCGCTCGAGCACGACCGGTGTGAAGCCCTCTTCCAGAAGTCGCAGTGCAGCGAAGAGCCCGGCGGGTCCGGCTCCTATAATGGCCACACGATGCCGCCCATCTCCCCTGCGGAAGATGCGTTCTGCGGAAGAAGGAGGAGGAGCCGTTCCGGGCGGAATAATCTGCACCATCAGACGGATGCGCACCTGCCTGTGGCGGGCATCAATCGATCGCTTCATGATATGAACAGCCGAATGCCCGGGATACCCCGTGCCTTGCAACGCAAGCTGGCGCACGGTTTCCTCATCGGCGGCTTGCGCCGGGGTCAGCACAATTTCTTTTTGGGTAGACATGGGTTGGACTATTCATCCAAAATCAACGCAGTAAAGGTAACAGGACAATTGTGGCAGGAAATTAAAAAGCCGCTACCCGAAGGAAGCGGCTTGAAAATACTTCATGACCATTCTCAGGCCTGGCTTCCATCAGGAGCGGCAGGAATGATAACCGGACCTCCAGCAGGCTTGCCTGAAGGACGTCCTTTACCGGATGCAGCCTTCTTAGACTTCTTTACCGGAGCGACCTTCTTAGCTGCAGGCTTGCGTCCAGCGGCTTTCGCTGCCGGGCGACCGACCTTCTTCTTTCCGGTAGCCTTCTTGGGGGCGTCGGCTGATTTGGAGACTTTAGTTGCTTTTGCCGCCTTGGCCTTCGGGCCGGGCTTTTTTGCCGAGGGTTTATTCTTGGAACCCTTCGGACGTCCGCGTTTGCCGGTTCCTTTGCGGGGTTCACCCGTTTCTTTACCGATCTTCTTCAGGATGGCCGTGACATTGGACGTGATCGAAGCCTTACGTCCGCGACCTGAAGAGGCAGATAAAATAAGGTTAGCCGCTTCCACGAGCGCATTCAGTTCACGCTCCTTACTGGCAATCTCTTTCTTGAGATCACTGATTACTTTTTTTGACATTCAGTTTGTTTTTAATAAAAAAAAATTCTGACGCCACAAATATAATCAGAATCAGAAATTTTATTCAAAAATTCTATTATATTTTAAGCTAAGTTGTTATTACCCGGATCATGCCTTAGTCACCGGGCAAGAGATTTAGAACGTATCTAATGCCCAGCACCATCGTGAATCAGGTGATGCAAATCATGAAGAAAAACAGAAAAAAATGCCCCAGATACATTCTGAATTTCCGGAAGAATTTCTATGATAGTCAAGATTCTACGAAACCAGTTTGCATTCGGATGCCGCGCTGCCGGCTGCTGCGCGTGTAGCTTTACCTTCGCAGCCACATTTACAGTGAACCCATGACGACAGTTGCCAGGCCGGTCATCCGCTACCACAGGGGCGGAATCAAAAAGGAGGAACTCATCCGGATCTACAGGGCCATCCTGAAGCCTCGGTTGATTGAGGAGAAAATGCTCAGCCAGTTGCGCCTCGGACGCATCTCGAAATGGTTCAGCAGTTTCGGTCAGGAGGCGGTGTCGGTGGGAAGCACACTTGCCCTCCACGAGGACGAGTTTATCCTGCCTATGCACCGGAACCTCGGTGTATTTACTGCGCGCAATCTGCCGCTGCGCCAGCTCTTCGCGCAGTTTCAGGGTAAGGAAGAAGGATTCACCCGCGGACGCGACCGGTCGTTCCACTTTGGCACCAAGGCCCACCATCTGGTAGGCATGATTTCTCACCTCGGCCCTCAACTCGGCATTGCCGATGGCATTGCGCTGGCTTCCCTGCTTGATCGCTCGGGTAAAGCGACGCTCGTTTTTTCAGGCGACGGTGGTGCGAGTGAAGGTGATTTTCATGAAGCCCTTAACGTGGCCACAGTATGGGATCTGCCCGTCATCTTCGCTATTGAAAACAACGCATGGGGCCTTTCAACGCCAAGCAGGGAGCAGTTCCGGTGCCAACGCTTCATTGATAAAGCCATCGGATATGGCATGCCGCAGGAGGACGCCATTCAGGTGGACGGCAACAATATCCTTGAAGTCTATCACAAGGTGCGTGAAATGGCGGAAAGTATCCGCCAGCGCCCACGCCCGGTGATGATCGAGTTCATGACCTTCCGTATGCGCGGACATGAAGAGGCGAGTGGAACCAAGTATTACCCTGCGGGGCTGATTGACGAATGGACGGAGAAGGATCCCGTGGATAATTATGAGCGCTGGCTGCTTCAGGAATATGTGCTGCGCGAGCCCGAGATACTGGTCATCCGGGAAGAAATCAAATCGGAGATCAACGAGGCGCTCAAGGAGGCTTTTGCTCTTCCGGATATCAGTCCGGATACCTCTCGCGAACTGGCCGATCTGTACAAACCCTTCGATGCACCGGCTATCGCTCCTGCGGGTGCATCTGCCCCCATGCGCATGATCGATGCCATACAGGACGGCTTGCGGGAATCCATGCGACGTCATCCGAAGCTGGTGCTGATGGGGCAGGATATCGCTGAGTACGGTGGTGTGTTCAAGGTGACAGAAGGCTTTCTGGATGAGTTCGGGAAAGACCGTGTGCGCAATACGCCGCTCTGCGAGTCAGCGATCATTGGCGCCGGTCTCGGACTGTCCATCAGTGGATATAAGGCCATGGTCGAAATGCAGTTTGCCGATTTTGTGACCTGCGGCTTTAATCAGATCGTGAATAACCTGGCTAAGCTCCATTATCGCTGGGCCGAGCACGCCGACGTGGTCGTGCGCATGCCAACCGGAGCGGGGGTGGCGGCCGGACCTTTCCACAGCCAGAGCAATGAGGCCTGGTTCTTCCATACTCCGGGTCTCAAGATTGCCTATCCTGCCTTTCCCGACGATGCCAAGGGCTTGCTCTGTCAGGCATTTGAAGATCCTAATCCGGTACTTTTCTTCGAGCATAAAGCGCTTTACCGGAGTATTGAAGGCGATGTGCCCGCAGGCCATTATACCCTGCCCTTCGGTGTTGCCCGCGTGCTCCGCTCCGGTGAGCACTTTACCCTGGTTACGTATGGCCTGGGGGTACACTGGGCGCTGCAATATCTCGATGAGCACCCCGAACATCGGGCCGACCTCATCGATCTGCGCACACTGAGCCCGCTTGACATGGACACCATTTACATCAGCGCCCGCAAAACGGGACGAGTACTGGTCCTTCACGAAGATTGTCTCACCGGAGGCATTGGCGGCGAAATCGCAGCGCGCATCACAGAGCATTGCTTCTCCTCGCTGGATGCTCCGGTCATGCGCTGCGCGAGCATGGATACACCCGTGCCATTCAACGCCAGACTGGAGATCAACTTCCTCGCTCAGTCGCGACTGGCCGACACCGTGTCGCGATTGCTCGGCTTCTGATGCCATGGGGCTAATCGCGGATATCCTGCTTGGAGCCGTGCTCGTGTACACAGGAATCTGTGTGCTCTATTTTCTTTTTCAGGAAAAATTCATCTTCGTACCCTCCTGGCCGCATGAGTCCTTTGAAAGCAGTCTGACCGTGCCGGTGGAACAATTTCATCTCAGCACACCTCACCGGGGGAAAATCCACGCCATTCACCTGAAGCCAGCTAACCCAAGGGGCATCATCCTCTACTTCCACGGCAATACAGGTACCCTGCGCCGATGGCAGTTCATGGCCGAGGAACTCGCACTCCGGGGATTCGAGGTGGTGGCTATGGATTACCGGGGATACGGACTCAGTCAGGGGCCGCGGCGGGAAGCCTGGATGCACAGAGATGCAGAGGCCGTGTGGGACCATGTGGAAGGTTGGGGCAGTGGACTGCCCCTGATCATCTACGGAAGATCACTCGGAACAGGTTTCGCCACGCGACTGGCCTCCCGCAGGAAAGCCAGCGGGCTTGTGCTCGAAACACCATTTGCCAATCTGGTGCACGTGGCCAGCTTCTACCTGCCCATGCTTCCCGTGCGCTTCCTGCTTCGCTACCGGCTGGCCTCCGACGAGCACATACGGAAGGTGGAATGCCCCATACTCATCCTCCACGGTACCCGGGATCTGGTGGTGCCTCACTCCAGTGCCCTCCGGCTCTTCCGGGCCGCGGATGGGCGCAGCAGCGTGCGGATGGTCACCATCGTGGGAGGCAAGCACAGCAACCTGAACAGCTTCCCCATCTTTCACGAGCATCTCGGCGAATTCCTCGATGAGGCAGCGAACGCCAACAGGAACCCCTCAAGGGGGTTAAAGTGAGGCTTTAATGTGTTAACTTCGCGGCTTGTCCTGAACCAAGGCAACTTAACCGACCTAACTTGTGACTTTGGAATAAATGCATTCAGCATCTATGAGGAAATTGTACGCTAGAATCGTAGCTGCGCTGTTCCTGCTGGCTTCCGTCGGAATGTCAGCTCAGGCTCCCGTGCCGGTAGTGGAGTACACCGTTCACTATGGTGATTATGGCGATGGACAGGACCTGACGGGATACGTGACCTATGATGTATATCTGGAGTTTGCGGCCGCTGCGGTGAACCCCAAATTAACTGCTGTTTTTTCAGCAGAGCCGGATCTGGGACCCGAATATGTGATCCAGATCAACGCTCCTTGCGGACTTTTTCAGCACGATCAGGGAGGACCAACAGTGGAGCCTCTGCAGTGTTTCATCCTGCCTTTTTTTCCTTCCCTGGAGTGGGATTCATTTTGGACTATCGGAAATGATTGTAAGTCGGGAACCGACGGTCAGCTATTCACGGTTACCGATGAACAGCCCGCGATTGACGCCTGGGAAGGCACCGTGCCGCCGGGTAATTTCTTCAACGGGCCCGCCAATGCGACTTTTCTCAATACGGCATTCTTCCGGCTTCCCAATGACCCGCTAACCAATCCGGTGAACGACAGGGTGCTCATTGGTCGCTTCACGTCATGCGGTGATGTATGCCTGACTTACGGAATCCAATACTTCAACAACTACACGGGGCCTGGCGCTGCCTTCGATACAGAAATACAGGAAGAGTGCTTTCAGCATCCCTGTCTCACCTTCCCAGTGGATCCCAGCGCTACGGTCACTGCTCTCGGCTGCACAGGTGCAACTCAGGTGCAATTGGCTGATGGCGGATTCGGCGCCGTGGACTACTTCATCTTCCAAGGGACTCCAGGCAGCGGTACCCTGGTGCAGACGATCACAGACCAAAGCAACGGACTGATCGTTACAGGCCTGCCGAACGGAAATTATTACATTGAATCTGAAGATGAAGCGGGCTGTCTGGATACATCAGACCCATTCGTCATTGCCGCCCCCGGGCCGGTGAGCGTAGAAGCTACTTTGCTGCAAAACAACCTCTGCTTCAATGAGAACATCGCCTCCATCGAAGTGGTGTGCACAGGCGGTGTGGGAACCACTGACCTCACCATTAACGGCACTCCCGGTGTGTGCGGTATTCTGAATAACCTGACCTGCGGCACCTACAATTTTGTGCTTACCGACGATAACGGGTGCACGGATGCGGCGGTCATCACGGTGGCGTGCCCCGCTGAGATCGTAGCTAACCTCAATGCGGAGGACATCAGTTGCTTTGGTGCTGATGACGGACAGATCACCGGATCGGTCACGGGTGGTACCGGTGTCCTGACTGTTGATGTAGTCAACACTACAGGCCCCGAGTCACTCACCTTCACCGGAACTGGTACGGTCAACATCAACCTGAACACACTCACAGAGGGATCCTACGAGGTATCCATTGTGGATGCGAATGGCTGTTCTGACTTGCTCCTCTTCGAAATTGTTGAGCCGGATGAATTCAGCGCCGTTCCCACCACCACCGCTGCCTCATGCTTCGGGGTGTGTGATGGCCTTGTGGAATTCAATATCACCGGCGGAACCGGCACACCTGTTACCTCCGTAACGCAGCTTGGAGGGGGCGCAGCCGACCCCGATGCTCTGTG
Source organism: Flavobacteriales bacterium (assembly GCA_947456965.1). Classification (GTDB taxonomy): domain Bacteria; phylum Bacteroidota; class Bacteroidia; order Flavobacteriales_D; family Sanyastnellaceae; genus CANGTU01. The sequence continues at coordinate 69,360 of CANGTU010000008.1, forward strand.
TGCAGGAACATTCAACTATACCATCACCGATGCAAATGACTGTGAAGTCACAGGTCAGATCACCATTGACCAGCCCGATGATATTCTCTCTCAGGTAACACCTGTGGCGGAGAGCTGCAACGACCTGTGTGACGGCGAGATTCAACTGGTCAATACGACCGGAGGGTTTGGCGGATATGCCTACACGCTCAACCCCAATACCGGCCTCTGCACCGCCCCGTGCTCCGGTACATCGGCCACGTTTACCAACCTTTGCGGAGGTACGTACTCTGTGACCATCACCGATACCGAGGGATGCTCCAAAACGCTCAATAATCTGGTAATCAACTCGCCGTCTGCGATCACCGTTAGTCTGGCCGTTGAGAACGTAAGCTGCAACGGGTTCGACGATGGCGAAGTAATCGTCACCGCTACCGGCGGCACCGGTGCGCTCACTGCTTCTCCCGGCGGACAGGCCTTGCCCTTCACACAGGGTGACCTCGCGCCGGGTTCATACACCTTCACCGTGGAAGATGCCAACGGCTGTCTGAGCACTGCCGATGCCACGATCACGGAACCGCCCCTGCTCGTGGCTAACACAGTGCAGATCACGGATGTGCTCTGCGGCGGACAGTGCAACGGAAGCATCGCGTACACCGTCACAGGAGGTATTTCCCCATACAGCTACGAGCTGCTTCCGAATGGCACCCAGGGCGCAGTCGGCGGCATTATCGGTTCGCTGTGCGTAGGCGACTACGAACTGCTGATTACGGACCTGAATGATTGCGAGGACATTATCACATTTGAGATTGCTGAGCCGCCGGCTCTCTTCATTAACGTGCTGCTGGATGCACCTACCTGCACGGGAATGACCGATGGATCGGCTATCATCCTCACTGGCGGTGGTACAGGCGCGGTTACCACCATCTTCGATCCGGATGATTATGACATTACGCAGAATGGTCCGGGTAGCTTCAACATTGCGGACCTCGGTGAAACGCAGTTTGTGGTGGATATCTTCGATGAGAATGATTGTACACTGCAAGAGGTGGTAACGGTGATTCCGGACATCATCACGGACATGATTCTTACTACATACTCCTCACCCGAGACCTGCTGGAACCAGATGGACGGCACCGCCACGGTAGCCGTACAGAATGGAACACCGCCACTTTCCTACGAATGGGATGATATCGCTCAGCAGACTACCCCGGTGGCCACCGGACTGAGTTCAAGCGAAGTATACAGCGTTACGGTAACGGATGATATCGGGTGTAACCTGACCGTGCAGGTAGAGGTGGATCCTACGGTTGGGTGCTTCTTTGTTTCCAACGCACTTACGCCCAACGGCGATGGCTCTAACGACCAGTGGCTCATAGGCGGACTGGAATTTTTTCCCGATGCGAAGGTACAGGTGTTCAACCGCTGGGGTCAGGTGGTGTTTGAATCCACTGGTTATCCTGCTGCATGGGATGGATCTTTTGAGGGAGTGCTTTTGCCTGTGGCGGACTACTATTTCGTGATTGATTACTCTGACGAATTCGACCCGATCATGGGTACAGTAACCATCAAATACTAAGGCACCCATGAGCACGATGAACCGATTCCTCGCACTCTTTCTGGTAGTCATCGGCTGCCTAGGTGTACACACCGGAAAAGCCCAGCAGATAGCCCGGCGCTCCCAGTTTGTCATCAATACCTTCATGGCCAACCCGGCTGTGGCAGGTACCATGAATTTCACTCCCTTCTTTCTCAGCTACCGCAATCAGTGGGCGGGCTTCAAGGGGGCACCGGTGACGATGATGGCCAGTGCGCACACGGGATTGAAGAATGGCCTCGGCTTTGGCGCCATTGCCTACCATGACGATACGGGAGGAGCCATCTCGGAGTCGGGAATGGAACTGACCGGTGCATATCACGTGGATGTGAACAATTACGATGCAGTGAGTTTCGGTCTCAGTGTGAATGCATCGCAGTATGCCTTCGATAACTCCAAGCTGGTGGTGTATGATCAGAATGATCTCGCCCTGAATGGTGGAATGGCCGAGCGGTCATTCAATGTGGATGCCACCTTCGGTTTCCTTGTGTATGGTAAGCAGTACTATGCCGGAATTTCCATTCCCCAGCTGTTCGAGACTAGACTGAATCTTGAAAGCGAGATCCTCGCCTCCGAAAACAGAAACCGCCGCCACTTCCAGTTCATGGGATCTTATAAGTGGTATGCTTCTGATGACTGGGATATCCAGCCGAGTGCATTCATGCGCATCATGGGCAATGTGCCTGCGCAGATGGACCTCAACGTGCGTGCGATATACAAGCAGTTGGCCTTCGGTGGTCTGACCTACCGCCACCGCGATGCTGTGGCCATCATGCTCGGTGGCAATTACCGCGAGTTTGTGTTTGCATACAGCTACGACATTACCACCTCCGGCGCCCGCGTCATGAGTCCTCATACCCACGAATTGTCCATCGGCTATTACCTGCCCAAGCGGTCAGGTAAGTTCCGTGCGGGCTTCCTGGGTCCGCGGGTACTCGACCGCAGCCGGGTGGTGAACTGATCACGTTGCCGACTTCCATCATGCCGTCCACGCTTCGTCTATCCATGGCTGTTTCAGCTATCCTGTGCGCTCACATCTGCAGTGCCCAGTTCAAGAGTATCCAGGTCGAACAGGTCGATAACGCCGCTGCCGTTCCCGGACGTACCTACCGCTTCTACGTGGTACTCGCCAATGACAGTGACCAGGTCCACATGGTCTATGGTGATGTGGCCCACCCGCTGGAGATTCAATCAACCAAACCATTCTACCAGAGTCCGGAAGGTGCAGCTTTTTCCAATCAGATCAGCCGCAAGCGGGCCACTGAGAATCCGCAGGTGAGGTTCGATTCCTGGCTGACTATCGGGGGACTGGATAACTACGACAACGAAACCACGAATTTTCTCATCAAGACAGATGAGTTCGAAACATCCGGAGGTCCCATACGCACATCCGATGGCGCTTGGTTTTGTATTCCCGGCAAGACACAGACTTATGCGGGCGTCGATCGTCGCGTCCTTATTGCCCAACTCACCACAGAGGGAGTGATCACCGGGAAGGTATCCATCATGGGCCGCACCGCTCGTGGAGAGGTCTTTCACGCCTATGACGTGGAGCTTCGGGCGGGCAAGAAATGACTTTTATTCCTTTCGGAATTCCAGCGATACCGAGTTGATGCAGTAGCGCAGCCCGGTGGGTCGAGGGCCATCTTCAAAAACATGACCGAGGTGTCCGCCGCAACGGGCGCAATGCACTTCGCGCCGGACCATGCCCAGGCTGGTGTCCCGGGTTTCTTCCACACAGCTATTATTCACCGGCTGGAAGTAGCTGGGCCAGCCCGTGCCACTGTCAAACTTGGTCTCCGATGAGAACAGTGGCGCACTGCAGGCCGCGCAGCAGTATACACCGTGCTCATGATGATTCCAGTATGCTCCGGTAAAAGCCCGTTCGGTTCCGTGTTCACGCATCACCCGGTATTCTTCAGGGCTCAGGGTTTTCTTCCATTCTTCATTGGTACGCTTGCGAAGATCGCTCATGTTGGATGGGTTATTCGTTGGGTTGTTGGGCCTTTGTCCGCAGGCTGAAAGTGCAGCCAAGGTCAGCAGGGCCAGTGTGATTCGGGTGATCATGTTTTTTCCTTTTTCAATCGTTGAGCAAGAAATTGTCCGGTGTGCGACAGGGGGGCCTTGGCACAATCTTCAGGATGGCCTTCAAAAACTACGGTTCCGCCACCGTCACCGCCTTCAGGTCCCATATCCACCAGCCAGTCGGCCGACCGGATGACGTCCATGTTGTGCTCGATGGTGATGATGCTGTGTCCCTTGTCCAGAAGTGCCCGAAAGCTGTCGAGCAGTTTCTTCACATCGTGAAAATGAAGTCCTGTGGTGGGCTCGTCGAAGATGAAGACCGTATGCTGTTCAGCCGCGCCGCGCGCCAGGAATGAAGCGAGTTTCACGCGTTGCGCTTCCCCGCCGCTGAGGGAGCTGCTGGACTGCCCCAGCCCGATGTATCCGAGTCCCACATGCTGGAGAGGTTCAAGCTTTTGTACGAGGTTGCGCACGGCAGCCACTTCCTCATTTTCCCTGAAAAAGCGGATGGCATCATCCACGGTCATATCCAGGATATCGGCCACGGATTTTCCCCGGTAGGTTACTTCCAGCACATCATCCTTGAATCGCTTGCCTTTGCAGGCATCGCATACCAGTCGCACGTCGGCCATGAATTGCATACCGATCGTTTGCACCCCTTCGCCCTCGCATGCTTCGCATCGTCCGCCTTCCACATTGAAGGAGAAGTGGGATGGCTTGTATCCCCTTTGCCGTGAAGCCGGCAGGGTTGCGAAGAGCGTGCGCACCTCATCCCAGGCCTTGAGATAGGTGACCGGATTGGATCGGCTGCTTTTGCCGATAGGGTTCTGATCCACAAATTCCACGGCCTTTACCGCTGCCTTGTCGCCTTCAAGGGAATCCATGCGTCCGGCCACTTCACTGATGCCTCCCACCTGTCGTCGGAGAGCCGGGTACAGCAGGTCCCGAACAAGAGTGCTCTTGCCCGATCCACTCACACCGCTAACCACGCACAGGCAGCGCAGGGGAAAGGTCACATCCACCCCTTTCAGGTTGTGTTCGCGGGCACCACGGATCACAAGCTTTTCTTTGAGCACTTTTCGCTTCCCTGCAGGCACGATGCTGCGGTTTCCGGTCAGGTAATCAGCGGTGAGTGTTCCGCCTTGCGCGAGCAATTCATCCAGCGTTCCGGAGAACACCACTTCACCACCCTGGCTGCCGGCCTCCGGACCCATATCAATCACTTGATCAGCAGCTCGCATGACTTCTTCCTCATGCTCCACCACGATCACGGTATTGCCCTGCTCGCGGAGATCGCGTAACACGCCTATGAGGCGACGCGTATCCCTGGGGTGCAAACCAATGCTCGGTTCGTCCAGAATATACATGGATCCCACAAGTGCGCTGCCCAGACTGGTAGCCAGGTGGATGCGCTGCGACTCACCTCCGCTTAGGGTATTGCTCAGGCGGTTCAGCGTGAGGTAGCCCAGTCCCACGTCACAGAGGTATTTCAACCGGCTGCGTATTTCCATGAGGAGTCGCCGCGCTATCTGTTCATCATGTGTATCCAGGGTGAACTCGTCAAAGAACTTCATGCACGTATCCACAGGCATGCGCACGAGTTCCGAAATGCTCACTCCACCTACTTTTACGTAGTTCGCATCCTTGCGAAGCCGGGTTCCTTTACATTCCGGACAATCCGTTTTTCCTCTGTATCTGCTCAGCATTACCCGGTACTGGATTTTGTAGGACTCCCGTTCGAGGAATCCGAAAAACTCCCGGATACCATGTGCATGCTGGTTGCCTTCCCACAAGATACTACGCTGTTCATCGGTGAGTTCACGGTAGGGCTTGTGCACGGGGAAACGGAACTTCGGTGCTGCGAGGATGAACGCCTGTTTCCATTCGCTCATCTTTTCACCTTTCCAGCATACAACGGCATCCTGATAAAGACTCAGGCCTTTGTTGGGTATCACCAGTTCTTCGTCAATCCCGATCACACTGCCGAAGCCCTCACACGTCTTGCAGGCTCCGATAGGGTTATTGAACGAGAAGAGCTGCACATCCGGTTCTTCGAATACGATACCATCAGCTTCGAAGCGGCTGGAAAACACCATATCCGGCCGGTCGCCATCCGCAAAGCGGAGGATACAAGTTCCCTGGCCTTCACTGAATGCCGATTCCGCAGAGTCCGTTACACGCGTGAGCTCTTCTTCATCAGCAGAGGCCGATATGCGGTCCATCACGATGAGCAACTCATCCTTTTTTCCAATCTGTTCCAATGCATCCTCCACGGATTCCACGTGTCCATTTCGCACCACGCGTGAAAAACCCTGTGCAGCGATCCGTTGCATTTCCGCGCGCATATCCTTTGCTGCTTCCACCGGGGCTAGCAGAAAGAGCCTCGTGCCCGCATCGAGGTTGGCCACCGCTTCGCGCACATCGGCCGGACGGTGTCGCTTCACTTCGCGGCCGGACACGGGAGAGTATGTTCGGCCGATGCGGGCAAAAAGGAGCTTGAGGTAGTCATAAATCTCTGTGGTTGTTCCCACTGTGGACCTGCTCGTGCGGCTGGTTACCTTTTGTTCAATAGCGATGGCCGGACTGATGCCTGAGATGGAGTCAACCTCGGGCTTGTCGAGCCGTCCGAGAAACTGTCGGGCATAGCTGCTGAGACTTTCCACGTACCGGCGCTGTCCCTCGGCATACAAGGTATCAAAGGCCAGACTGCTTTTTCCCGAGCCGCTGAGTCCTGTGATCACCACCAGTTTGTTGCGGGGAATCCTGACCGAGATATTCTTCAGGTTGTGGACCCGCGCTCCCCGGATCTCGATGGCATCCAGACGGGAAACCGGTGAGGGCTGTCGGGCGGTGCTTTTCTTGGGCATACTGGAAGGAGAAACAGAAGGGTCAAAGGTAGGTTCAGCGGAGACGCCCGGGAGGAGGCCCGGGAGGCCGGACATGTGATTTTTTGGAAAAAAAGAGTCCTGCAGAAGAGCGGTGGGCCGGGAGATTTGCATACATTTGAACCAAAGAGTAAGGAATGTGCACAATAAAAGCACTCAGGCCCGTTACTCACCATTGTATCTGAAACCAACTGTGACGCTATAGAATAGACCTCTACCTACTGAGTTTTTCGAACCAAGTAGAACCTAACACAGGGAGGTCACCATGCGTCTGTCACAGTTTACCGACCGGGAGCTGGTCGAGTTGTATCACAACGGAAAGGATGAAGCGTTTCGCGAGCTGCTTTTGCGGCACAAATCGCGTGTTTTCGGCAAGATCATGATGTATGTGAAGGACAGGGCGATGGCTCAGGACATCTTCCAGGACACCTTCGTGCGCGCGATACAGGCCCTGAAGGAAGGGCACTACAACGAAGAGGGCAAGTTTTCCGCGTGGATTCTGCGGATTGCGCACAATCTGTGCATTGACCATTTCCGGGGTAACAAGCGCATGCCGATGTCCCGGGGCAATGACGATTACGATCCCTTTGATTACATCGACAGCGGGCTGAAAAACGCCGAGGAGCAGCACATCAACCGTCAGGTCCTGACGGATGCGCGAAGACTCCTCAATTTCCTGCCTCAGGAACAGAAAGAAATTGTGATGATGCGGCTGTATTATGACATGAGCTTCAAGGAAATCGCCGAGTCGCTCAACATCAGCATCAATACCGCTCTGGGAAGAATGCGCTATGCACTCATCAATCTCCGGAAGCTGATTGAGAAGCACGAGCTGGAGATGACGTTGTC
>CANGTU010000009.1 GCA_947456965.1 Flavobacteriales bacterium
AAAATCAATCAGCAGGTCAGTGAGGTTCTTTCGGTTGCGCCGTACGTTGTCTGTCTTAGTCGGATCGTTATACAGAATCTGCGCAATCTCCGCCGTGGACCTGTTCTTCTTCCCTGTAATCAGCGTAAACAATTCCAGCACCCGCGAATCATCCGCCTCCGCCTTCAAATACTCCGCAAAACGCTTCTTCTGTTTCGGCTGGGTGACTTTATAGATGCGGGAGAAGTGGTCCATGGGGGACGGGGTTAAGGTGGGGGATTAATATGTCACATCGCTAAGCTAAAATAAGAGGGAGATACCGCAAATTAGCGGCGCTCCCAGAATTGACAGATGGGCTGGTTGGGGCGGGTATGAGGAACACGCGGGCAATGCTTGTGATCGCAATGTGAATGCGGTTTGCTTGTTGATCAGTAACTCTAGAGTATAGGTATAACATAGAGTTTAAACTGTTCCAAACTCATCTTGCATTCAAATATTTTTGCTCGTTTAAACTTCTCCCTTGTGAGTTGAATGACTTCTTGTTTCTCATTCTCTGGCATTCTATATCCTAATATCACTTCAAGAACCGCATCGTCAGGAAATTTAAGCACTCTTCCTGCAGCATCGAATTTAATGAATCTATATTCATCCTCGTACTCCCATTCAGGAGACTTTGTGGACAATAAGTTCATCAAAGCACCTGGTTCATCGTCAAAAAGTCCAACTGAGGGAAACTCATTCTGGTAAATAACTTTTGTTAAGGCGCCATCAATGAGATTCCATAAAATAAATTTGTCCAAGCCTACGCAAAAGCCTTGATGAGAATTCGAGTAATGACTCCACATCAATAAATTATCCCTTTTGGAAGTAAGTGAGACAATACCAAAGGTTCTAATGTTTTCTTCCTTGAATCGATGGTAGGACTCCTTCCAATAAGTGCCATTACTGAACCTACCCGAACGCTGTTGGTCATAACATTTCCTCATAAGTTCATCATCACTAAGATCAGGAAACATTTCCTTTCCTGTTTGCCACAACTTCCGAAAGATATTATCAGGAGTCAACTCTTCCTCCTTATACTTAAAGGGAAGAGCAGCATCAAATGGGTCGTTAAATTGATCAGCCGAAGCCAAATAGATTTCATTATCAGTCAATATTCTCCTTGAATATTGCTTGTCGACGCAAGGTTCGGTCCATTGCCTGTACTTATACAAAGGCTGTGGGATAATTTCAAGGTTGTTCATTTGAATATGATGTTCACTTAATTTTTGATGCCGCGCTTTCGGGCTATGCTTTCGCCGATTTTGGGAGCGTTAAAACATTCCGATGTCTTCACCGTGCTCAATACAGATTTCTGTGACCTTATTTCTTTTCTCGGGATGAGCAAGAATCAGCTTTCAGTAAATTTCGTCTTTCTCAGACGTTATTCCGATATTAGTGCGTTTAAACGAGGCTGTTTTCGGGATAGAATTCAAAAGGCCTGTTATCGGTTTGCAACCTTTCTCTCATTTATTTGCTTGTCAATTTCCCTTTGAAACTCATTATGCAACATGGCTAAATATCCCAACTCCTTGTAATCACAATTCTCTTTGTCACGCCTAAGAACTGAATAATCCGTAAAGTCTATAAAGTCCTTGGAGTATGCAGGACTAGGAATATCATCTTCAACATCTGGTTTTGAGGTAATAAACCTCCACGCCTTATTGTACTCCACTCTTGCCAGCATTGTCTCAATGAGTTGCATCCAATTCTTGATGCTATCTTGAAATCTATTTTCAATATCTGAATTAAGATTGGCTCTCCTACTCTCCTTTTTCAAATTGGTCATGTTAAATCTTGGAGGAATGTCAGAATCATCTGAAAACTTCAAAGCCAATTGATTTGCAATGATTTGTATATTGCTGCTCATATCATATGTTTTTTAAAAAGTCATCCTCTGATAGAATCTCGAGTGTAGAACCTTTCTCTATAAGTCTTACTGCCTTTTCTTGCTTACTACTCATACCATCATCACCAACAAGCCTATAGTCTTGTTGTCCTACAATCAGGAAATCCGTTTCCTTAGTCACGTTGGCTCCAACTATTCCGCCAATGTCAGCGATAGTCTGCTGAGCTTCTCCACGGCTCATAGAAGACAATACACCTGTAAAAACAACTGTCCTTCCATAAAACATACTATCACGCTTATGTCTTGAAGGATCGCCTACTATTTTGTTTAAATCTTTGGCAGAATGTGTTCTATTAGATTCAGACGGCCTATACCCGCCTTGATATAGTTGACCAATTGATGTCTTTAACTTCTCAGGGAAGTCGTTCAGCGATGAAACTCCTGACAGTTCAAAAGCCTTTATACTTAGCTCTGCAGTTGCTCTACTGTCCGAACCAGCTCTGTGATGTGCCAGCTCAATGTTGTTTATTCTGCAAAGTGTTTTCAAATCATAAGCAGGCAACCCTGGCCAAACCTTCTTTGAAAAGATATAACTGCATGAATAATTCAGCGACGGAAATGGAAGTTGATACGCTTCCAAAGTTCTTCTTAAAACACTCATATCAAAGCTTGCATTATGAGCAATTAGGAATCTATTCTCCACGAGAGGCTTAATTTCATCCCATAACTCGTCAAACTCTGGTTTGTCCGCAACATGTTCAGGTTTGATTCCATGAATAAGAACATTGAAGTAGTCAAACTCCTCATACATTGGCTTAATCAACCAAGACTTTGTGTCTACTATTTGTCCATCTTGAACAAAGGTCAAACCGATTTCGCAAGGACTGTCGCGTTTTGATGTTGCAGTTTCAAAGTCAATAGTAATAAATTCCATTTTCTGTCATACTTCTAGATCGCGTAAATAATTTCACCTGACCAATGTCGGTTTGCAGATTTGGGATGGGCGGGATCTTCACCACAAATGTTCATTCGGAGAACTGAACTTCCATTAACCACAAAACTGTCTGCGGAACACGAAACCCAACCTATTACAAATGTGCTGTAAGCCGCTGCCTTTCTATCCGTATTGTTTTTCATCGGTTTATGTCCACGATAGTGTCTAAAGGTGTCCATGCGATGTAGTTATTCTCGGCTAAGTATTCTTCTGACATTTTTTTTAACTCTGCTGCAATTTTTATTTCCTCCTCCGTCATATTTGGCTTCCAAATTTCTCTTAATCCTTTTCCTGTGTAATGAACTAAATGATTGTCTTCAATTCTGATTGTTCCTGCATTTATTCTACTTCCGTCAGAAAGAGTTAGAATCGGCGTGTCGTTGAATTTGAGTTTTGAAACGATGTCGGGATTAATATAACCTGAAACCTCTCTTTTGAAATTTGGTTTTATCCCAATTTTTGGTTTTTCAACTTCCTCTGTCGTTTTCTTTTCAAAAGTTGGTTTCGAACCGAGTTTTGGTTTTTGTATTGCTGGTTCATTATAAATTTCTCTTAGCAAGTCAACATAACTGTTTTCAAAATTATCATCGTTACCTGTGTCAATGTGAATATATTGCTGCATAAATGCAGGAATGCTTTCTTCTTTGGTTCCTCTCCTTAAAACTGGTATTATTTTCTCATTCGTTGTTTGGTTGTTGTATAGGTCAGCATTCATAATTGAATATTCGTAACCAACTCCGCCCGCTCTCTTATCCGCTTTCAGTTTGTAATTTGGAGTAAATACAATTATTATTCTCTCGGCTATTGAAATAGATCTTTCAACAAAGAAAGGAAGGTTTCTCCCAGGCTTTAAATGATACCTGTCAAGTATTACGTCAATGCCGTCAGAGCATAATCTATCTGCTAAATTTAGAACCCATTGTTTGTGTGCTTCATCGTCCCATGAATAAGAAATAAAAACAACAGGATTGTTAGAATTTGATTTATTTATTTCGGAAGCAATAATTGGCTCCTTCTTTTCAACTTTATTCCCCAACAGCTCTTGAATCTTCTCAACTTTCTCGGTCTGAAAAGGTTTTAGGATTTCAAGAAAGCGGTTTACCACTTTAAATCTCACATCTTCTTTCAGTCCGAGGAGAATGTCATAGTAGAAAATCTTTCGACTTGTGCTTTTGCCCTCTCTATTTCTTTGCTCTATAAATTGATTGTAGTCAGGGAAGTATGGTTCAATCTCTCTTACAGTTTTGATAAATCGTGAACCAGAAAAATATGTAGCGGAGTCGCTTTGATTATTTATCAGTTCAAATAATCTGTTATATATTTCAATCCAATTCATTGAGATATTTTTTGGCGGTGTCAACTTGAACCCGTCTTCTTTTGCTTTTAATATTTCAAATTTTGCAATTTTCGCTTTACAAATTTCATCATTTGGGAAATAGAGTGCATAATTTGCAGCTTCATTTAATGGTTTGCGCTCAACAAGTTCAAGAATGAGAGCTTTAAAATTGTCTGCTGTTAGTTTGTAGAATTTCCCATGATTAAGGATAAAAAGAGTTTCAAGATTGTCCTCAATGTCTTTTCTGTCTGTCGGATACTCCTTTACCTTCTTGAAGAACTCCTGTTCAAAAATTGTGGCTGCCTGTCGCAGCATTGTGTCTCCTGATATGTCTGACTTGTGAGTGTAGAGTAAATCTAGGATGTCAGTCCATTGCTCCTTGAAGATAAGTTGATATAGATTTTCTTGGTCTAACATTGTTTTTTATTGTATCCTTCTTTCAGATAATTTCAGGTCAACACTGTCGGTATGGAGTTTCGGCTAACTTACTTATAGGTATGTTTTTATCATCCTAATCCGCATCCAGTATTTGCTAAGGATTAAAATATCTTTCCAAACATAATCAATTTTCGGAAATCTACAAGTTGTTCAATGCAATTCGGATTTACCATTGGGCCGCACTTACAACCGGTATAAAAAGTTCATTGAGGTGTAATGATGACTCGCCCTTCACAGTCCCTGCCACAACTATGATAAAGGAGCGTTAGCCTTGTTGGTCTTGTGGGTAGTCCGATTCACCACTGATCTTAAGTGGGATACAGTCGAAACGCTCTGATTCTGCTTCAAAGCAGCACCATTTTTTGAAACAGCATATTCAGAGCAAGGCATAAGTTAATATCTTGCACCACAAACTTGATATATTCTTTAATTTCCATGGACTTCAAAGACGAAATGAAACAACTCGGTGATCGGGTATCCAAACTGAAAGATCAGATTCAAACCGAGGAAGCTACCAAAAATGCCTTTATTATGCCGTTCATCCGCGCATTGGGCTATGATGTGTTTAACCCGCTGGAGGTAGTGCCTGAATTTGTGGCTGACATTGGCTTGAAAAAAGGCGAAAAGATCGACTACGCCATTTTCAAAGACGGAAACCCTACGATTCTTGTAGAGTGTAAACACTGGGCTCAAAACCTCGACTTACATGACGGCCAGCTGCTGCGTTACTTCCACGTATCGAAAGCCAAGTTTGGTTTACTTACCAATGGCATCATTTACAGGTTTTACTCCGATTTGGTGGAGCCGAACAAAATGGATGAAAAGCCCTTTCTGGAGTTCAATATCACAGAAATCAAGGACAACCAGATAGAGGAGCTCAAGAAGTTCCACAAATCATACTTTGACATCGACAGTATTGTAACTACTGCGAGTGAATTGAAATATACCAATGAGCTAAAGCACTTGATCCAGCAGGAGCTCAACAATCCTTCCGCTGACTTCGTCAAGCATTTTGCCCGACAGGTTTATCCGAGTGTCATTACGGCCAAGGTATTGGATCAATTTACCAACCTGACTAAACGCTCCATTCAACAGCACATTACAGACCTCATCACTGACCGACTGAAGACCGCTCTGAAAAAAGAAGACGAATCAGCCAATCCACCTCAGCCAATAAATCCGGCGTCCACTCCGGAACCAGATAAAAGCAAGGTGATTACCACCGAAGAAGAGTTGGAAGGGTTCCTTATTGTGAAAAGTATTCTGCGTCAAAAAGTTGAGCTTTCACGAATCACCTACCGCGATGCTCAATCCTATTTTGCAATTTTCCTGGACGACAACAACCGCAAACCAATTTGCCGCCTTTACCTGAATGCTGGTAAAAAGTACCTGGCCATTGTTGACGATCAAAAGAAGGAAGTCAAAAATGAGATCCTATCGCTGGATGACATCTTCAAACATTCGGAATTGCTGAATGGGATTGTAGATGGTTATTTAAAATAGACGCACACACCCTGCTATAAACGGAGCCTTGCCCTGCGCCGGGCTTCCCCAGCCCCATCGGGACGGTATATCGGTAGCCTTCGGCGTGTGTTTGTCGCAGACTATTTATGCCGCTCCGCTGGGGCTCAACATCATTTACCTGCCTGATTTCTTCTCCTTCGTAGAGGCTACAGATATGTCGCCCCGCCGGGGCTCGGGAATCGGGCGGAGAGCGGGGCAAGCGAACTACGTGAGTTGTATCTGCGAATGTTTGAATTTGCAAATGTGAAAGTGTGCCAATGTGCAAATAACCCTCTCCCTTGCACCCGGCTTCCCGAGTCAACCAAGCCCCAGCGGGGCGGTATATCGATTGATAATGGGATAATGGGGTGATGGGGTGATGGGATAATGGGGTGATGGGGAAAACGATGCTCTTTCAATAAACAGTCATCGCCCCACCTGATGGCATTCACTCACCCAACCGCATGGCAGCTCACTCGCATACTTACAACGTCTGCTTCACCTCTACTTCCTCAAACGACTCCACGAGGTCGCCTACCTTGATATCATTGAACTTGTCAATGTTCAATCCGCACTCGTATCCCTTCAGTACTTCTTTCACGTCGTCCTTGAATCTCTTCAGTGAGCCCAGCACACCGGTGTAGATCACGATGCCGTCGCGGATAATCCGGACCTTATTGTTGCGGCTGAGCTTGCCGTCGAGCACGAAGCAACCGGCCACGGTGCCTACCTTGGTGATGCGGAATACCTCTCGGATCTCAGCGGTACCGGTAATCTGCTCCTCGATCTTGGCGGAGAGCATGCCTTCCATGGCCTCCCTGATTTCTTCGATGGCCTTGTAGATGATGGAATACAGGCGAATCTGAATTTCTTCAGTCTCGGCGAGCTTCCGCGCTCCGGAACTCGGGCGTACCTGGAATCCCACGATGATGGCATCGGAGGCCGAGGCAAGCAGGACATCGCTCTCGGAAATCTGGCCCACGCCCTTGTGGATAATATTGACCTGAATCTTGTCGGTTGACAATTTCTGCAATGAATCGGTCAACGCTTCCACTGAGCCGTCCACGTCACCCTTCACGATGAGGTTGAGCTCCTTAAAGTCACCCAGCGCAATGCGTCGTCCAATTTCCTCTATCGTGAGGTGCTTCTTGGTGCGCACACTTTGCTCGCGCTGAAGTTGCTGACGCTTGGTGGCAATATTGCGTGCTTCGCGCTCATCTTCCAGCGCAAAGATTTTGTCACCGGCATTCGGCGCTCCCTCAAATCCAAGAAGGGATACCGGCGTGGCCGGGCCGGCTTCCGTGATCTTACCCCCTCGTTCATTGAACATGGCCTTCACACGACCGCTCCACTGACCCGCGAGGATTGGATCTCCTACGCGGAGCGTACCACCTGATACCAGGACCGTAGTAATGTAGCCACGGCCCTTATCCAGCGATGATTCAATCACCGTTCCTACAGCCCGCTTATTCGGATTGGCTTTAAGGTCCAGGAGTTCAGCCTCAAGCAAGATTTTCTCCAGGAGCTTGTCCACATTCAACCCTTTCTTGGCAGCCACTTCCTGGCTCTGAAACTTACCGCCCCACTCTTCTACGAGGATATTCATCGCAGAGAGCTGCTCGCGGATACGATCAGGATTCGCACCATCTTTATCAATCTTGTTGATCGCGAAGATCATCGGCACTCCTGCGGCCTGCGCGTGGCTGATGGCTTCACGGGTCTGCGGCATGACGTTGTCATCCGCAGCAATCACGATAATTGCAAGGTCCGTGACCTGTGCACCGCGTGCACGCATCGCAGTAAACGCTTCGTGGCCGGGAGTATCGAGGAATGTGATCCGCTTGCCGTTCGGTAATTGTACGCTGTATGCACCAATGTGCTGCGTGATGCCGCCGGCTTCGCCTGCAACCACATTGGCATTTCGGATAAAGTCGAGCAGCGAGGTCTTACCATGGTCAACGTGACCCATGACGGTCACAACAGGCGGGCGGGCCTGAAGGTCCTCAGCACGATCTTCTTCCTCCATTACGGCCTCGGTCACTTCTGCGCTCACAAACTCGACCGTGAAGCCAAACTCTTCGGCGATGATGTGAATGGTTTCAGCATCGAGCCGCTGATTGATCGAGGCGAAGATGCCAAGCTGCATGCAGACCTGAATAATCTCTGTGGGCTGGCGGTTCATCATAGTGGCCAACTCCGATACGGTTACAAATTCAGTGAGCTTAAGCACCGAACTCATTTCCTGCTCGCGGAGGAGTTGCTCTTCCTGACGTCGCGCTACCTGATCGCGTTTTTCACGGCGGAGTTTGGAAGTCCTCGACTTACCACCTCCACCAAGGCGGGCGAGGGTTTCGCGAATTTTATTCTGTATCTGTTGCTCATTGATTGCCGGAGTAGCTGGCTGAGGTGCAGCGGGCTTGTTGCGGTTCTGGCGACGGTCAATCTCCTGTTGGCGGTTAATGTCAACTTTGGACACCCTCTTGCGCTTGCGCTTCTCCTTATCGTCAGCTGCAGAATCTTTCTTCTTTTCAGGTGCTGCAGGAAGATCAATCTTACCCACCATCTTCGGGCCGGTGAGCTTGTCCACTTTAACGCGGATCAGCTCCTTCTCTTCAGGAACGGGAGCAGGGGCAGGGGCAGGGGCTTCAGGTTCTGCCTGCGGGGCTACTGCGGCGGCAGGGGCTGGTTCAACCGGTGGCTCTTCTTTCTTTTTCTTTACCCCTTTGGATTTGGGTTTCGAAAGGGCGTCGAGGTCAATCTTGCCAACGACTTTTACCTCGCCCGGTGTTGCAGCAGGGGCGGCTTGCGGTTCTTCCGCCGGAGTTTCTGCGGCAGGTTCGGCCTTTTTGCGCGTCGTTTTCTTCCTGGCAGTTTCGGCTTCTTCAGTCGCTTCGGTCGCTTCTTGAGCTGGAGCAGAAGCGGGCGCTGGTACTGCGGCTGCCGGTTTTTTACCTGCTTCTTTGGCGGCCTCCTTGGCCCGGCGGAACTGGGAGAAGTCAATTTCAGGCTCCTCGTCTTCGCGGGATCCGGTGCGGCCTTTCTTCTTGTCCTCGAGTGTGATCGTCTCGCGGGCCTCACGAATCTTGCTGGCCACCGCTTCGGTCTTCTCCTTGGCCTGCTGGTCAGAGGCGAACTCATCGAGCAGCATCTGGTAAACCGGTGGCTCAATCTTGGCCATCGGATTATTCTCCACCTCAATGCCGCGCTTCTTCAGGAAGTCCACAATGGTGTCCTTGCTGACGTTAAGCGTTGCAGCAGCCTTTCCTAAACGACTGGGTATGGTCTTATCTGTCATGTTCTATTCGGGGCCAATGCCGGCAGGGCCGGTTCGGCAATCTAACCTTTTTTCGCCTCAGCTATCCGGATTTCTGCCGGAACACCTCAGCCTTATTCAAATTCCTCGCGAAGAATGCGCAACACTTCGGTGATGGTCTCTTCCTCGAGGTCCGTTCGCTTCACCAGATCATCCTTCGGTATGTCCAGCACAGAGCGGGCAGTATCGCATCCGATGGACTTCAGTTCATCAATGATCCAGCTGTCAATCTCGTCAGAAAATTCATCGAGATCCACATCGTCAATATCCGCCTCTGTTTCCCTGTACACATCAATATCGAATCCGGTGAGGCGTCCGGCCAGACGGATATTATGTCCACCCTTACCAATGGCGAGTGACACCTGATCGGGCTTAAGGAACACGTCGGCCTTCGCGTTATCACGATCCAGGTTGATACTGCTGATCTTGGCCGGAGCAAGGGCGCGGGTAATCAGGAGTTGGTCGTTGCTTGTGAACTGAATCACGTCAATGTTCTCGTTGCGCAACTCCCGCACAATACTGTGAATGCGCGATCCTTTCATACCTACACAGGCTCCTACCGGATCGATGCGGTCATCGTAGCTCTCGACAGCCACCTTGGCGCGCTCGCCGGGCTCTCGTACGATCTTTTTGATCGTGATCAGGCCATCAAAGACCTCAGGCACTTCTTGTTCAAAGAGCTTCTCGAGGAATTCAGGTGCCGTGCGGCTGAGGATAATCTGCGGGCTGTTGTTGCGCAGATCAACCTTGTACACAACCGCTCGGATGGTGTCGCCCTTCTTGTAGTGATCGCTCGGTATCTGTTGATCCTTTGGCAGGATGAGTTCATTATCCTCGTCATCCAGCACAAGAATCTCCTTACGCCAGACCTGATACACTTCACCGGTGATGATTTCTCCGACACGTTCCTTATACTTCTGGTAGATGTGGTCTTTCTCCAGCTCCTGGATACGCGCCTGAAGGTTCTGTCGCATAGCCAGAACATTGCGACGACCGAAATCCTCAATCTTGATCTCCTCGATAAGTTCTTCCCCTACTTCAAGGTCGGGCACCACCTTGTTGGCCATGCTCACTTCAATCTGAGCAACCTCGTCGTCGAGCTCTCCATCGGGAACAATCTCGCGGGTTCTCCAGATCTCGAGGTCACCCCGGTCTGCATTGATGACTATGTCGAATCCATCGTCAGCGCCCCAGCGCTTGATGATCATGTTGCGGAACACATCGGCCAGGATATTGGTCATGGTTTCCCGGTCAATGTTCTTGAAGTCCTTGAATTCACCGAAGGACTCCACCAGATTTACGCCTTTCATTGCGAAAAGAGGGTTTTATTTGAAGGTGATCACAATTTTGGTTTCCTGTATGTGCTCATAGCTGAGGTCCACGGGGACGAGGGTTTTTTTCTTCCCTTTTTTGCCCGGAACCTCGAGCTTCTGCTCCGTAATAACCGTGATGCCAGACTCGTCTGCCCGCTCCAGTGGTCCTTCCCACACCTGACCGTCCGACGTAGTCACCTGGATTTTTCGGCCTACATTCTTCAGGTACTGGCGGTGCACGCGCAGCGGTCGTCCTACTCCGGGCGACGATACCTCGAGCGAAAAGTCCTCCACCTCCCGGTCCAGACCGTGTTCAATGAACCGGCTGACCTGCTTGCAGTCATCAATGGTGAGCCCACTGTCCCGGTCGAGCAATACCTCAATCTTGTTTCCGGGTCGCACCGAAACGTCCACGATGAACATGTCCGTCCCCGCCATCTTTTCTTCGGCCAGCGCTCGTACCTGTGCTTCCGTAATCATCACGTTTCCAACGCTTCAGGGCTCTTTCATAAACCTGACGGCAATAAAAAGAGGGGCTTTTGACCCCTCTCCCGACGATTATTCAGTGCCTAAAGCGCTGCGAATGTAGGGCTTTTTTATGGTGCCGGCAAGTGGTTCTGTTGACAACTAAGCCCCCGGTGCCCGGCACACCGGCTTTTCTTTGCGTCTGAAATGTCACAGGATATGAATGTTCTGGTGCTCGGATCAGGCGGTCGTGAGCATGCCCTGGCCTGGAAAATTGCTCAGAGCTCCTTGCTGTCTAATCTCTGGATCGCTCCAGGCAATGCGGGTACGGCGGGGGTCGGAACCAACGTGAACCTGAATCCGGAAGAGTTCAAGGCCGTCAGGAAGTTTGTGCTCGATCATAAAGTCAATTTGGTGGTGGTGGGCCCGGAAGGCCCGCTCGTAGCCGGTATCGTGGATTTTTTCAAGGCTGACAAGGCACTGGCGGGCATACCGGTTATCGGCCCTGACGCCCACGCAGCCCGCCTGGAAGGGAGCAAGTCGTTCGCCAAAGCCTTTATGGCTCGTCATGGAATTCCTACCGCCCGGTATCAGGCTTTTTCAGCCGATCAAACCGATCAGGCCATCGGCTTTCTCAATACACTGAAGCCTCCTTATGTGCTCAAGGCCGACGGTCTCGCCGCCGGTAAAGGGGTAGTTATCCTGGAAAGTCGGGATGAAGCCGAGCGTGAACTGCGGGAAATGCTCCAGGACGCGAAGTTCGGCGAGGCCAGCCGCACCGTGGTGATCGAGGAATTCCTCAAAGGAATCGAGTGTTCGGTTTTTATTCTCACCGATGGGGACTCATATAGAATTCTGCCTGAGGCGAAGGACTATAAGCGCATTGGTGAGGGCGATACGGGCCCCAATACCGGCGGAATGGGCGCAGTTTCACCCGTGCCTTTCTGTACGCCTGAGTTTATGGATAAGGTGGAAACGCAAGTAATCATTCCGACCATGAAAGGCCTGCGGGCTGAAGGTATCCGCTACATGGGTTTTATCTTCTTCGGACTGATCCGCGTAGGGCAGGATCCATATGTCATTGAGTATAACTGCCGCATGGGTGATCCCGAAACGGAAGTGGTCATTCCCCGGATCAAGTCGGATCTGCTGCACCTGCTCGACAGCACAGCAAACGGCACGCTCTCGGAATGTGATCTGGAAGTGGATGACCGTGTGGCTGCAACCGTGATGCTCGTATCTGGCGGATATCCGGGAGAGTATGAAAAAGGCAAAAAGATCAGCGGCCTTGCGGATGTGGACGAACGGAGCATGGTGTTCCATGCTGGCACACGACAGGCCGGGGATCAGGTGGTAACCGCGGGTGGACGTGTTCTCGCAGTGACTTCACTCGGCTCGGATGCCCACGACGCGCTGCTGGCGTCCTATTTCAACGTCCAGCGAATCCAATACTCAGGAAAGAATTTCAGAAAGGATATCGGCGCCGACCTCGAAGTGATCGGCAAGAAGGGAAGATAATCAGATGATTCCGCCTTCCCGCTCGGCCTTCTGGGTAAAACGCTTCTGCATGCGCAACCAGATGGCAATGCCCACAAAACCTCCTGCAATACAAATCCAGTTGAACGTGCCAGCCATGGGCACGAGGAGGTTTTCAAACGTCCAGGTAAGGAAGTCGGCGATCGGGTAAAGGATGCTCTGCAGGTTCATCAGTGAAAAAAATTGTGCGACAAAAATAGCAATTCATGCTCTTCACGGAAGAGAGGTGGCGCAATTTTGTAACAGCCACCGGATATGCTCCTCCGCCTCTTCACTTCCCGCCAACCGCTCCTTCTGGTGTCCGTTCCCTTGCTGGCCGCCCTCGGACTGCTGCCGAGGATATGGATCCTGGCTCCCACTGGTGCCGACTGGACGGCTTATCCGGCTGAAGGCTGGATGGCAGCTCTTTGCTCCGGATTGCCCCTGGGCGACGCCTTGCCCGCCTGGGTGCTTGTGGTTGCAGGGGCACTGAGGGTCAATCAGCTGTTCAACCGCCATCAGTTCTATCCGTCACCAGTTTATATTCCAGCTCTGATTTATACCGTTGCGTCCATCGCATTTATGCAGCAGGGATCAGCTCTGCATATCCTCGCTGCCAACCTCTTTATCGTGGCCGGTATTGATTATATTCTTAGGGTCAGCCGCCAGCCGAGAGTGCTGAACGAATATTTCCGGGGAGGGTTCTGGCTCGGACTGGGGGCATTGCTTTTTCCTCCATTCCTCTTGCTGGGCATCGCCATGTGGCTGGGCATCGCCTTCCTGAGACCCTTCCAGTGGCGGGAGTACGCTGTGTCTGCTCTGGCATTCGCAGTGCCCTTTATCTGGTGGATCGCCATCCTCTTTTTCAATGATCTTACAGAAGATATATGGCTTATAACCAGGCAGATCAATACGCCATGGCTGGCCTGGTGGAAGGGGTCCAACGCCATGTTGCGCATCGTCTGGATATTCTCCGCAATCTCCTTGCTCTTTGCCATACCCCGGCTGCTCTTTCCAACCGAACGGGCTTCCAACAGAGCCCGAAATCTGGCAGGGGTATTCCTCTTGTATTTCTTCGTTTCTCTCGCAGCCGTAATCGGAGATGCCTGGCTCACCGGAATCTGGAACCTTACCGCTCTGCTTGTTCCCTTCACGGTGGCCACGGGCGTGTGGTATGCTCACTATCGCTATTCACTTTTTGCTCCCTTTGTTTTCTACGGATGGCTCCTCTCGTGCATTCTCTACGTGGCGCAATGCGCCGGTGTCCCGTACCTTTGAACCACATAATCTCCGGCTCATGAAATTCGGTGTTGTCATATTCCCCGGTAGCAATTGCGATGAGGATCTCGTGTATACCATGGGTCATATCCTGCACCAGGATGTAGTCAAGCTCTGGCACAAGGAACGCGATCTTCAGGGCTGCGACTTCATCTTTATCCCCGGTGGATTCTCCTATGGCGACTACCTGAGAAGCGGAGCGATCGCGCGCTTTTCACCGATTATGGATGAGGTCATCGCACACGCGAACAAGGGAGGATATGTCATGGGAATATGCAATGGATTTCAGATCCTGACAGAAGCGCGCCTCCTTCCTGGGGCACTGCTGCACAATGCCAGCCGGAAGTTTGTCTGCCGGAATGTGTACCTGAAGCCGGAATCACGCAGCGCCATCCTGACCGCGTCTCTGGATCACAACAAGGCATTCCGGATTCCCATCGCTCACGGCGAAGGAAACTTCTTTACCTCAGCCGATGACCTGAAGCGAATCGAGGATAATGACCAGGTGTTGTTCCGCTATTGCTCCGCTACCGGTGAAGTCACCGAAGAGTCCAATCCCAACGGATCGCTTAGCAATATCGCCGGGGTATGCAATACGGGCAAAAATGTATTCGGCATGATGCCTCACCCCGAACGGGCTGCGGATTATGAACTCGACAATACGGATGGCCGCGAAATCTTTGAGGCAGCGCTGGCTCTGGTGAAGGCCTGATCTATATGCGGGCAGATCGAATGCTTCCGGGCGGAATGCACAAAGGAGGTTAAAACAGTTTCCTGCGGCAATTTCTCTTTCAGACACTGGTTTTCCCCGGGGTCTTGACGAACTTTGACCTCCTGATCCTGTTTAAACAGGTTCACATGATTGATCCTTCACTACTCATGTCCAATCCCTACACCCCCGGTCCGCTCCTGTCGAAGGTGCTCTTCCCCTCCGACCTCCGCGAGCAGATCAACGAAGACGAATTGCCCCGGTTCTGCGATGAACTGAGGCAATACATAGTCGATATCGTGTCCGAGAAAGGTGGCCACTTCGGTGCCAGCCTCGGCGTGGTGGAAATGACAGTGGCCCTGCACTTCGTGTTTAATACCCCCTATGACCAGCTCATCTGGGATGTTGGTCATCAGGCTTATGGTCACAAGATCATCACCGGCCGCCGGGATGTGTTCCACACTAACCGAAAGTACAAGGGCATCAGTGGTTTCCCGAAGAGAAGTGAGAGCGAGTACGATACGCTCGGCGTGGGACACAGCAGTACCTCAATCTCTGCAGCTGTGGGCATGGCTGTGGCCAGCAAACTGAAGAAAGAGAAGGACCGTCAGGTGATTGCTGTGATCGGGGATGGCGCCATGACCGCCGGAATGGCTTTCGAAGCGCTCAACCACGGTGGTACCGCCGATGCGAATATGCTGGTCATCCTCAACGATAACTGCATGAGCATCGATCCCAATGTGGGCGCTCTCAAGGAATACCTCACAGACATAACCACCAGCCATACCTACAACAGGGTCAAGGATGAGGTGTGGAATATGCTGGGAAAAATCTCACACTTCGGTCCGAGCGCTCAGGCTATCGTACATAAGATTTCAGAATCGCTTAAGAGTTCGCTGATCAAGGAAAGCAATCTCTTTGAATCTCTCAAGTGGCGATACTTTGGTCCTATTGACGGACACGATGTGGACTACATGGTGAAAGTCCTTCGCGATCTGAAGGATATCCCCGGCCCCAAGATCCTGCACTGCGTTACGATGAAGGGCAAAGGATATGAACCCGCTGAAAAGGGATCCCCAACGAAATGGCATGCTCCAGGACTCTTTAATAAGGATACCGGAGAAATTGTGAAAGTGGTGCCGCGCAATCCGCAGCCACCACTGTTTCAGGATGTGTTCGGTCACACGCTCATCGAACTGGCGGAAAAGAACGACAAAATCGTGGGCGTGACTCCGGCTATGCCCTCCGGCTGCTCACTTAAGTTTATGATGGAAGCAATGCCCACCCGGGCATTTGACGTGGGTATTGCCGAGCAGCACGCCGTCACCTTCTCCGCCGGTATGGCGACGCAGGGCATGGTGCCGTTCTGCAACATCTATTCGAGCTTCATGCAACGGGCCTATGATCAGGTCATCCACGATGTGGCACTGCAAAAGCTGCACGTGGTGTTCTGTCTTGACCGGGGTGGATTAGTGGGTGCCGACGGCCCGACACACCACGGGGCCTACGACCTGGCTTATATGCGATGCATACCAAACATGATCGTGAGTGCCCCGATGGACGAGTCGGATTTACGCAACCTGATGTACACAGCGCAATACGAGAATTATGGCCCGTTCAGCATCCGCTACCCCCGTGGCAACGGTGTGATGGTGGACTGGAAAACTCCATTCAAACTGATCAAAATCGGCACAGGGCGGAAGCTGAAAGGTGGCGAAGACGTGGCTGTATTGACCATCGGCGCAATTGGCAACTACGCCACGAAGGCGGTGGCAGCATTGGAAGAAAAGGGCATCTCAGCCGCACACTACGATATGCGCTTTGTGAAGCCGCTGGATGATATCCTCCTGCACGAGGTCTTCGGTAAGTTCAGGTACGTGGTGACCGTGGAGGATGGCTGTATCCCAGGTGGAATGGGAAGCGCTATCGTGGAATGGATGGCTGACCACGGTTACAGTGCGCAGGTAAGGCGGCTCGGTATCCCCGACAGGCTTGTGGAACATGGGACTCAGGACGAGCTCTATGCCGAGTGTCATTACGATGCTAAAGCCATTGAAGAAGCGTGTGAGGAAATGGTGGCTGAACGGCGTGAGGCAAGCCATACGGCATAAGAGCATACCGCAGTTCGCCGGAGTATGTGGCATAGACGCAAGGTGAGTTTGCTCTCCTAATTTTACACCATGTCCGAAATCATAAATAAGGTGGCAGCGAGCGGCCTGCTCACCATCAACCTGGAGGAGATTTACCCCGAGGGTCAGCGAATGGCTATCGATATCGCGCCGCAACTCTGGCAGGGCATTGCACTAAGGGAAAAGGATTTCAGGGAGTGGATCAGGGCGCACGACTGGGAACAGTACCGCGATGCATGGGTTGCCGTGCACTGCTCAGCTGACGCGATAATCCCACATTGGGCCTTTATGTTGGTCATTTCAGCGCTCAACACCATTGCCCGCAAGGCAATCGTTGGATCGCGTGAAGAACTGGAGAGTATGATTTTCCGCGATCTGGTTTATTCACTAAATCAGGAGATCTATCGCGATGCCCGTGTGGTGGTGAAGGGATGCAGTGACCGCGAAGTGCCGGTATCCGCCTATTCCGATCTCGTATTCCACCTGCAGCCGGTGGTGAAGTCGCTAATGTTCGGAGAGCCCTGCAGCACAGTACCGGTCTACAAGCGCTCACAGCCGAAATGAGCAATTCACTGCTCGATACCACAATCCGGTATGTGCAGGCGGAGCTCCGTGATGCCGAAGGGGGGCACGACTGGTTCCATACAGAGCGCGTGTGGAAGAACGCCAGGTTAATCGCACAGGAGGAAACGGCAGATATGCTGGTGGTAGAGCTTGCCGCCCTGCTGCACGATATAGCCGATGCGAAGTTCAACGGAGGCGACGAGGAAATAGGTCCCGCCCGCGCTGCTTCGTTCCTTCAACAACAAGGAGCTCCCCATGATTTGACGCGCCACGTGGCACTCATCGTCCAACATGTCTCCTTCAAGGGAGGCAACACCGCATCTTCTTGGTCTTCGCCGGAATTGCACGTGGTGCAGGATGCCGATCGCCTGGATGCCATCGGAGCAATTGGCATTGCCCGCACGTTCAATTTTGGCGGTTTCCGGGGCCGGGCACTCTACGATCCTTCCGTTCCGCCTGCTTTGAACATGACAGCGGAGCAATACCGCAACAGCTCAGCTCCTACCATTAACCATTTCTACGAGAAGCTTCTGCTGCTCAAAGACCGGATGAATACCGAAGCAGGTCGGCGACTTGCGGAAGAGCGCCATCACTTCATGGTGCATTTTCTGGAGCAATTCTACAAGGAGTGGAATGGAAGGGGATAACGGCTGATCATCTATTCATCATCGCCTGCTTCATCGGGAGAAAAGATCTGCCCCATCAAATCACCAAAAGCGATAGAGGAGTCCAGCACGCTTTTGCCAATCAGACTATACTCGGCAAGCCCGTGCAGAATAAACTCCATCAGTACAAGGCGCTCGGGTTCCGCAAGTCCGGGGCCGTACTTTTTTGCAAGTTCTGAGAGCACAGGAACCTGATAAAGAGCTGTGGCATATTCCCTGGACGTTGAGTCGCGCAATACCTCAAGTTCATGTTCACTGAACCATTGAATGATGGGGGTATATGGACTCTCAGCCTTTTTTCGCTTAAAGGTCTCGGGATTGGGCAGGAGCTGTGGAAAGATCCTGCGGATTGCTGCACCCATCAGGCGCAGGGCCACAATCTGAGGCCCTTCCTGCTCACCTTCGTATACCAGCTCAACCTTGCCGGTGATGGCCGGAATGATAGCCAGGAGATCGGAAATACGGGCCGTGGTGGATGTTTCTCCGTTCACCAGGGTTCTCCGTTCAGCAGATGCCACCAGGTTTTCGTATGCACTGATCGTCAGTCGGGCCGATACGCCGCTTTTCTGATCTACATATTCGGAATCCCTGGCTTCAAAGGCGACCTGCTCCACGAGGTCGGATAGCAATGCCGGTACACGAACGCGCTCGCGCTGCTCTTCGCGGATCCTGGCTTCTTGCAGCGTAATCTCCCGTGACACCTCGATGCTCTTTGGATAGTGAGTGAGGATCTGGCTCTGGATGCGGTCTTTGAGCGGTGTAATGATGGACCCTCGGTTGGTGTAATCTTCCGGATTGGCCGTGAAAATGAACTGGATGTCCAGAGGCAGGCGAAGCTGAAAACCTCGAATCTGAATATCTCCTTCCTGGAGGATATTGAACAGCGCTACCTGAATCCTGGCCTGTAGGTCAGGGAGTTCGTTGATCACGAAGATGCACCGGTTGCTGCGAGGTACCAGTCCGAAATGGATAACGCGTTCGTCGCTGTAGGAGAGTTTGAGATTAGCTGCCTTGATGGGGTCAACATCACCGATCAGGTCAGCCACTGTGACGTCGGGCGTGGCCAGCTTTTCCACGTATCGATCATCGCGATGGAGCCAGTCAACCGGTGTATCTTCTCCATGCAGTGCTATCTGGTCGAGCGCATAGCGACTCACCGGCAGCAGGGGATCATCGTTTACTTCACTGCCCGCCACAACCGGAATCCATTCATCAAGAAGGCGAGTCATATTCCGCGCCATACGGGTCTTGGCTTGACCGCGCAATCCAAGGAGATTGATGCTGTGCCCGCTCAGGATAGCGCGTTGCAAATCGGGGATGACGGTTTCTTCATAACCTATAATCCCGGAGAAGACATCTATGCGTCCTGTGAGCGCATGGATGAGGTTGTTGCGGAGCTCCTCGCGGATTGACTGGCTCCGGTAACCGGATTTGCGCAGTTGGCCGAGGGTATGGATATCTGGTTTGTTGCTCATTTTGGATGCGCCTATAACCGGCGCCTGCGGTTTTTCTCGTAGTCCTGAAATATGGAATCGCCCAGCCCGTCGAGCCCAGTATAGAGGGCCTTGCCATGGTTGGCTTCGGTGAAGTCATCTACAAATTGCCGGAGATAGGGATCATCAGTGAGCATAAAGGTCGTGATCATGATGCCGGACTTTCGGCAATGGCGCGCGAGGTTCAGACACTTTCCCACGATGTAGGGATCCAGCCCCCAGGAATTCTTATAGTACTCGCCTTTTTCTTTAAGGCATGAGGGCTTGCCGTCGGTGATCATGAAGACCTGCTTGTTGGTGGCCTTGCGACGCCGAAGTATATCCATGGCGAGCTCGAGTCCGGCTACCGTGTTGGTATGATACGGACCTACCTGCAGGAAGGGCAAATCGGCAACACGCACCTGCCAGGCATCATCACCGAACACAACGATATCAAGCGTGTCCTTCGGATAACGGCGCATGATAAACTCCGCCAAGGCCATGGCCACCTTGCGAGCCGGTGTTATGCGGTCCTCCCCGTAAAGGATCATGGAGTGAGAAATATCAATCATCAGCACAGTAGAGGTCTGTGCCATCTGTTGGGTCTCAACTACCTCAAGGTCTGATTCTGTGAGCCGGAAGTCGCCGATGCCGTGGTTGATCTGGGCGTTGCGGAGTGATTCACTCATAAGTATGTGCTCCGGTTTATCACCGAAGATGAAGGGCCTTCTGTTTTCAGTGGCTTCATCGCCCTGGCCAGTCTTATTGGTGCGGTGCTGACCTCCTCGGGTCTTTCGCATCTTCCCGAACAATTGTTCCAGGGCGCGCCTGCGCATGGCCTGTTCGGTTTTTCCAGTCAGCCCTGTGCCCGTGGTTCCGTCCCGGTATTCCTCACGCAGGTAGCTGCGTCGCTTGAGCTCCTGCTCAAAGTCGTCGCGGGTATATTGATCCGTGAATACTGGGGTCTGTCGATTGATCTCCTCCATCCAGTTGAGGGCCTCATCAGGCTCGCCTCCTGTGTAATTGAGCAACTCGAGAAAAACAGGAAGCAGGCGCTCAAACGGAGTGCGCCTGTCAGCATCGGGTACAAAGCGATGGAACTGGAATCCCTGCATGTGGTGAATGTAACCCGGCTCACGGGCTTCATGTTTAGATGCCCGTTAAAAAATGTAGCAAATGGCTACTGAGCGAAAATGGAGGCGGTGTCTTTGTAAGTCACAGCGGGATTCAGGATCATCACAGGGATTCCCGCCTCATTCGTGATGATCTTCTGCTCGCTGTCCACACCAAAGGCATGCACCAGACGCTCTTCCGCGGTATTCAGGATACAGATCATGTCCACATCCTGGTCCTGGGCATACTTGAGCAATTCCTTTACAAAACCGGAGGAGGAGGATGCCGTCACTGCCGTTTTATACGCCACGCCCTTTTCCTCCAGGAAACCCTCCGCATAGCTGATATTCCTCGCAAGCCGGTTGTGCAGAAACTCATCTGTTTCGCGGGGGGAAACCAGATGAATCTCGGCGTTGTAGCGCTTGGCTGCTTCCGCGGCAATGCGCAACTTCTGTTTGGTTTCCTGGTACAGGTCAAGCGGCACCAGAAGGCGGTTCAGCCTGGCGCTGTGACGGGTATGCCCCTGCACAATGACTACGGGTACTTTGCTCTCTGTAACGATGCGCAGAGCATGACTGCCCACAAGAAATTGAAAGCCCTGCAGGCCATGGGTCCCCATGACGATGAGCTCGGCCTTTTCTTCCTCTGCCACATGGGGGATGTCATCGAAGATATTGCCCACCCGTGCGAGGTATTTGGGCCCGTAGCCTGTTTCGGTGGCTAAGTCTTTGGTATGGGCCTCCAGCTTGGCATTGGCCTGGTCAAGTTCGCTTTTATTGCGGACTATATGCAGAAGGTAAACATCGCTTCCGGTAGCGGCGCCAATCTGACATGCATAGCGAGCAGCAACCTGTGATACCGGGGTGAAATCATTGGCTACGATAATTTTTCCCATGGGACTATGGATCGGTTTAGTGAATTCAGGCCTCAATGATAAGCAGGGAAAAGGCAGGTTATGCATATCCGGGCGCCCTGATGCCGAAACCTCACTCATGACCGTACATCGCTATCTTCGTCGGGGTGAATCTCTATTCCAACAAGCAGCGCTGGAAGCTCGTCCTGTTCGCGATTGCCCTGGTGATCGTGGGTGTTACTTTGTGGTACTCCAATCATATTGCAGGCAGGATCCGGGAACAGGAAAGGGAAAAGGTGGAGCTCTGGAGCGAGGCCATCCAGCGCCGCGCAGAGCTGGTGAATTTCACAGAGGAACTATTCGTAGAACTCAGGGCCGAAGAGCGAAAGAAGGCTGACCTGCTGGCCAAGGCCTACCAGATTATTTCTGACCCCTCAGATCAGAGCGACCTCACGTTTGTGACGGACTATATATGGGGCAATACGACTATCCCGATCCTGATTTATAATGAGAGCGGAAAGCTGCTCTATACAGCTAATCTCGAAGACAGGCGCTCAGCGGATAAGGCCTACGTGGATTCGCTGCTTCGGGTTATGAAGGAAAAGTACGAGCCGATACGCTTCCCTGATGTAGGTCTCCGGGTTTATTACAATGATTCCTACCTCTTCATGGAGTTGCAGCAAACCATGGATGATCTTATTCATTCCTTCATTTCTGAAACGGTCATCAACTCGGCAGCGGTGCCCGTGATGGTGACGGATAGTACACGAAAAAACGTCCTCAGTATCGGCAATGTTCCCGGATTGGCCTTGTCCGACAGCACTGCAGTAAGCAAGAGACTGGAACAGATGAGCCGACAGAATACGCCTATAGCCATTAGTCTGCCCGGCCAAGGACTGGAGTTCATCTTCTATGAAGACTCAGAAGTGCTTCGTCAGCTCAGGCTTTTTCCGGTGTTTCAACTGATACTCGTTGGTGTGTTTCTGGTTATTAGCTATCTGATCTTCTCCACATTCAGAAAAGCCGAGCAAAATCAGGTGTGGGTGGGAATGGCCAAGGAAACCGCCCATCAGCTTGGTACTCCGCTGTCCAGTCTGATGGCCTGGACAGCTCTTCTCCAGGCTCAGGGCGTGGATGCTTCAGTCATTACGGAACTCAATAAGGATGTGGACCGCCTGCGAACTATCACGGATCGTTTTTCGAAAATCGGATCGTCCAGTGATCTCAACCGAACCGATCTGGGCGCTGCCGTCGTGGAAGCCCTTGACTATCTCAAGGTGCGCGTGTCTTCGAGGGTGACATTCCACATGAGCCTTCCGGATGAACCGGTTTTCGCTGCTATCAATGTTCCGCTATTCGGCTGGGTTCTCGAAAATCTGGTGAAGAATGCCGTGGATGCTATGGAAGGGGAAGGTGAGCTGACGGCCCGCATCTTCGAGGAGTCGGGCAAAGCCGTGGTGGAGGTATCGGATACCGGAAAGGGCATCCCCAGGGGCTTGTGGAAAACCGTTTTCGAACCGGGATATACCACGCGCAAACGGGGATGGGGACTCGGACTGTCACTGGTGCGGCGCATCATCCGGGAATATCACAACGGCAAAATATTCGTCAAGCACAGTGAAATAGGAAAGGGTACCACCTTCCGAATCGAGTTTATGGGGTGATCTTCATCGCCATCACATAATCATCCATCACATAGCCTTGCCCGATATCAATGACTTCTGATCTGAGGTGTTGAAATCCATTCCGGATGTAAAAGTCCACGGCGGGATTACGCTTGTTCACGTTGAGCTCAAGGTGCTGGCATCCTGCAGCCTGGCAGGAGGACACCACCTCTCCGAGCAGTGACTTACCGATGCCTGATCCATGGCGGTCAGCCAATACATAGAGCTTGTGTAATCGCCCTTCACCGGACTCCAGCCTACTCCAACTGGCGAAACCCACAGGTTCCTGGTCTGAAAAAGCAAGCAGAAATGTGCACCCTTCGTCCATCTGTTGCAGCAGGGATTCTGCGCTGTACATCCACCCCAGCATGTAGGTGATCTGCTCCATGGGCACAATGGAGGGGTAGACAACCGGCCAAATGCGCCAGGCAAGCTGGCTAATGACCGGAATCTCCGCACGGGTGGCAGGTCGGATAGAGATCATCCGTGAATGGTTTCGCGCTGGCCATAACGGACCATGAGTGTGGCTTCGTAATCGAGAAACTCCTGCCAGCGTTTTTCAACGTCAACCCCGATACCATACTTCCGCGCAAAGCGGATAAAAGTGGTGTAATGCTCGGCCTCGCTAGCCATAAGATCTCGGTAGAAGGACTGCAGGCCCTCGTCAGAAATACCCTCGGAAAGGATGCGGAAACGCTCGCAGCTGCGGGCTTCAATCATGGCCGCAAAGAGCATGCGGTCCACAAACTGCTGCTCGCGGCTACCTCCCTGAAGGATAAAGGAGGCCAGATCGTGCACATACGGATCCTTGCGCTCGCGTCCCAGACGCAATCCTCGTCTGCGAAGCTCGTCATGCACCATACCGAAATGCTCCATCTCCTCACGAGAAATACGAACCATCTCATCCACGAGATCTGGGTATTCGGGATAGCGCACGATGGTGCTGATCGCATTGCTCGCGGCTTTTTGCTCACAGTAGGCGTGGTCAGTGAGGATCTCGGCAATGTTCTGCTCTGCGAGGTTGACCCAGCGCGGGTCGGTGGGCAGCCGCAGGCCCAGCATGACCTTCGGGCGGTTGGATTCCATGGTGCAAATGTCCGGTGCTTCGGGGAAATAAAAAACCCCGCCCAGGGAAGGGCGGGGTTGATTGTATTCTGGTCGGCTTTAGTGTACAATGGAAATGCGCTCGCGGATGAGCTCAGAACCACTCTCCACTTCTACGACGTACATGCCAACAGGCAACCAGCCGGTTTCCAGCGTCAGCAGCTTGCCGCGGATTCCGCCAAGGAGCTGCTCACTGACTGCACGGCCATTGGAGTCGAGGATGCGCACGGTGGCATCACCACCGAGGCGCTGACCAAAGTGCAGGTTGATCTGACTATCGGCCGGGTTGGGATACAGAACAAAGTCCTTCTCTCCATTCAGTTGCTGATCGAAACCAACAGAAGTCTGACCATCAATCGTCAGATTAAAGGAATCAAACAGAATATTGGAAGCACCATCCTGCAAGCCTTCAATGCCGAGGGTGTGCTGACCGCCATCTGTATAGGCATCAATGTCGATATCAATCTGGGTGTAATCAGCATAGTCTGCGGCCTGGCTTGCGTTGACGGTAAAGAGAACGTTGCCGTCAAGCACAACGGATACAGCGTCATCAGCACTGCCGTCACCGGCGGTAGGTACGCGAACAAAGAAGGAAAGCTGGCCCTGGCTGCCATTAGCAATCGTCACCACCTGAGAGAGGGTGCCTACTTCCAGATTTGCGCCGGCTCCGCCAAACCAGGCATACCAGGCTCCAGCCTGAGGAGCACAGGAACCACCGCAATCGCCACAGCCAGCATCACAAAGCGGAGTGCCGAAGTTCGTCGAGTTCTCTGTCCAGCCCACTTCAGTTCCGGAATCAAATCCCGGATTAATCAGCTGAGCAGAGGTAACAATGGTGAGAAAAAGAGCCAGAAAGACAAGAGTAAAGTGCTTCATTTACGTGTTGTTTTGGTTTGAGCGCTAAAGTAGTAATCTGCAGCATGCGTTGGTAACGCGGGCTGCATTTTTGTTCACATCTGACGGTTGCGAAATCGGGGCATCGGCCGTACGGGCTTACCTTGGCGCACCATGGCAGCAAAGCGCCCGAAAGGTTCGGGTTCCACATTCAAGCGAGACCTCCGGCAGGAAGTCCTCGCCGTACTGGCACATTTTTCAACACAGCCGGTCAATCACAAACAAATTGCAGCAGCGCTTCACGTTACAGACGCGGGCGTTCGGAAGCTCATTCTTGAAATCCTGAATGCGGAAGTGACTTCCGGAAGAGCACGGGAAGTGGAACGGGGACGTTTTCAACTCGTTCAGGTCAACGGGGGCGAGACAAAGTTGGGCTACATCGAAATCAATCGCTATGGCAAGGGCTATGTGAAGGTTGAAGGTGAAGAACGGGATATCGAAATCGCTAAAGGTGAAACGGGATTTGCACTGTACGGTGACCTGGTGGAGGTGAGCTGGAACCCCAGGGCCAAAAGACCGCGCGGCAAGATTGTGCGGGTCGTCGAGCGCCTGCGTAAACATTACGTCGGTGTCATCGAAATCAACAAACAATCAGCTTTCCTTATACCGGGTGATCGCCGGCTGCACGTGGATTTTTATATTCCGAAGGAGGAACTTCATGGTGCTCAGAACGGTGATAAAGTAGTGGTGGAACTGAGCAAGTGGGATCGCCCCGATTCTAGTCCTTTTGGCAAGGTGGTCCGGGTCCTTGGCCGTCCAGGTGAGCACGAGGTGGAAATACACGCCATCATTGCGGAATATGGCCTTCCCTATGAATTCCCGGCAGAAGTGGAGGCCTTTGCGGACCGGATTGACCCGGGTTTCACTTCGGAGGAAATCAAACAGCGGCGTGATTTCCGCGAAGTATTGACCTTTACCATTGACCCCTATGACGCCAAGGATTTCGATGATGCATTGTCCTTTCGAAGGATAGGAGAGGATCGCGTTGAAGTGGGTGTGCACATCGCCGACGTGAGTTTTTATATGCAGCCAGGAACGGTTCTCGAACAAGAGGCGTTTCGCCGGGCCACCAGCGTCTATCTGGTAGACCGCACCATCCCCATGCTTCCCGAGCGCTTGTCGAATGAGCTCTGCTCCCTGCGCCCGAAAGAGGATAAAATGTGCTTTTCCGCAGTTTTCGAATTGAATAGTAAGGGTGAAATGCTCAGTGAATGGTTCGGCCGGACCATGATTCACTCGGACCGCAGGTTTACTTATGAGGAGGCCCAGCAGGTTATTGAAACCGGACAGGGCGACCACGCAGAGGCAATCCTGGCTCTGAACGCACTGGCAGGCCAACTCAGGCAGCGCCGTTTTGCAGAGGGAAGCATCGATTTCAATACGGATGAAGTGAAGTTCAGACTGGATGAAAAAGGCAAGCCGCTCGGGGTGTTTGTGAAAACGATGAAGGATTCCAACAAACTCATCGAAGACTTCATGCTGCTGGCAAACAAGCGCGTGGCCAACTTCGTGGGTAACCCTGACTCAGGTCAGCCACGCACATTCATTTACCGGATTCATGATCGCCCGGATCCGGAGAAGCTGAACAGGCTTCGTAATTTCCTGAAAAACCTGGGCTACAAGCTACCCCGGCCTACGGATACGGATTCACACAATGTCATCAAAGAGTTGCTGAAGCGTGCAGAGGGACAGCCTGAAGAGCATGCTATCCGCGAAATGGCAATCCGCTCAATGGCCAAGGCGGAATACTCCACGGATAATATCGGTCACTATGGTTTGGCATTTGATTTTTATTCTCACTTCACGTCACCCATCCGCCGTTATCCCGACGTGATGGTGCACCGGCTCCTCGCTCAATATCTGGCCGGAGGAGCCAGCGCTAATGCGGGAGAGTATGAGCTCAAGTGCAGACATTCTTCAC
Organism: Flavobacteriales bacterium; assembly: GCA_947456965.1. Lineage (GTDB taxonomy): Bacteria > Bacteroidota > Bacteroidia > Flavobacteriales_D > Sanyastnellaceae > CANGTU01. The sequence goes on from CANGTU010000009.1 coordinate 27,111, forward strand.
TGATGGAAAAGCGGGCTGCAGAGGCGGAGCGTGCTTCCATCAAATACAAACAGGTGGAGTATATGCTGATGCATCGCGGGCAAGTCTTTCAGGGGGTCATCTCAGGCCTCGCTTCATGGGGGTTCTATGTGGAAATCGTCGAAAACAAATGCGAAGGACTTGTGGCCATCAACACGCTGCGGGATGATCTCTATGAGTTCGACTCCGATCGCTACATCATACGTGGTGTACGCCGGAAGAAGGAATTTCGCATGGGAGATGAAGTCATGGTCAAAGTGGAGAGCGGTGACCTGCAGCAGCGCACGCTCAACTTTGAACTGATGAGCGATCAGGCCTGAGCCTGGACCTGGGATTGCAGAAAAAAGAAGTGCGCCCACCTGGGATCGAACCAGGGACCCTCTGATTATGAGTCAGACGCTCTAACCCCTGAGCTATAGGCGCAATTCAAAACGGCCGGCAAATGTACGGGGTGAAGAGGTGATTTCATAGTGCCAGGGGAATGGCCGGCCGGAGTGATATTCGGTGTATGAATCCGCCGGGATAGACTAAATTCGCACCCCCGTGAGGCCCCGTAGTTCAACGGATAGAATAGAAGTTTCCTAAACTTTTGATCCGCGTTCGATTCGCGGCGGGGCTACTAAGTTGTTCGCAGGGAGTCCGCTCAATCGGACTCCCTTGTCCTCTTTCCGATCCATTGCGCTGTATTTCTGGCCAAAATCAACCGGACATCAGCTTCCGGACCCATTCTTTGCTGTATATTTCTTGTGATTTGTGGAGGGGATTATTTCAACTGACTAAACCTTCGCCCATGTGCTTTTCGGCTTCGGCAAGTTTTGTAGCGGGGGGTATCCTGACCGCAGCAGGACTGGCATCCATCGGAATGAACCGCCGGAAGGAACGGGCGCTCTTCAGCGCTATACCCCTGCTGTTCGGTATTCAACAGATTTCAGAGGGATTTGTGTGGCTCGCCCTTTCTGGGGATGGGCTGCACATGGGAGTCGGTCCGCCCCAACTGGCGTTCCTGCTTTTCGCCCAAGTGCTTTGGCCTCTGTGGGCACCGTTGTCTATCTATCGGATGGAGCCGGATGTCAGGCGGCGGAAATGGCTTCGTCTGACTGTATGGATTGGGTTACTCGTTTCGGTTTTTCTGCTGAGCGGACTGCTGTTCTTTTTTCATCCGGTCGCCGTTATAGGGAACCACCACATCCGATACGATTTTGAAAGCTGGCTCTTCACAGCACAATTCACCGGTATAGCATACTTTATTCCTACTGTTCTCCCACCCTTTATCTCCGGGGTTCGGAGATGTCGTTTGCTGGGTTGGCTGATTTTGACTTCATTCCTGGTCACCAAGCTTTTCTTCGACGAGTTTGTGATTTCGGTCTGGTGCTACTTCGCTGCGATCATGAGTATAGTGGTGATTTGGGTGATACGGGAGCAGTCCGGTCCACGGTATTCCTCCAAGCAATAAGGAACCAAAACTGAAAAAAAAAGCCGGCGGGAATGCGCCGGCGTATTCTTTCAGAAATTGCAATCTTATTTCGCGATTTCCTTGTATCCTGTCATCACGGTGACACAACCTTCATGGGGTGTCAGCGCCGAGTTCTGCTCAGGAACCCGTATCCGCACGATAAGCTGCTGCGTAGATGACATTTTAAAGTCAAAGATGTACTTGTTTTCACTCTTGCTGTCCTTGGAAGCGTAGATCAACTGGTTGTTGGTATCCAACACTTCATAATCCACCTCTCCAAGGATCGGATGGGCGCCTACCACAAGGCGGTACTCCTTGTTGCCGTAGAAGGTCAGGAGCAGTTCGGCTTCGTCGCCGGGCACAAGTTGGGCAGAGTTGTAATTATCATTCTGGACATAGCCCGACATGAGCGGGAGTACGCGGTTCTTGGTAAATGCCCGGCATTGGGCGTCCGCCATCAGCGGCACAAAAAGAATCAGCGGAAGTAGGTATCTGAGAAGTTTCATCTTGGTCATGGGTGGGAATTATGCCGTGTATTTTTTACGAATTTCGGCTACTTTGGTTGCGATTTCCTTCAAGGTCTCAGGGCTCATATCCACAGTGCTCTGATTGCCAATCACGACTACACCGTCGGCTTCTTTCTTGAGTTCGGTGTTGCCCGCGCCAATCTTTACCCGGTCAAATAAGGCCTGCAGCGAGGCGAGGTCGGCCTTCATCCCATTCAACTTCTCCTGCTCACCGAACTCGTTGAAATAGGTGATGAGATTTGTCAGTGAGTATTTCTGTTCGGCAATGCGACGGTTCAACTCGGGGTTGTCCTTCTCGGTGTACCGCGTACTCAAGTAGAGCGCCTCGATCCATCCACCCGCTACAACCAACGCACTCACCTCGATGCGGTTGTTTTCCTTCAGGTAACCATTCAGGTCGGCATAGGCCTCGCTGACAATCTTCAACAGGGAGTCGCGGCTGTCCTGATTGGCCTGAAGCCGTTCGATAACCTCATCATTGAGCGCTCCGTCAACGCCCATTTCCCTCGCCAGGCGCTGGGCTGCAGCGAGGTAGTTCATGGTTTCCTGACGCTGCTCAAACATGGAAGCATAGCTGAGGTCAGCTCCATAAATACCGAGATTCACGGCTTGAGATACCTCACCGGTATAACGCATGGCACTCTCCACGGGATTAAGCAAGCTGCCATCGTACGAATATCCCATTCCCTTGATCAGGGAGGCCATTTCCATCGGTGCCGGAATGGAGAAGAAGATCTTCTGCAATTCCTCCATACGGGCCTGCTGGAGGCTATCGAGGTTGGCCTCAACGGCCGGTTGTTCGGACGGCTGGCTGCCAGTTCCACAGGAGAACAGCGCCAGACTGCCCAACATCAGCACCGCAAAGGGGCCGGTAATTCTCATTCTCATCATGTCTATATAGCGTTTTGGGTGGTCAGTGGCAAAGGTCGGGTTTTCACCTCATTAATTCCAAAATATCCCAACAAGGCCAGATTTCTACGGAAAAAGTACGGATAAGTTATAAAATTCGGTGTGTTTATTATCATGAAGGGTGTTTTTGGCCGCTGCATCACCTCTCTTCAATGGGCTTCCAGCCAGTTATTCCCGGTATTCACATCCACGACGAGAGGCACCTGAAGGGATACCGCTCCTGACATTTCCCGCCGCACCAATTCCTTCATGGCCTCGACCTCCTCCAGGTGCACGTCAAATACAAGTTCATCATGGACCTGCATGATCATCCGGGAACGGAAGTTATTGTGAACCAGGGCTTCATGTAATCGGATCATGGCTATTTTGATGATGTCCGCCGCGCTCCCCTGGATCGGGGCATTGATGGCATTGCGCTCGGCAAAACCCCGAACCACGGCATTGGCCGAGTGGATATCCGGAAGGTATCTCCTGCGTCCCATAAGGGTTTCCACATAGCCGTGCTTTCTGGCGAAGGCGACGTTTTCCTGCTGGTACTCCCGAAGCCGGGGAAATTGCCTCCAATAGGCCTCAATGATGTCCCGGGCTTCTCCGCGAGGGATACTCAGATTTTGTGCAAGTCCGAAGGCGCCCTGACCATAGATAATCCCGAAGTTCACAGCCTTGGCCTTGCTCCGCATATCGCGATCAACTTCCTCAAGCGGTACACCAAATACGCGGGCCGCAGTGGCCCTGTGAATGTCTTCGCCGTGCAAAAAGGCACTGATCATATGCTCATCTCCACTCATGGAGGCGATGATCCGGAGCTCCACCTGCGAGTAATCTGCCGCCATCAAGGTATAGCCGGACTCTCTGGGAATGAAGGCCTTTCTGATTTCCTTGCCGCGAGGCGTGCGAATGGGGATGTTCTGAAGGTTGGGATTGCTGGAGCTGAGCCGCCCGGTGGCGGCCACCGTCTGCATGTAATGGGTATGAACCCGGCCAGTCGAGGGATGGATCATCTCGGGGAGACTATCCACATAGGTGCTCTTGAGCTTACGCAACTCACGGTAGTCGAGAATGCGGGCCACTATCGGATGGGCATGCTCATACCTCGACAGGATGTCTTCGCTCGTGCTGTACTGCCCTGTGCGGGTCTTCTTGACGTCAGAAGCAATGGCGAGTTTTTCAAATAAAACTGGCCCGAGCTGCCTGGGTGAATCAATGTTGAAGGATTCTCCCGCTAATTCATGGATCTGTTTTTCCAATACGTCAATCTCAGCTTTTAACTGACCTGAATATTCGCGCAGAAAGTGGTTGTCCACACGCACCCCTTCCCACTCCATGTGGGCTAGCACTGTGATCAGTGGCATCTCTACATGATCATAGAGTTTGCGAAGACCGGCTTGCTCCAGCTCTGGCTCCAGTTTTTCCTGCAGTTGTAAGGTTATGTCAGCATCTTCAGCGGCATAGTCCAGTACTTGTTCCGGACTGAGGTCGGCCATGCTTCCCTGCCCCTTGCCCTTTTTACCGATGAGCTCGGTTATCGGAATGGGAGCGTACCCGAGGTAGTTTGCAGAGAGCTCGTCCATGCCATGCCGCCCGTCAGGATTGATCAGGTAATGAGCTATCATGGTATCGAAGAGCCGGTTGCGCACTTCCACTCCATACTTGCGAAGCATCTTGTAGTCGAACTTGTAGTTCTGACCAATCAGGATTTTTTCGGGATCACCAAATACCGGAGCAAACCGGGCGAGCAGCATATGTGCCTCTTGTTCTCCGGGGGGGACAGGAACGTACCAGCCCGTGTGCGCGTGAGTAGAGAAGGAGAGGCCAACGAGGCGTGCGCTCAGCGGCTCGAGATCACTGGTTTCGGTGTCAAAACTGTAACGCGTAGCGGCCTGTAACTCGTGAATTAACTCGTTCAGCGTATCGGGTTGATCGGCCAGCCGATAGTGGTGAGCCACGTCCTGAATGGTTTTCAGATTCAGTGCCTCTGCAGCGGGCCTGACTTCACCTTCAGGAGTATGCTCAAAGAGATTGCCCTGCCGGGGTTCGGAGGGCTGCAAATCCTCATTCAACACGCGCCTGGCAAGCTGCCTGAATTCGAGTTCAGAGAAAATGGTGCGAAGAGAATCACGGTCGGGATCCTTGACCTGTAATGCCTCCTGGTCCAGATCAACCGGGGCATCCAGCAGGATGGTGGCCAGTTTCTTGGAAAGCAAGGCCTGGTCAGCATAGGTCTCTACATTCTCTTTCTGTTTGCCCTTGAGCTTGTCTGTATTCGCCAGCAAACCTTCAAGTGATCCGTATTCGCGAAGGAGTTTCACCGCCGTCTTTTCTCCTACTCCGGGTATGCCGGGTATGTTGTCCACAGCATCTCCCATCATTCCGAGCAAGTCAATGACCTGATCTACATGAGTGATGGAAAACTTGTCGAGCACCTGAGGTACTCCGAGTATCTCTGCACTCCCGCCCTGATAGCCGGGCTTATAGATGAAGATACGGTCTGAGACGAGTTGGCCGTAGTCCTTGTCGCTGGTCATCATATACGTGACAAACCCTTCCTGCTCGGCCTTTTTTGCCAGCGTTCCAATCACATCATCGGCCTCGTATCCGCCATGCATCAGAATGGGAATACGAAAGGCCTCAATAATCTTCATGATCCAGGGCACTGAAAGCTTGATATCCTCGGGAGTTTCCTCGCGGTTGGCCTTGTAGGCTTCATAGTCAATCTCCCTCAGAGTCTGCTCGGGAGCGTCGAAAACCACGGCGATATGGCTGGGTTTTTCATTGTTCAGGATGTCGAGCAGGGTATTGGTGAAACCGAACATGGCCGAGGTATTGAGCCCCTTGGAGTTGATCCGCGGTGCGCGGATAAAAGCGTAATAAGCCCTGAAGATCAGGGCATAGGCATCAAGGAGGAACAATTTTCTGGGGTGGTCGTCCGTAATCATCGGCAGAGCAGATTCGGGCCCGAAAGGTAGGTTAACCCAAGGGCTTGAGTAGCCTTGAATGGACTGATCGATATTTGTCCCCGCGAATTACGGCTACCAGATCATGCGCTTTTCTTGCTTGTTTTTACCGACCGGATGGCTCTTCCTGCTCTCTCTTCTGATACCCGCAGCGCGGGCTCAGGAGTCTCTTGGCTCATGGAACATCCTGAATATCTCAGCACTGGTCACCGATCGGGTAGGTGTATTTGGAGAGGCCCAGATCCGGAGTCTTCGGTTCTATGATCATTTTCATTACTACGAATACAAGGGCGGTATTTCCTGGAAGGTGAACAGCCAACTCTCCCTGCTGGGAGGCGCCGGACGGTATGATACCTACTCAGCCGGCGGGGACTTCAGAAGCCCCCGGCTCACAAAGGAATACCGCACGTGGCTTCAGGCCGGACTGCGCAACGGAATGGGGCGGTGGAAGGTGGATCACCGGTATCGCGCCGAGCAGCGGTTCACCAACAACGGCTACCGAAACCGCTTTCGCTACCGCATCGGAGTGACCTGGGAGCTGCCCTTCCAGCGCAATGGAAAAAGGCCCTTTTATGTAAATGCTTCCAACGAAACATTCTTTACCAACCGGCCTCCATACTTTGAGCGGAACAGGTTATTCGCCGGTATGGGATGGGAAATGAGTGAGCTGCTCACCATCCAGTGTGGATACCTGCACCAATTTGACTACCGGCTCACCGATGAAATCGGTCGCGATTTCCTGCAAGTAGGGGCCTATATCGATTTCGGACGATTGGATTCAAAGACACTGCCGGTAATCGGCGATGCGGACTGATCTTTCAGATTTTGCCAGATGCAATCTCACCAACTACGCCCGGGTCAAGCAGCGTGGTGGTATCGCCGAATTGTTCCCGCTCACCTTCTGCAATCTTGCGCAGGATGCGACGCATGATCTTCCCGCTCCGCGTCTTGGGCAAGCCCGTTACAAACTGAATCTTGTCGGGCTTCGCAATGGGACCGATAACCCGGGCTACAGTCTGCAGAATATCCCGACGGGTCAGCTCTTCATCGCTTCCATGGTGTCCGCTAAACAGGACAAAGGCATATATGCCCTGACCCTTGATGTCGTGAGGATAGCCCACCACTGCACTCTCTACCACGCCAGTATGCATGTTGATGGCATTCTCGACTTCAGCGGTGCCAATCCGATGTCCACTTACATTGAGCACGTCATCCACTCGGCCCGTAATCCGGTAATAACCCTCCCCATCACGCAGCGCGCCATCACCAGTGAAGTATAGGAGAGGATAGGTGGAAAAGTAATTCTGCCGGCATCGTTCGTGGTCTCCATACGTGGTGCGGATCATCGAGGGCCACGGATGTCGGATGCAGAGATTGCCGCTGACTCCATTGCCCGTGATTTCTTTTCCAGACTCATCTACCAGCAAGGGATGCACACCGGGCAAAGGAAGGGTTGCGTATGCCGGCTTCTGCGGAGTCACGCCGGCGAGATTGCTGATCATCACTCCTCCGGTTTCGGTTTGCCACCAGGTGTCAACCACTGGACAGCGCCCTCCACCTGCGTGCTGATGGTACCAGTGCCACGCTTCTTCATTGATGGGCTCGCCCACGGTGCCAAGCACCCGCAGGGATGAGAGGTCACGACCTTCGAAGGGCCCGGTGCCAAAGCTCATCAGACTGCGTATTGCAGTGGGGGCGGTATAGAGGATATGGACACGGTGCCGCTCAATAATCTGCCAGAACCGCCCGGCATCAGGCCAGGTCGGAATACCTTCAAACATGAGTGTAGTGGCACCGGCACTGAGCGGACCATAAAGCACATAGCTGTGCCCGGTAATCCAACCTATATCAGCTGTGCAATAGTGAATCTCACCCGGCTGGTACTGAAATACATTGATGAAGGTGTAATGGGTGTACACCATATATCCGCCATGGGTGTGAACTACTCCCTTGGGTTTACCCGTGCTCCCCGAAGTGTAGAGGATGAAGAGGGGATCTTCACTGTCCATCTCCACCGCTTCGAAGTTGCCCGGCGCAATCGCATCCACGGCTGCAACCTCATCCTCCCACCATACATCGCGGCCCTTCATCATGCTCACCGGCGTGCGGGTACGCATGGCTACAATGACGCGTTTAACACCTGGACAACCGCCCAGGGCGTCATCCATCACCTGCTTCAGTGGAATATCCTTTCCTCCGCGATACGCTCCGTCGGAGGTAATGACATACTCAGCCCCGGCATCCTGAATCCTGTCAGCGATGCTCTGCGCACTGAATCCACCAAAGATCACAGAGTGAATGGCCCCTGCGCGCGCGCATGCGAGCACGGCAATCGCCAGCTCGGGTGTCATCCCCATATAAATGCATACGCGGTCGCCCTTCTTCACACCATTTCGCACCAGCACATGGCAGAAGCGGTTGACCTGATCGAAAAGTTCACGGTAGGTGAGCTCGCGGGAAAATTCTTCCGGATTGTTCGGCTCCCAGATGATTGCGGGTGTATCTCCTTTTTCCCGGAGATGCCTGTCCAGACAATTTTCCGTGATATTCAAACGACCACCGAGAAACCATTTCACATGCGGCTCGTGGAAATTCCAGTCCAGAACGCGGTCCCACTTGCGCCTCCAGATAAAGTGGGAAGCAATGTCCTCCCAAAAGGCCTCGGGATCTTGTTCGCTGCGGGCATACTCTTCCCGGTAACGGGAATAGGAAGTAATCTGGTAAGGATAACTCATGAAGGCAAGGTACATGAAAAGGCCATCAGGAGGATGGCGCAGGTCCCGGCAGAATTATGAGTTCAGCTTGAGTACCGCGAGGAAGGCTTCCTGCGGAACTTCTACGGAACCCACCTGGCGCATGCGCTTCTTTCCCTCTTTCTGCTTCTCCAGCAATTTGCGTTTCCGGGAAATGTCTCCTCCGTAGCACTTTGCTGTTACGTCTTTTCGCAACGCTTTGATGGTTTCGCGCGCAATGACTTTGGCACCAATGGCCGCCTGCAACGCAATCTCAAACTGCTGCCTCGGTATGAGCTCGCGCAACTTGACGCAGATCTTCTTGCCCAGATCATAGGCATGATCCCGGTGAATGAGTGCGCTGAGGGCATCCACCTGATCGCCGTTCAGCAGAATATCCATCTTCACAAGTTCGCTCTGTCGCAGTCCTATGGGGTGGTAATCGAAAGAGGCGTATCCCTTGGAGATGGTCTTGAGCCGATCATAGAAATCAAAAACAATTTCCGCAAGCGGCATCTCAAAGTTGATCTCTACACGATCGGAAGTGAGATAATGCTGATTGGTGAGAATTCCCCGCTTTTCAATGCATAAGGTCATGACAGCCCCGATGTACTCACTCTTGGTAATGACCTGAGCCTTGATGTAAGGCTCTTCCACAAAGTCCAGCTTGTTGGGGTCAGGAAGTTCACTGGGGTTGTGAATCTCCAGTATTTCTCCTTTTTTAGTGTGGGCCAGGTAGCTGACGTTGGGCACGGTGGTGATCACAGTCATCTTGAACTCGCGCTCCAGACGTTCCTGAATGATTTCCATGTGCAGCATCCCGAGGAATCCACAACGGAAGCCAAATCCGAGTGCTGCGGAACTCTCCGGCTCAAACACCAGTGAGGCGTCATTGAGTTGCAGCTTTTCCATGGATGCGCGCAACTCTTCAAAATCGTCCGTGTCCACCGGATACACTCCGGCAAATACCATGGGCTTGACTTCCTCGAAGCCGCGAATGGCTTCCGTGCAGGGGTTTTCTACCGTAGTGATGGTATCACCCACCTTGACCTCCGTGGCGGTTTTAATGCCACTGATGATATAGCCAATGTCGCCGCAACCGACCTCTTTCCGGGGAATAAGATCCAGGCCCATCACGCCTACTTCGTCAGCCTCATATTCAATGCCCGTAGCCATGAACTTGACCTTCTGTCCCTTGCGGATAGTGCCATTCAAAATCCGGTAATAGGCAATGATGCCTCGGAACGAGTTGAATACGGAGTCAAAAATCATAGCCTGCAAAGGAGCATTGGGATCGCCCTTGGGCGCAGGTATGCGATCGCAAATGGCAGCCAGAATCTCATCTACACCAAGGCCTGTCTTGCCCGAGGCGTGTATGATATCCTCGCGGTCACAACCGATCAGGTCAACAATCTGATCCTTGACAACCTCTGGTTCAGCATTGGGCAGGTCAAGCTTATTCAACACCGGAATGATGTGGAGATCGTGCTCCAGGGCTAAATAGAGGTTGGAGATGGTTTGCGCCTGAATGCCTTGGGTGCTGTCCACAATGAGCAGCGCTCCCTCGCATGCGGCAATGGACCGGGAAACCTCATAGCTGAAATCCACGTGCCCGGGGGTGTCGATGAGATTCAGAACAAAGGGTTCTCCTTTGTAAGTGTAATTCATCTGAATCGCATGGGCCTTGATGGTGATCCCCTTCTCACGCTCCAGATCCATATCGTCCAGCGTCTGGGCCACCAGCTTGCGGTCATCCACCGTCTTGGTAACCTGGAGCAGGCGATCGGCCAGCGTGCTCTTGCCGTGGTCAATGTGGGCGATGATGCAAAAATTCCGGGTATTCTTCATGGTGGCTGAAACGGTTTGCAAAAGTACGACGCCCACAGGCCCACAGGACGAATTCACCCCCACGGGGGGAGGGTTTTTCGCGAGAATCGGGTAAATGTTGAACTTATAAGGGCATAAATTTGTCATCCTTACAAAATCTGACGCGTGAAACGTATTATTATTTATCTGTTAGCCAGTGCTTTACCCCTCTTTTCCGGGGCGCAGGACAAGCCAATCCTGTATTGCGGACAACCCGAGGCATGGGAAAAGCTCATGCGCAGGAATCCATCCGCTCACGATGAAATCGAACGGGCAACCCGCGAGCTGGAAGAGTGGACTCAGGCCTATGAAGCCAATCGCTCCGGCGGCGAGCAGGAGATCTACATTATACCGGTCGTGTTTCACGTCATCCATAACAATGGCCCAGAGAACATCAGCAATGACCAGATTCTGAATGCTCTCGAAATCCTGAATCGTGACTTCAGGATGCAGAACACGGACATTTCGCTGGTGGTAGATGCTTTTCAGGATATTACAGCCGACGTGGGCATTGAATTTCGCCTGGCGACCAAGGATCCCCAAGGCAACTGCTCGTCTGGGATCAACCGCATCGTGAGTGAGCTCACCTTTCAGGGTGATGATGAAATGAAGGACCTGATTTACTGGCCGCGCAACCAGTATATGAATGTATGGATATGCGCTGATGCTGCAGGTGCTGCAGGATACACCAATCTTCCAGCCAACGTGGCATTCAGCTGGCTTGCCCCGCAGGATGGAATCGTGATCAGGTCGGATTATGTGGGAGCCATCGGCACAAGCAACTCAACCCGGTCACGCGCACTCACCCACGAAGTAGGCCACTGGCTCAACCTCCTTCATACATGGGGTTCGGGGAATTCACCGGGTATCAGCTCCAATTGTAACATGGACGATAATGTGAGCGATACGCCTAATACAATTGGCTGGACCTCCTGCAACCTCTCCGCAAGCTCGTGCAATAGTACCGTGGATAACGTGCAGAACTATATGGAGTACTCTTATTGTTCACGCATGTTTACGGAAGGTCAGGCAACACGAATGAGGGCTGCGCTCACTTCTACGGTGGCTCAGCGCAACCAGTTGATTACGACTTCCACACACAATGCGACTGGAGTGCTCAATCCTCCTCTCTGCACAGCAGATTTTACAGCCGATAAGACGAATATGTGCATCGGTGAAACAGTCCAGTTCACAGACCTTTCTTACCACGGCATTAACCAATGGACCTGGAATTTTGGCGATGGTACAATCCTCACGGGCTCTGATCCAGATGTGCACCGCAATCCTCAGCATACCTACATGACTCCTGGTTCTTACACGGTAACGCTATCCGTGAGCAATGGTTCCGGTGATCTCGAAGTGACCTCCGCTGATTATGTACTGGTGCTCAATACCAACGAACTGGTAACACCACTGCAGGACGGCTTCGAAGGGGACTGGCCGGGTGATACCTGGTCCGTCATCAATTATGATAACGTGGTGCAATGGGAGGTTACTCCGGCTGCCTCCTTCTCCGGCGACAAGAGTGCTCGCCTGCGCAATTTCAATAACACGGTCATCGATGCAACGGATGAACTGATCAGTTCGACCTTCGATATGTCCGGCGCTGATACAGTTTATATCGGCTACAAGTGGTCATACGCCAACCGGCTGACTGAAACAGATGATCGCTTCCGTATATTCATTTCGGCCAACTGTGGTGAATCATGGACCATGCTTCGGCTGCGCCGGGGATCGACGAATCTCCCGACAGCAGACCCAACGAATTCTTCCTTCGTTCCATCATCCTCAAGCCAGTGGGGCGAAGAAGTGCTGCTGGTCAATGATCCTGCGTTCATGACGTCCTCATTCCGCGTGAAGTTCGAACTTCAGTCGAAGGGCGGAAACAACCTGTACCTGGACGATATCAATATCTGGACAGGCGACGAGACGCTCGTGGGCGTCAGCGAACAGGATGTGTTCAACGGTCTGGTGGTGTACCCGAATCCTGCACAGGACGAGCTGTTTATCGACTTCAATCTGCGTGATGCAGGTCACGTGCGGATTGAACTGATCGACCTCGGGGGTCGACTCTGCCTTGCAGAGGAACGTCAGGCGCAGCCAGGTGAAATGAGGTTCAGAATTCCCGGCCAGACGGCCGGTATGTACCTGCTTCGTTTGTCCTCGCCCGCTGGCCAGACAACGCGGAGGGTGGTGTTCCGTTAATAGTCTCGCAGCTTTTCCTGTTTTCTGTCCGGGTGGGCATGGAGGCCCTATTTTTACCCGGAATAACTATGCCCGCATGGAAATCAGGATAATAACCCGCGCCGCCTCGCATTCTGGCTTTACAGTCATCCTTTACCAGAAAGGAGGGAAGAAACCGTCCGGTCTTGTCTCTGCAGAGGAATGGGCCGCTCTCACCGAACGAACCGAAGGCGGACAAGAGGATTCACTGTTCGCTGATGCGCGCGGTTCCAGGCTGTTTTGCTGCATCAAGGAGAAGAAGGTCAGCCCTGACCTTCTCGAGCAGATCAGGATGAAAGGCGCTGAAGCTCTGGCGCATACCAACCGCCTGAAGTGCACATCAGCCACACTTGTAAACCATGGAACGGATCCCGACCTGGCGTATGCATGGGCAGAGGGATTCGCACTGGCCTCTTACCAGTTCCTTCGCTACAAAGGAAAGAAAAAGGAACTTCAGGGTTCTGCGAAGGAACTCATCGTCACCGGGGATGGCTGGGACAATAAGCGGATCAAAGAACTGAACGGGCTGGTGGCCGGGGTTATGCTCTGCCGCGACCTCATCAATGAACCGCACTCGCACCTTACAGCCACTCAATTTTCCCGTGAAATGGAAAAGGCGGGAAAGAAAGCAGGCTTCTCTACCAAAGTACTTCACAAAAAGCAAATCGAGGCACTGAGAATGGGTGGATTGCTCGGGGTCAATATGGGCAGCATGGAACCTCCAACCTTTACGGTAATGGAGTATAGGCCTGCCAAAGCCCGCAATAAAAAGCCGCTCGTACTGGTGGGAAAGGGAGTTGTCTTCGACACGGGGGGATTGAGTCTGAAGCCGACACCATCTTCAATGGATGAGATGAAGTGCGATATGAGCGGTGCTGCAGCAGTCGTGGGAACACTATTCGCCATAGCTCAGAACAAGTTGCCGGTGTATGTCATCGGTCTTGTTCCGGCTACCGACAACCGGCCGGGTATGAACGCTATCGTTCCTCAGGATGTGCTGACGATCAGCAATGGGATCACCGTGGAGGTCATGAATACCGATGCCGAAGGTCGCCTGATTCTCGCTGATGCTTTGGTTTACGCACAACGCTATAATCCGGAATTGGTCATTGATCTGGCCACACTCACCGGCGCAGCCGTAAGGGCCATAGGTAGCTATGCTACGGCGGTCATGGGAACCGCGCCTCAAGAGATCATGGACAACCTGATGAACTCAGGCATGCATGCATGGGAAAGAATGTGGCAGTTCCCGCTTTGGAAGGATTATGGCGAGGAAATCAAGAGCGATGTAGCGGACATCAAGAACCTGGGCTTGGGTAATGCCGGCCAGATTTCAGCGGCTAAGTTCCTTGAACATTTCATTGACTATCCCTGGATCCATATGGATATTGCGGGGCCCGCCTGGAGCAACAGCGCTCAGGGCTACCGAACCAAAGGCGGAACAGGAGTGGGCGTGAGAGCCCTGTATGCGTTTATTCAAAAGCACTACGTGAACCCCGGATGAACATTCGGCTAATGGAATAGCGAGCATGTCAGAAAATCGAACCGAAAGCCGCCTGCGCGTGGCCATTACTTGTGGTGATCCCAATGGGGTGGGCATGGAAACCATCATGAAGGTATTCAGCGACTCGCGCATGCTCGAGCAGATAACCCCGGTGATCTACGCACACCCGGATTTGGTTAAGGCCAACAAGAAGGCCAATAAAATCGAAGAATTCAACTTCAATACTGTTCCATCGGCCGCCGAACTGATTCACCGGAAGGTGAACCTGGTGCCGGTGGTCAAGGATTTTCAACTTGCGGTGGAGTTCGGGAAGCCCGATAAAGCAGCCGGTGAATTTGCCTTCAGGAGTATTGAAATGGCTGCCACGGATCTGGCTTCCAATCGCGTGGATGTTCTGGTGACCTGCCCGATCAACAAGGATACTATTCAAGGCAAGGAATTCAATTTCCCCGGACACACGGAATACCTGGCGCGAATGGCAGGAACGGAAAAGGTGCTCATGTTCCTCGTAGGCCCATCACTTAGGGTTGGCGTGGTCACCGGTCATCTCCCTCTTAAGGATGTTTCATCAGCGATCACCAGGGATAAGATCATGGAGAAGCTGGTGCTTATGAGGGAGAGCCTGCTCCGCGATTTCAGCATCTCATCCCCACGGATCGCCGTGCTTGGACTAAACCCGCACGCAGGTGATAATGGCCTGCTGGGATCAGAGGAACGCGAAATCATCGCTCCTGCGATCCGCGAAGCCACAGAGAAGGGCTGGCATGTCTATGGACCATATGGGGCTGATGGTTTTTTCGGCAGCGGAGCTTTTGGCAAGTTCGATGCGGTGCTGGCCATGTATCATGACCAAGGACTGACGCCATTCAAAGCCCTTGCGTTTGAATCAGGGGTCAATTATACCGCAGGATTGCCCGTGGTGCGCACTTCACCGGATCACGGCACAGCATATGACCTGGCAGGCAAAGGACTTGCCGATGAGTCATCTCTCCGTGCTGCTGTATTCCTCGCCTGCGATATCTACTCCAGAAGAAAGGAGTACAAGGAGTATGCATCCAATCCGCTGAGCCGGCAGGATGTCAAAGACTCACGTGACGATAAGCGGGAATAGAATGGTCATTCGTGTCGTTTCTGTCGGACTTACAAAGACGGTATTTGTTCGTGAAGGTCTCGCCGTCTACCTCAATCGTCTCGGGCATTATGCACGTGTGGAATGGAATGAAATCCCGGATCCTCCATCAAGGGGCAGTGCCCCTGATCAACAACGCGCACTGGAAGGTGAACTAATCCTGAGGCAGGTGCAGCAAGGTGACCACATGGTGCTGCTGGATGAGCGTGGAAAGGACTTTTCTTCTGTCGCCTGGTCCGCCTGGATGAACAAGCGCCAGTCAGCGGGTACACGAACTCTCGTCTTCGTTATCGGAGGGGCCTACGGCTTTTCCCCGTCGGTCAGGGAACGCGCCGATGAAGAAGTGCGGCTTTCGGCCATGACATTTCCCCATGACCTGGTCCGGGTTATTCTCGCTGAACAGCTCTACCGCTGCTTTACAATCCTCCGGGGTGAGAAGTATCACCACGATTGATTCTGCGGGTCATCCAGTCGCCGGCTGCAGCCGAGGCAAACAGAATGTAAAAGGGCTCGAGTGTGATGGTTCGGAACCGGTTCTGCACGTAGAACACAACGGAAAAGAACAGCATGGTGAGAAAGAGGTAGCCAAACCAATATTGATCTTTCTTGCCTGATCGCCTCAACCGCAAGAGATGGTTGTACGCGAGAATATAAATGGGCAAAGTGAGGAGAAAACTGCCCGCCCAGAGCACAAGGGGATAATGCCTCCAGGATAAGCCCGGTGCCAGAAAAAAGAACAGGTTGCAGGCCTTGAGCTGTGCTGTTTCCGCAGGATGACTCCAGATCCAGTTCAGAGCCTCGCGGAAGTAAGCCGCCTGCTTTTCGGTCTGAGGAAGCGCCATCAGACTGTCATGTGCGCTTCCGTTGAAAGGCGTGAACTCAAACTTCTGAATCGCAGTATACTCAGGTGTGCCGGGCTCTGGAACATCTACTATGGTGCGGTAAGCGAGATGGTGATGGCCGGTATAGAAGTGGAAAAGGAGGCCGTTGCTCGACAGGACATAAGTTCCGTTTGTGCGCAGACAATGATATCCGAACGGTAGACTGAAGATCAGACAAACCGCTGCATAAAGGGAGGCGTGCAGCAGGCCTTCACGCACAGTCCGCCGGTTCTGCCACAGATAGAAGGCCAGCATGGGTGCGAATAGCAGGATGTGGGCCTTCGTCAGGTATGCGAGTGAAAACAAAACGGAGGAGGCAATAAGCTCACGGTCATTATACGTGCGGGTATAAAGGACCAGATAATACATAGCTCCAATGAGCAAGGATTGAAAAGTGGATTCGGATGAAATGGTGCCAGTCCACCAAAGGGTGAACGGAAAGAATGCAAATAAGACAGCAGTGATTGCAGCCGCCAGTTTACTCGTATGCAGGAGCGCGAGCCGGTATAGCCAAACACCGCTGATGGATGAGAGAATAACCTGTGTGAGGATGAAGAGGATAAGCCACCAGGGGCCGAATGCCATCTTGTATAGCCCGCCAGTAAAGGGATAGAGCGGGGGGCTTATGAATCGGCCTATATCGTAGTTGATATGGCCAGCCCCGGTTTGGTCAATCAGCCGCAGAATCCATCCTGCATCCTGATGGAGTTCGGTATGATTTATCCCCGACAGGAATGCCCAGGCAAAGCGCACCACGAAGCATAAGGTAAACACATGCCAGGCCTGAGTATGCCGGGCTGCCCGTTCAGCCCACCGCAGGATCTTCATGGAATGGGGAATGGTTGGTTGCTGCGCCTGCGGGTGCGGGGTGGGAGGCTGATAACGACCATGAGGGTGGACATATACAGTGGAACAAGGGGAATCTTGAAACGAACCAATGCCCCGAAATTGGAGGTAGTGAGCCCCACCAGAAAGGCGAACAGAATCGAAAAAAGGATACTGCACATGAGGATGGGTTGGTCTGCTATGGTGGTGTAAATCCTGAACCAACTCACGCGGAACAGCGCGTATATGGTCAAACCAAGTATAAACAGATTTTCCAGCGCGCTGAGCAACATCACGGCATTGCGGCTTTCCCAGAGGTAAGGCCGATAGAGCCCGGCGATGGTCGCGGGAACAAACTTGCCTGCTATTCCGACCAGAGTTGGATTAAAGTCGCCTATATCGAAGGAGTTTCCGGCATAGTAATCCTGCTTCAGATCCCGCTGGGTAATCGAAGCGGTCTGCAGGGCTTTTTCGAGACTGAACTTGCCGAGAGAATCACCCAGGAATGTGAGAATGGCATAGCTTCCGCCAATCACTATCATGTAGGTGAGCGGTGCGACAGAATAACGTATAAGGGCATTGCGAATCTTTTGGATTCTGCTATACAGAAGCCAAACCAGAATGCCCGGCAACAGGATGAGTAAGATGTAGGGCTTGATGAGCACCACCACCCAGATGGACAGGAGCAAGGTGAGGATATTCCACGTCATGCGACCTTGCCCCCGGATGATCCGGCTCATCGAACTCAAAACAAAGCAGGTTCCCGACAAGGTGAAACTGTCCTTGGAGATCCCAGAGCCCCAAAAGACAACGCTTGGCATAAAGAGAATAGCCACCGCCAATGCCTTTTCACGTCCTGGAAAATGGAGGACAAATGCCTGATAAAGCCTCCAGATACCGGCATACGTCAGCACTGAAATCAGAGCTCCGGCTATGAAGTAACTCTTGTTGGCGAGCAACATAAACGGCACCAAAAGCTTGATGACTAAACGCGTCTGGTCATTGAAGTACATATAGCCCAGCGGTTCACCGGTCTTATGGCTGAAGACGGATAGGGTCTCCTGACTCACCGGCCCGAAATACGCTGTGAAGAAGTCAGCCGTGTTGTACCAGAATAATTCACAGTAGGCATAGGCGCTGGCAAAGTATCCGATAGTATCTCCTCCTTGATAGTAGAAGATGTAGATCAGTCCGAATGCTATGCCACCGATCACTTTCGCCCAGAGTCCATACAGAAAATAGCGGTATTCGGGCTGGCTCCGGATATGCGTTCTCTGCATGCTCACGGAGATGAGCCATACGGAGATGAGCAGCAGAATCAGTGCAGGGAATTCCCAGATATCAATGGGAATATTGCCGTAGTAATAGGTCGGGATGCTCATGAACGTGGAAAGATAGGAACGGACAGCCGTGCGCTCTTCAGTCCATCAACTGCGCATCAAACACCGCGGCAATGTGTTTCTTCAGACGCTGTTTGCATTCTTCGAAATCAACGGGAGCGCCAAGCTCGAGGTGCAAACTGGTCACCGATTTATCGGTTATGCCACACGGCACGATATGTCCGAAGTAGCTGAGGTCGGTATTGACGTTGAAGGCAAAGCCGTGCATGGTCACCCACCGGCTGCACTTGACTCCGAGTGCGGCAATCTTGCGGGCCCTCGTGGGTTGATCGCCATCAATCCAGACTCCGGTCAGCCCGTCAATTCTGCCACAGTGCACACTGTATTCAGCACAGGTGAGGATAATGGCTTCTTCAAGATACCGGAGATAACGATGGATGTCGGTGAAGAAATGCTCGAGATCAAAGATGGGATAACCCACAATCTGACCGGGCCCGTGAAAGGTGATGTCGCCTCCCCGATTGATGGGATAGAAGCCAATTTCACGCTGTTTTAATTCACTCTCATCCAGGAGAAGATTCCCGGGATCACCACTCTTACCGAGTGTAAATACCGGGGGATGTTCAACAAAGAAGAGATGGTCCTCGGTTGCGATCTGGTCATCGGCTGGCCGCGTCCGGTTTAAAAACTTCCGCCTCACAGTTTCTGCAAAATACCGCTCTTGCAAGTCCCAGGTTTCCTGGTAATCGCGTTTTCCGAGGTCGTGGAAATGGATAATTCTTTTCACTCCTGCGGGGGCGGTAATCGCATCCGGATTCATCAAACTTTAGCGAGCTCTCCTTTCAGATAAATGATGGCGGGAATGGCTACAGCGTCTTCGCTGCGGAGCTCGGCAAGGTCAATGCTCAGCCAGTCACCGAGGTGAATAAGGTAAAGACTGCGCTCCAGGCGACTGGAACCCTTGCTCCAGAGCTCGATAATGGTGTCACACTTCTCACCCATCAGCTTTTTGCAGATTTCCATCCTGATCTGCGAACGGCGATGATCATCTTCGTTGCGCAGCAATAGCACGGCCACGCGGTTGTCACCACCAGTCCAACCCACCAATTCGTTGTGGTTCATTTCCGGAAAGACATGATGCCAGCACAGCATCTTGGAATTCTCATTGATCTGCTGGCGCCATCGGATGGCCACCCCCTCGTACATCGCCTCGCTGTAAAGCACAGGGATGCGTTCAACTATGGAGCTGGCGGTCTGAGCAGAGACCTTGCGGATGGTGCTGATTTCTGAACGGAGAAGGGAAATACTCTTCTCAATCTGTTGCTCAAATGCGCGCTGGATAAAGCCATAAGCCGCAAGCAGGAAGAACTGCTGAATGGCGCTGTATCCGAACATAGCGCGAGGTGGCTGTCCGCCTGGTATGAGGATGAGATTGAGCCCATGTTCCTTCGCCAGGGCCGCAATCTTGCCCCCGCTTGTAATACACGCAATCTCCGCACCCTTGCTGCGCGCTTCATGGAAGGCGGCAACGGTTTCCTCGGTATCGCCACTGTAGCTGCTGATGATCACCAGCGTATCCGCACCTACGAAGGCAGGAATGACGTAATCACTATAGCAGGATATGGGCACCCGACATTCTTCTGCGACCAGTTGTGACACGATGCGGCCTCCGATGCCGGATCCGCCAAGGCCAGAGATCACAATGTTCGAAAAGGTTTTCGAGGGGATAATCAGCTGGGCTGAACGACCTATTTTGAGGGCTTCCTCCAGGTGCTGTGGAAAGGCTTCCACAAGGGATTTCATCATGGTATTCACGCGTTTTTGAGGAGGCAAAGGTAGAGGTAGGCAGCATCTCACAAAAAAAGGCCCCCGATCGGGGGCCTGTCCTGCCTGCAAAGGCCGGTGGTTATTTCTTGTGGGCAATATTCACGGGATTAGCCATTCCGGCATAGTTGGTCAATTCCATCTTGACTGAACCAACCAGAATCTTGGCCCGGGCCAGTACAGGCAAGTGATTGGCATCATCGGTCACCCAAACGCTGAGGTCTTCTTCTTTCTTGAATACCCGCCCCTTCTGAACTACTGGAGCAAACCTGAGGCAGTTGAAGCTTCCCAGGTCAACCTTGACGGTCTCCTTGCCGAGATACTTCATCTTCAGCGGGAAGATTTCATCATCCACAATGGTGGTCACTGTGATGATATCTCCTTTCTTCAACTTGGAGTAGTCGAGTGTGCGGGCATAGAAGTAACTGCTGATCATGTCCTGCACAAAGTCAGGACTGACATACGATTCGCCCTTATGGTTGGTGTAGGCGCGCTTGTCCTGATGAAAGGTATAGTCCTGAAAAATCTTATATCCTCCCTCATCACAATTGCGGATGAATCGGTGGGGAAAGAGGCCTTCCTTGTCAACAAAGGATTCATAGCGGTCGCGAACCTTGAAAAACCAGTCGAAGGAACCGACACTGCGGCCTTCTCCTACGATGTGATAGGCACTGCGGCCATTGAACTTGCGCACGCTCTCATTGACACAGATGGAAGCGGTTCCGGCATTGACGAGACCATAGTGGATGCGGTAGGAAGCCTTTTCACCTACCCGGAACGCACCATTCGGAATTTTTCTGAGCTCCCGGGGAATAAGGGTTTCAAGCTTCACCTTGGCGGGCTTGCTGGCCTGAGCCATGACGCCCGAGGCCAGAACGGCAAGGAGGAGGAGGGTGATACTGAACGCTTTCATGATGCTGTTCCTGTTTCAAACTCTCTGCCACAATTCATGAGAAGGCGACATGAGGCCTCTCTAAGCATCCTAAATGGTGGCTATGCACTTCAACTCAATAGCAATGGGCGTGGGAAGGGAACTGATCTCTACCGTCGTGCGGCAAGGCTGGGCATCCTTGAAATACTCGGCATACAGCCGGTTGTACGTAGCGAAGTCGCGCTTCATATTGACGAGGAATACCGTAACGTCAATCAGATTTTCCCATCGGGAACCGCTCGCCTCCAGAATGGCCCGGACGTTCTGGAATACACTGTGACACTGGGCCTCGAAGTCAAACTCGAGGAAGTTACCGTTCTTGTCGAGCCGCAATCCGGGAACCATACTGTCCGTGGCATCGCTGCCCGCAACGCGCGGACCAACGCCACTCAGAAAGAGAAGGTTTCCCACTCGACGGGCATGGGGATAAAGACCTACGGGCTTCGGTGCGCCCTGGGCAGAAATGCGTTCCTGAGATTCGCTCATGGAGCTTGGATTTTTACGAATGAATGAGTAGTATGACGCAGTCCGGCTGGCGTATGATAAGCGAGCACAGCGTGATATAAGCCTGGGAAAAGTCCGGCGATATTGAGCTGAAAGCGACCGGCTGGGATGATCTGGCCAGAAGTCAGAACCTGTGTTCCTGCCGCGTCATAGACATGGATGCCGGATACTTCGAGCCCTGTCCATTCAACCTGCAGACTGTCGGCGGCTGGATTGGGGTAAACGCGCCATACTGGAGCGCCATCCCGGGCACTGAATCCAAGCGGTGCGCAGGAGATAAGAAAATCAAAGGCAGCAGGAAATACCTCCGCCCACCACCACTCGCTATGGGATCCACCCGGTTCGGCTATAGCCAGAACCTGATCCGGTGATAGCCCTCCATCCAGAAGGTGGCCGCGCATCTCATTCATATAAGGTACCATGGTGCTGCTCTCCGCGGTTCCAGCGGACATCCAGATCTTGCTGTCAGCAGGCAGGGGCTGACTCTGTGCAAGTGCCATGATATTGGCGTGGTTGAACCAGAATGCTGGGGAAAATAGCGCAGCAGTTGAGAAGACTTCGGAGTGCTCCAGAATCATGTAAGCCGCTATCAATGCACCAAGAGATGAACCAGCGGTGCAGGTATAGATGCGTTCCGGACGGGTCCGGAACTCTTCGTCAATAAAGGGCTTCAGTGTATTCACCACGAAGCTGGCATAGGCAGCTCCCTCCCCGCCAGCATTGTGCTGGGTGTTGAACCACGGGGCGTATTCATCCGCGCGATCTGCACCGCCGTTGTCAATCCCGACGATGATGGACCGGCACGGACTGGTCACGGCTCCTTCCAGGCTTTCATCAATCTGCCATTCTCCGGCAAATGAGGTGGCCGCGCTGAAGAGGTTTTGCCCATCATGCATATACCAAACCGGATAAGTGTCCTGAGTTTCTTCATAACCCTCCGGCAGATAGATCCAGATCCTGCGGATGCGCCCAAGCTCAGGCATGGCAAAATCAGTGTCGAGCAAGAATACCCGGGGGGAAATGGTGTGGATACCCGGCAGATCTTCCCACCCTTCGATGGTGACCTGAAGGGTACTTCCATCAGTGTATACAACTGTCCTGTTGGGGATGTACCCACCGGATGGATTGCCCTCAACCATCGCCCAACTTCCCCGGGTGAATTTGAATTCCAGGGTCTCCCCGGCTGTGCCGCTGACCTCGATCACAGGATGGCCGGATGTGTTGATGGTCAGGACGGATCCGGGATCACCGGGTGTCCAGTTATTGAAGTTGCCGGCGATATAGAGGTCGTCCAGAAGTGGAGTGAGCTGCGGAGTGGCCATCACCTCAATGGTCATCGTTGCCCGCACGGCAATTGACGCCAAACTGAGCAGCAGGAGCAGGGGGTATGCACGATGTCGCATCGGGATGGTGTTCAGGTTCCGAATTTACCCCATTTTCGCTCCATGGCTTTACGCAACGTGTCCAGGATCGCTCTGGCTTACGGGCTGGTGATGGCGGTGTGCGGGATCATCCTCCTGACCAGTCATGCCTCCAGCGATTTCGATGATTTGACGGGCACAATCTACTGTGCAGTATTACTTTTTGGCGGGCTGGCGCAGGCATACTATGCAATGAGCTCGCTCAGAAAACTGCACCTGCCGGTTTATGAATCCATGGGCACCCTCGACAATGAACTCCTGTTTGAAGCGGGTGGTCAACAAATCTACCGGCACTCCTGGCTGTTGATCTCGCTGGCTGTTGTCGCCACCATGCTCGAACTCCTCCTGGCCTATCTGGCTGTATTGAGCCTGAGGCGAATCCCGGGGATGTTATCCGATCCTGATGCTTCTACCATGGTTGTGGGTATCCTCTATGCCCTTTCCCTCCTGGGCGCTGTGCCTGCTATCCTGTTCAACCTGCGCACATGGAATATGCAACGCGTGCTTCCCTGATCGAAGATGCACGAAAGGGTGTGCAAAACCGTTGCTCTATCCGGATAATCGGGCTATGACCCGGGCTCTACCTTTGATCTGATGAAATGGTTTCTCGTTGTTGTTGTCTTCTTGCCCATTGCCATATCAGCACAGGTGCAGGATTTCAGGGACTATTACCCGAATGGCGCACTGCGTAGTGAAGGTCGCTACCGCGATGGCTTCGAGGACAGTCTGTGGCACTATTACTACGAAACGGGTGCCATTCAGGAAAGGACCAACTACCGCCGGGGTAAACTGCATGGACAGGTTCTGCGCTACCATCCCAACGGACAATTGATGGTGGAAGGATACTTCATCCGGGACCAGCAGGATAGTATTCAAAGGACATTTTCTGATA
Organism: Flavobacteriales bacterium; assembly: GCA_947456965.1. Lineage (GTDB taxonomy): Bacteria > Bacteroidota > Bacteroidia > Flavobacteriales_D > Sanyastnellaceae > CANGTU01. Next base: position 51,044 of record CANGTU010000009.1, read on the forward strand.
AAGGCGTCAAACTCGAGGAGGGGCACTTCGTCAAGGGTAGGAAGGCTGGCAGATGGCTGACGTTCTTCCCAGGTGGAGATACAGCACGCATTGAATTGTACACGGATACATTGATGCTCCTCATGTTGCATGCGGGCTCCGACGGCAAACGCACGGTCATGGGTGGAAACGGATTTGTTTCCGATCGGTTTGAAAATGGTAACCTCCGAGAACGTACCAACTATTCTGGCGGTCTTCCGGATGGGGAATACACTGAATTATACTCATCCGGCCGTACCCGTGTAAAGGGCAGCTACGCCTTCGGCAGAAAGTCAGGGGAGTGGGTGGAGTACTTTCCGGATGGTCAGATCAGCAGAAGGGCGGCGTTCGACAATGACATGCTCCACGGCGTATTCGAGACGTTTTTTTCCTCAGGAAAGCCCGAAGTTTCAGGGAGCTACAACCGGGGAAAGAAAACGGGTTATTGGAAATGGTACTTGCAGACGGGACAGGTGGATATGGAAGGAGCTTTTGCAGAGGATGTTCAGGATGGCGATTGGACCTATTGGTATGGCAACGGCAACAAGCATTACTGGGGAACCTTCCGCAACGGGCTGATGGAAGGGGTTTGGGAATGGCAGTATTTCGGTGGCGAGCCTTGGAAAAGGGGCACATACAAGGCTGGAAAGCGCAATGGTACCTGGACGGTCTGGTTTGAAAATGGCCAGGTACTGCAGTCCGGACAATACCGCAATGACCTATCTGAGGGGGAATGGACCAGCTTCTACGAGTCGGGTAAGTTGAAGGACAAAGGAAATTTCACGGGGGGTAAAATGAACGGTGCATGGGAGGGATACTATCCCAATGGAGTGCGCAACTATACAGGCCAGTGGAAGGATGACCGGAAAACAAGCACGTGGAAGTACTGGAACGATAAGGGTCGCGCGGAAAGAATGGAGAGTTTCAACGAGGAAGGCGTCCTGCACGGCCCATCGGAAACTTATAACGCCAAGGGCCAGCTGCTCAGCAAGGGCTCTTACCGCAATGGCAAACCCCATGGAAAATGGGAGTACTACTATGACTTCGGCGGAATGCTCCGCACCTGCGTTTACAAGGATGGCGCGCTGAACGGAAAATCGGTGACCTATTCGGAACGGGGCAAAATCACCGAGGAGTCGGGTTACCGCAACAATCGCCTGCACGGAGAATACACGCGCTTCGATGAGAAGACGGGCAAGGTGATTCTGAAACAGGTCTACGAAAACGGGAAGGTGGTCAAGGTACTGGAAGGTTCCCCCGTCCCTCCTCCCCGCCGCTGATAGCTTCGTCGCTCCTTCTAACCGGGCCGGGCCTGCGAGTCGAGAATCTCAATGCGCCGCTCTGAAAAGGATCCCTGATCATCTACAAGTGTAAGGCGGTAGATTCCGGGCCGAGGCATAATCTCGACTTCATGCAGTCCTTCTGTACGGCCGATAAAGGTGCCGTCAAGATGCCAATACAGAACAGCATTGCGCCTTCGGTGAGAGGCCTTCAATACGGTGCGCTCCTGTGCACCGGTGAGGTTGCGGGGGATGACCAGCGGACTGTCTGACTTGGGGTAGATCCAGGCAATTGGATTTTGATCAGCAGGCTGGCAGCCTTCCAGAAAGGGCGGCTGAATGCGGTATGACGGATGGTTGCGCACGTAGTAATACTCTTGCACTCCGGGAAGAATGAACCAGGGTTCATGCACCATCTCATCCATCGGATGGCACTCGGATGTGACCTGATGCGTGCGCTCCTGGTTCAGGTGAATCATCCGGTGGAAGAAACAGGGCAATGTGCTGGCGCAGGGCGCAGGCACCCATGCCGTATCCTTTTCAATACACACCGGCAGCGCCAGCATTCCGCTTTCCCGGCACACGACAACACGCTCCATCTCGGGAAGCGGCGGAGCAAACCAACTATGGGATGGAAGCCGCGAGAAGAGATCAAACAGCAATGGAGCGGCGGCGTGAACACCTGTCAGTTCCGGGCGCCCGGTGCCATCCGCATTGCCAACCCAAACGGCTACAACATATTCGGGCGTGGTGCCTACGGCCCATGCATCGCGATTGCCAAAACTGGTGCCGGTCTTCCAGGCAACCGGGCCAGATGAGGTGTAGGTCTCCCAGCCCAACTCGGTTTCGGGCCGGTTCACTTCAAGCAGGGACTGAAACGTCGTATAGATCGATGCTGCACTGAGCGGAGGATAGCTCGTGCTCACGTGCTCTATTACCGCTTCATCCTCAGCAAGGAGTGCGGATTGCACCGTGTATTCGCCTTCTCGGTATCCGCCGCCGCGGTTGTACCTGTTGAGGGTGCGCGCCATACCCGCATAAGCCCGGGCAATGTCCCACAGACATGCTTCTGCACCACCCAGGATCAGCGAAAGACCATAGTGGTCAGCTGGTTTCTGGAGTTGGGTAAAGCCCAGCGATCGCAACTTGTGATGGAACCGGGCATATCCGTAATCGCGGAGCATAATGACGGAGGGCACATTCAGTGAACGGGAAAGGGCTCTGCTCGCGGGCACGGCTCCATCAAATGTCAGATTGTAGTTGCGGGGCGAGAACCCATCAAACTGAATGGGGATATCCGCGACAAGGGCATGCGGGGTAATCTGACCATCTTGCATCATCGCGGCGTACAGGAAGGGCTTCAGGATGCTTCCACTGCTTCTGGGTGCAGGGATAACATCGACCATACTGCCTTGTGAGTTGCTGCCGTCCATTCGATTGCCCACATACGCCAATACATGTCCGGTTGCCACCTCCACCACGAGGGCAGCAGTGTGCTGCACATAACTGCCCTCCATCTGCTGAACATGATGGTTTACGGCCTGCATGACAGATTGCTGTAACTCCGACCGAATAGTAGTTCGGTAGATTTTTCCGTGACCGTGCGTCCGACACAGACTGGTCATGAGGTGAGGTGCTCTTTGCGCAAGTGGATAGGGCTTGCCCGGAAGTGGCTCGAGGTAGCTCAGTTCAAGTGTCTCCCGATCGAGGTACCCGGCCTTATGCAACCGCTGCAGCAAGGTGTTCCGTCGGATGAGTAATTTTTCGGAATTCTTTCCAGGAAATATAAGTGACGGGGCATTCGGAAGCACAGCCAGCGTTGCCGATTCAGCCCAGGAGAGTTCATCCGCAGGATGCCCAAAATACCTCCACGACGCAGCATCCAGCCCTACCACGTTGCCTCCAAAGGGCGCATGGGAAGCGTAGAGGGCCAGAATCTCATCTTTGCTGAAACGCCATTCCAGACGCAGGGCAAGTGCCATCTCGACGAGCTTCTCCCGGATCGTGCGCGGCGGATTGTTGCGACTCATCCGGATGACCTGCATGCTCAGGGTGCTTCCACCGCGCACCACCTTGCCTTGCCTGATATTTTCCACTACTGCGCGCATCAGAGAAGGCAAATAGATCCCGCTGTGATCCGGGAAATGACGGTCCTCAAACAAGGTCAGAGCATGCCGGAACTTATCCGGTATTGCTTGGCGCTCAGGAAACCTCCACTGGCCGTCGCGGGCTGTGATGGCATTGAGCAACTGCCCCTCTGCCGAATACAGCACCGTGCTGTGCTCTCTCCGGAATAAAGGATCCGGAAGAGCACAGAGGAATGCCCAGAATCCCGCAGCCAGCGCAATGAACGACAGCCCGCGAAGGATGCGCTTTACCTGGCCGCGGCGGTCACACCCGGAGCAACTACTTCTACCCATTGTCCTTTGGTACGCGCTTGAATGGTCTTATCATACATCGCCTCACAAACGAAACCAGGCAAGTAATAACTGCCGGTATAGGTGGCGTTCACTTTTACACGATACGTTTTCGACTTACCCGGCAGAAGGTCGAAGTAGGTGAGCACCCGGTCATCGCGAATGTCCTGGTATTCGGGCTGATCTGCCGGTACTGATGCGGTATAGTTATCCATTCTCGAGTTGATGATCTCCCAGCCGGATGGGAAGACCTGTGTGAGCGCGAGTTCATCATAACGCATCTTCATCCCGTCATGGGTTACCGTTACCAAGGCATAGAAATCAGTTCCCTGTTCAATCCGGCTGACGTTCACTGGCTTTCCGTCAACGGTTTGGTAGCTGGCTTGCATGGTCATGCCGCTGGCGGAAGTTTGCTCATTGCCCGCGGCAGGTTTACCGCTGAGAATGAGCCGCGCATACAGGATATTGCCCGAAGTGTTTCGCAGGCTTATCGTATTTGCTTTCAGCTTCACATCCAGCGAGCGTTGCATGATGGGTTTGGTGCTGGCGAATTCAGTTGAGGTCTTTCCATTGAGGATGTAGATGCATTTCACCTGTTTGCCTAATTCGCCACTGGCAAATCTGGATACTGCAAGGAGGGCATAGGCAGTTGTCTGCGTGCTATACCATGCCTCAGAGGAAAGTCTGCCTGAAAGGGTGCGAATCAGGGTGGCCGCTGCTGCCCTGTCACCCATCAGGATGAGCGTTTCGGCAATCATAGCCTCATCCCGTGTTTCGCTTCCGAAGGTGTAGCCCATCTCAGTGTAGGGTGCCACATCCGGCTGGATGTTCTTGATGAGGGTCTGGGCGGTTCCTTTTTGTCCGGCTAGTGCGTAGGCTGCAGCTAGCCGCCATTTAGCGGTGAGCGTAAGTCCCGGTCGCTCTCGCAGCCTGTTCATGCTGGGGAGCTCTGGCTTACCGGCGAGTGCGAGGGTATACAGGCGGTAGGCCTGCATGAGTTCTTCCTGCGCAACTCCCGGATTGCTTTGGGAGGGTTCAACCGAGCGCCAGTCTTGCGCTGCCTTCTTCTGATATGCCAACCACGCAGACTCGATGCCGGAGGGCAACGCAAAGCCTTTCTTTTTAGCTTCCATCAGGAAGTGTCCGGCATACGAGGTAGCCCAGGCATCAGATTCATTCGCCCCGGGCCAATATCCGAAGCCACCTCCCGGATTTTGGAATGTGGCTATGCGAGCAATAGCCGACCGGATATTATCGGTGGCCTTGCGCTGTGCCTTCTCATCCAGCTCCATCACATCAGCCAGGTAAAGTTGCGGAAAAGCACCGGAGGTGGTTTGTTCGAGGCATCCATGCGGATAGTCCAGCAGGTATTTCAGCCGCCGTCCGAAGTCGATAGCCGGAATGCTGCTCACTTCAAGCATAGCGGTATTGGTACCTGCGATCCCCGGCAAGTCGAAGGTGTGCTCCCAGTTTTTGCCTGCTTCGATAACGACTTCCTTGAAGCTTGTCTGGTGTGGATTGGGGCTGCGTACCTCAACCTCCATGCTGTAGCTGCTGGTGTAACTGCCGCTTGTGGCAGTCACCTTCACGGTGGCCTTGCCCTCGCGGTTAGCCACTTCGAGCGGGAACTGAATAACCTGATCACCGGTTGCCGGGAAGGTCATACTCCGCTCCGCAGATCCGGACAGGACGAGGAGATCATTGGTTTCAATCCTGACCTTGACATTCCTGACTGACTTGTCCATAGCAAAGACTGTAACGGGCAGTTGGGTTTTTTCACCCGGCCCAAGCACCCGGGGAAGCCCGGCCAGAACCATGAGCGGCTTCTTTACAGGTACGGCCTTTTCAGCATGTCCATAAGCCTCGCCATTACGCGCCACGACCATCACACGCACAGATCCGATATAGTTGGGCATGACCAGCCTATGGGTTTTGCATTCACCTGGCTTCAGCGTGAATGGTCCTTTATACAGCACAACGGGCTTGAACCGGTTGGTCTTATTTTTTCCCTTCGCGCCGGCTTCATCAGAACCACCAATGGAAAGCAATCTGTCTGGCTGCGGACTGAGCGCGCCAATGACCTCATCGTACATGTCCCAGGTAGTCACCCCGAGAGCCTCCCTCGCGAAGAAGTGTCCCCACGGATCAGGCGTCCTGAACCGTGTGAGGTCCAGCAGCCCTTCATCCACTATGGCAAGTGTATAGGTCATGGCTTTACCCGACTTTTCACATACCCGCACGTCAAACGGTTTTTCTGGAGCTAGCTCATTGGCTGTGGAGATGGATGGCGTGATATGCGAATCCGCGTATTCTACAAAGAGAGGCTGCACGCCGTAAAGACGGATGGGCATATCGTTGGCAGACTGACCATGTGGCTGCAGGTAAGTGATGTGGAGGTAGGCGTTGGGCGCCATCTCGGGCGTAGTACGGAAACTGAAGCGGGCTTCTCCGTCATCGGGATTGACCCAATGGGTCTCCAGCACGCGGGATCCGTTTTCAATGGATATCAGAATACGCCCCTCATCACCACATGGTATTGTCACCGTGCAGGTTTCACCAACCTGATATACCGATTTATCGAGGGCAAACAAGAGCATGGAAGATCCTCCAGGGTTCTCGCTTATGGCGCGGTTGGCCCATCCAGGCCAGTCGATGTAACAAGTCTTTCCTGTGGCATGCCCGCCCTGGGGATCTTCGATGCGCACGAGGTATCTTCCCCATTCAGGGTAATTTACTCTGAACCGGAAGGATCCTTTGCCATCAGCTCCGGTACCGAATGTACCTTCGGCTACAGGTACCGTGGACTCACTGCCCACGAAATTGCTCAGATCTTCACCAGATCTTTCCCACCACCAGCGCCAGCTCACTTTATAAACCTTCCACTGGAGTCCACTCACCGCGAGGGGTTTGCCTGAAGCATCAAGTGTGACTACTTCAGTCTTATGATCGGTATCCGTGAGCAGCATACCCCGCGCAGCATCACCCTTAGGCAGGCGCATGCCGACAAACCGGTCGAAGGGAGCATAGGGAATGCTGAAGCGATCCACTGAAAAGTCACCTCCTTCTTCAAAGGCTTTTACACTGAAGTTGGCATTGACCATGCCGGGTGGCGAATCGGAGAGGGTTACCTGGACAGGTACCTTAGCTTTTCCTTCTGAATCAACGCGGCCATCATAGATGACCTGCTCTTCAGAACTGAATTGCCTCACAGGGTCATCAAAATGGTAATCGGTGTAGCGGTCAAAACGGGTAGTTCCCGGCGTGAAGGTGGCCGATACTGTTGCCCGCAGATTACGGGCAGGAGCCCCATGCAGCCAGCTTACGGTCAGATTTCCGCCCAGATCATCGTCCTCCGAAGTGATGCGCTCCTTGCCGAAGGAAAGATTGAGTTTGAGACGGTTGGGCTTGATGGTTTCAATGCGGAGCGACTTGCTGAAAGTGGCGCCTCCAACGCGGACGACGCCGGTCCAGCTGCCGGTTGGAGCATCATCTGCCGTGGTGCAGATGAAGGCGTAAATGCCGTTATCATTCAGCGGACGAACTTGCTTTTGAACGGCTTTACCACGTGGATCCAGAAGTTCAAACTGAACAGGATGACCCGCTGGAATTGTTTTGCGCATATCCTCCAGCATAAAGCCCAGAAAAAGCGTATCTCCCGGGCGCCACACTCCGCGCTCACCATAGAGGAAGCCTTTCAGTCCCTTTTGAGTGGAGCTGCCTCCGGTATCGAATGTGCTCAAGGATAAGCTGTGTCCGCTATCCAGTTTAAGATAACCGGTCTGATTACCCTTTTTCACCTGGACCAGAAATGGCACTCCTTTGACCGCGGCGAAGGTGACCTGTCCGGAGTTGTTTGTCTTGGCCGTAGCGATGACTTGCTGCTGAAGGTTCAGGAGTTCTACCACAGCATCCTGCACGGGATCGGTTGTCTTCAGATTGGTAACAAAGCATTGAAGGCTTTGGTCGGTGCCTTGCTTGACCAGAATGCCGAGATCAGAAGCAAGTATATTCCGACCTACAGGTCTGCGGCTGGTGTAGTAGGCACTGGAGCAAGGGTTATCGCGTTCCTCCCAGTCATAATCCCAATAGCCTTCGTAATCACCATACCATCCGCTTTCGTAGTTATCCCAGTAGCTGGAGCCGGATTCTGCTTCATCATCATTTTCCTCCAGTTGTTGTTCTTCTTCTTCTGTTGAAGATTCATCGCATGGATAAAGACTGTAGCTTCTGCGGAAACCGATCTCGACGCGGTAGATCGCACCGGGTTCTGCCCGGATATAGCTGTCAAGATCGAGGTAGTAGGTATTCCATCGCGCCATATCCCGATTGCCTTCCGGATTGAGAGGCACCGTGGCCTTCGCAATCAACCGGCCAACGCGTCTCATCTCTTCTGATCCGGAGAGGCTGTTCACCTGAAGAAATTGCGGGATGTTGTTTTCGAATATGCGGATAATGCGCACGTCAACGGCCGACAGGTTCACGGCCTTGAACGGAAACACCATACCATCCGTAGTGGGTAGGATAACTTTCTCCGTGGATCCAATATCTACCGAGGGCTTAAGGTCCTCAAATACCAATGTTAAGGTTTGTTCCGACCTGGAAACATAGCCCATCACATTCTTGATTCCGGGAGAAATGATGACGTCAATCTGGCCGCTTAGCCGCTCGGGAGGATAAAGGCGTACTTCGTTGTTGTACACCTCCAGCCGCTCACCTCCAGCCATCCCATCAATCCTGATGAGGCCTGAAAGATCCTGGGTTGCATCCAGAGGATCGGAAAACTGCAATACGATATACTGTTCGGGTTGTTGCTGGATGCGGTGAAAGAATACCTTGAAGTCGCCAAGAGCGGGTATGTTCTGTACCATTTTTCCCTGACTTTCGGCTCCGATGGGCTTGCCGTTCCATTCAATGATGACTGAATCGGCGCGCTCACCCCGCGCGATGCTGTCTACCACAAATGCATGATCATGCAGATGATCACTGTGTGTCCACGATACTGGCAGGTTCTTTCCACCCTGACGGGCAGTTACAGTAGTGCTCGTTAATTCAGGCTTGGCCACATCGGCCGTGCGCAGTTCTCCGCGGATTTCCATGCGGGACAGATCTGTGGTGGAGTATGACTGAACACCGAGGATTCCAGCCTCGGCAAACTGTCGGACAGTGGTGAATGTGAACTCGAATTCGGATAGGGCTGATGGCACTGCCGCAATCTTTCCCAAATCAAACGTGCACGTATAATTCTCACCTTGCTCAAGCCATTCAGATGGTCGATATTCGAGCGTCTGGCTGTCAACCCATACGAGCTCGCCAGGAATGGATGGGGAAAAAGAAATCAGAGGCTCACTGACTTTTGTTTCGGGCTGAATGCCCTCGATAAAGGGCTGTGTAAACTGGATCCGAATCTTGCCCGCGACCGATATGGAGCCCGAAGTAAATGCTGAAATATACTGGGCAAATGCCGGATCAATTTCCTTTGTGGAAGTACGGGTGCAGGACTGGCTAAAGGGAATAAACAGGATAAAGAGGAGGGTCAGAATTCTCGTGCGAGAGACAGGAATAGTCATAGTAAAGTGGAGGTTTAGCAGGTGAAAGGTAGGGTCGGAACGGTCGTCCTGATAAATTATTTGACCCGGGATTTGGGAGCCGGATATCTGTTCAGCTCCAGAGCGCCATGGAAGATGATTGCGCTCAAAGGTCAGCTGCGTTAGCGTAGTCTTCTCCGCAGAGAGCCTCCGAAATGAGTACATGTGAGTATGCGTCGGCGTTTTGAATCGGCACAGTTATCCGATTGTAAATCCTGGGTTGAATACAAATGCGCCAGGATAATTATCCGAATAAGTCGCTGAAGAATTGGTCAACTCGCGATACGGGAACGACTTCCATCCCCTGCACGCGGGGTAACTCACCGCGCACGGGCCGGGCCACAAACATCCGTTCGAAGCCAAGCCGCGATGCCTCCTGGATGCGCTGCTCGATGCGGGGTACCGGACGCACTTCACCACTCAGCCCGACTTCGCCGGCAAAGCATGTGGCTCTGGGAATAGGAAGGTCTTCACTGCTGGAAAGCACTGCTGAAATGACTGCGAGATCCATAGCAGGATCCTCCATCCGCATACCTCCGGCAATATTCAGAAATACGTCTTTCATGGCCAGGCGAAAGCCACAACGCTTTTCCAGCACCGCCAGAAGCATGTTGAGTCGGCGGATGTCAAAGCCTGTTGTGCTGCGCTGTGGAGTGCCATACACAGCCGTGCTGGCGAGTGCCTGAATCTCAATCATGAGAGGCCGCATACCCTCTAGCGCGGCGGCAATGGCAGATCCACTAAGGGATTGACTGTCTTCGCGGACAAGTATTTCCGAAGGGTTCTCCACGATCCGTAAGCCGCCTCCATGCATTTCATAGATCCCTAGCTCATGGGTGGATCCAAAGCGATTCTTGGGGGTGCGCAGAATGCGGTAGAGGTGCTGTCGGTCGCCTTCAAACTGCAGAACGCAGTCGACCATATGTTCCAGCACCTTGGGGCCGGCAAGCGAGCCCTCTTTCGTGATATGCCCAATCAGGAATACGGGTACCTGATTTTCTTTCGCATAATGAAGCAGGCGAGTAGCGCATTCCCGAACCTGCGACACGCTCCCCGGAAAACTCTCGACCAATTCGCTCTGCAAGGTCTGGATCGAATCAATGATAACGAGCCCCGGCCGGATATCCTCGAGATGGCCCAGAATCTGAGCAAGGGAGCTTTCCATAAGGACCAGGCAACGCGGGTTGATGAGACCGAGCCGCTCCGCACGCATCCGAATCTGATCTTCACTTTCTTCGCCGGAAACGTAGAGTACACTGAGCTCTGTTTCGCGCAGGGCGAGCTGAAGCATCAGGGTGGATTTTCCGATGCCCGGCTCTCCTCCAAACAGAATAAGACTTCCCGGTACAAGTCCGCCACCCAGGACGCGATTCAATTCCTGATCCTTCAGCTCAATTCGAGAGGCCAGAGTGGTGTCCAGCTCGTTTACGGGCTTGGGTACGTTATGGGGTTTGCGCAAGGCATGAGAAGTGGCGCCAACATCGCGCTGAAGGACTTCCTCTACGAAACTGTTCCATTCGCCGCATGACGGACATTTCCCAATCCACTTCGGACTTTGAGTGCCGCAGCTCTGACAGAAGAAGGCAGTGCGGGTCTTGGCCATGGCTACCGGAGTATCGTAAGATACCCCTCAATATCCCGCCGAACACCAAATGGCAATCTCAGGATGTAATAATAGGTGCCATCGGCTACATCCCGGGCCTGCCAGTCATTGGCATAGCTGCTACTTTCATAGATCTTGGCTCCCCAACGGTCAAAGATGAACAACTCAGCGCCTGGATAATTTTCCAGGCCCAGAATCACGAAAAACTGGTTCTCGTTGTCGTTGTTCGGAGTGAATACATTCGGGATCGTGATGGAACAGGCGTCAGGCAAAATGGCCCATTCAGCCGAAGCTGTTCCGCAGACATTAGAAACCGTGCCCATCACCTCGATAATCTGCCCGAGACAGTCCTGAGGCACTTGCTCGCTGCAGAAGGTCAGAGATGAACCACCATTGAGTTCGAGATTGCCACAATTGCTGGTCCACTGGTAGGTCTGGCCATTGACAGAACCCAGGGCGAGTACTTCGCACTCATTCGGACAAAGAATCCGCACGTTGCTGCTGCCTCCCGTGATGGTGGGTGCGGATGTAATGACCACGTTGGAACAACCTTCAACCAGAGTGCCACATCCGGCATCATCCGTTACCGAGTAGCAATAATTGCCACTGGTATCCACCGTGAGGCTGTTGCCGGTCTGCCCGCCATTCCAGGTAAGCATGTATCCTGGGGGTACGCCCACAGAGAGGGTAACGGTTTCTGCATTGCACTCGAGAATTTGTGCGGGAGGAACGGGGCTAAGGGTAGCGGCCGGCACCAGAGTGACCTCGGCAATGGCGGGTATGCTTGAATCGCAAAGGTTCGATACGACCACCGAGTACATGCCGGAGGTTGTGACATTCAAGGTGGGCCCGCTTCCTGAAGGTGTCCACATGTACTGGAGTTCAGGATGGTCCTGAGCCGGCGGAATGGGATCCAGTGTGAGCGAACCTCCATTGCAGAGGAACTGATCCTCCAGGTTGGGATCCGGCACATCCGGCTGGTGCTGGATGTCGAGGGAGTAGGATGCAGCGCCGCATCCATTGGTGATGGTTGCCTGCATGGTGGCTGTGGTGTAGCCTGTATATGGCCCTGCAACCGCTGAGAGCCCATCGGGCGAAGGGTTAACCCCTTGTCCGCTCCACGTGATTACTCCCGTTCCTCCTGCGTCGACGATCCCGAGCTCAACGGCATAGGTTTCATTGTCACAGAGCAACGCATCGCTGTCAGGAGTCATCACGAGCGAGGGTGGCTGGGTAAACTCGAGTTCGTAACAGTGGTCAATACCACATGCTGGATCAGTAAAGCACAGGGTGTAAAGCCCGAACTGTGTAGGGGTAAATGCCGTGTTGTATTCGTCCATCTCGGTCATGGTCCAACCTCCAGGACCAGTCACATTCCACATGCCAAATAATGGCTGTGAGGTGCATCCGGACGTTGCACACCATAGCACACCAGGGGTCAGTCCGGGGCCAATGACTTGCTGGCCTTGGTTGCTGCAATTGAAAATCCATACGGTGTTATTGGCATCGCCAACTCCACTGGAAACATACTCGACACAGATTTCATCACCCACGGTTATCGGGGCATTGCCAATCGTGAACGTGTTGCTCGAGGTCATAATGTATTGATCCGTTGTGCCATTGAGATGGGTGACCGTTACAACGAGGTTCGATCCTTGCCAGCCATTGGCACTGGTGCTGAGCATGTAAATGGTAACATTTCCATCAGCTGGATTGGAGTATCCGCCGCTGAAGGTGACCGTTTCCATTCCATTACAATAGGCACCGGAATTGTCATCATTATCCTCATCAATAAAGGACTCAATAATCTCCACGCTTTGGATATTAAAGCCCTGACATCCCTCTTCATTGGTTACAATGACCTGATAGGTGCCGGACAAATTGCCCGTGAGGTTCATGCACTGCTGGTCGGTTGGTTCACCGGGAGTGAGCTGGCCCGGATATCCAGGGTAAACACTCCAGCTATAAGTTTCCCATTCTTCTGTGGTGCAAACGTTGCCCGTGGTGCCGGGACAAATGACAATGGGCTCATTGTTTGTGCTCAGGTCCGGGATGAAATAAGTAGAAGCATCAACTGTGACAGTGGACGAGGAACTGCAGGTGCCGCTGAATCCCGTGACTGTAACCTGACCTCCATTTTCAACAAGGCATTCCTGAGTCGTACAGCCTGTATTCCACTGGTAGCTGTCAAATCCGGGACTGGCGGAGAGGAGTGTTTCACCACCCGCACAAATAGCCAGCAGTCCGCTGATGGAAATGGGCGGAGCCGTGATGTCCTGCACGACAAAAACGAAATTGAGCGTGGTCACACCGCTGGGATTGCCATTGTCTGTGGCTGTAATGGTGACGTTATTCACGCCGATGTTATTCGATGTAGCGGTAAACGTGCCAGATACGTTGGCCGTGTTTCCGTTTTGTGTGGCCACACTCATCCCCGTTCCACTCTGAGTAGCCACTAAAGTGGTCGTCTGGTTGGACTCCGGGCTGAGGAACTGCATATTCAGGCTGTACTGGTCACCCAGACACATCAGGATGGTGTCGCACGGTGGGGAAGCCGTCGAAATCGGGGGGATGTTGGAAGCAGACGCGCAAACGTTGAAATTGAATTCCTTGTTATCAAGCCAGTTGATTCCGTCCTGTTGGTTGTTATTCTGCCCATAAGGGCCATTGTAGTTGGCATTCGAAAGGTTGAACCGGCCTAACTGGATATGACTTGTTCCCGATATACGGTCGGCGCCGACATTGGCAGGCGTGGGTCCACCAAAGCCATTTCCTCCGCCAACATCGCCATGGGCCCACTGCATGTCCTGATAACAGAACTGAACATTGGTGCCTTCCGGGAGTATAGAACTATCCTCGTCCGCGAGGATAATCTGGAAGGTATTGGTCCTTTCACTGTGATTGGCGAAGTAGCCCACGTCGATGTAATTCACGTACAGGGCTTCTGAAGTCACCTTGTATTTCAATTCGCCAATCTGCCTGAAGTCAAAGTCCGCCCAGAAACCGCAGATATGATCGTACTGCGGATCTAAATTGTTTACCGGCGTGGGAAATTCAGAAGGTGTCCAGTCGATATAGCCAGAGCCGAAAGCAATCGTTCCCTTGCTGGTGAGATACACCTGATTGAATTCCTGACCATAGAAGCAGAAGCTGAATTGTAAAGTGATCGGACCAATCCAGCAGTCCACACCTGGGCCTCCACCACCACAATTCGACCATTCATTTGGATCTGATGTAGTGTAAGTGGCATCCGGTTCAATCCAGCAGTTGCAATCTCCAGGCGGCATGGTTTTCAGCATCGCCGGAAGGCGGGGAAGCTTTCCTTTGTTGGCGCGGTATATTTCCCGAACGCGCTGGTCATTATAACGGGGGTCAGTGCGAAATACCTCCCAGTCTTCGCGCGGCATGTAGAGCAAACGCTCATATTGGTAAAGGTCCTCTTCACTAAGTTCTGGAGAGTATCGCCAGAACTGGGCTGGGCCCACCTCGGCCTGCTGAGACCAGGAGGCCGGAATAATCAAGATCGTTATTAAAGTGAGCCAGAACAGGCGAATGAAGAGCATATGCGAATCAGGAGTAGGCGTTATACAAGCTAATCAAGGGAGACAAATATAGCGGTAGGCTTACCGCATCAAGCGCACTAATCCGGTCTTCTCAACAGGATTTCCCCGGTTATCCATCGCACGCAGGACAAACCGATATGTGGCATCAGAACAGGCATCGCCGGCGGGATTCAGACCGTCCCAAACAAACCCGGAGGTCCCATTGAATACAACCCGGTTCGCAGGATCCAATATGATCAGCTCCACTGCCTCCAGAATTCCTGTGGACCGGAACAGGGGATCGAAGGTGTCATTTTTGCCATCCCCGTTGGGCGTGAACACATTGACCGGGTGCAACTCAACTGGTCGCCATACCTCGATGCTCTTTGTTTCTGTGCGTGTAGTACCATCGGCAGTTGTGATCACGAGCGTGACCTCAAATGTGCCCTCTTCCTGATAGGTATGTACTCCCGCCATAACATCAGACTGGCTGCCGTCACCAAAATTCCAGTTATACGCTGCAGCGCGGTCCTCTACTGGTATGAAGAACCACCTGAGCTGACCTTCGTCTACTGGCCTTGGATTGAAGGCAGCAGTCCATTCGTGAACAGGTGCCGGGGAAGCCTGGGGCATTGTCGGTGTTCCGGGCCCGACCGAGGCGCCGGAAGTGCCTGCCTGCGACCGGGGCATTGGGCCGGTGACCGGCACTACAGTGACGAGGCGATCCGGACCCGGCGCATGATTGGGTGCTTGATCGGTGGTATGCGTACCGGTGGAGGCTGAATTGGCGGTGGGCAAAATTTGCTCTCCGGTTACCGGGGCTGGATCAGATACCGGGGGAGCAGCAACGGTAGCGGCTGCTGCCGGAACCTCCGTTGCCGCCGGGGCTGTTTCCTGTCGCACAGGTTGGTGAGCGGGGTCAGCGGATTCATGGGTGTTCAGCACAAAGATGGTGACCAGGGCTGCCATTCCGACCGCTACCGCACCGGCCACCCACTTCAAGGCCTGTGCGGCCCAAGGTGACGTCCCAGAACCTGGCGATGTGGCTGCGGAGGAGGGTATACGCGACTCAATCCCTGCCCAGAGGTGGTCGGCAACGGGCATCTCAGCCTCCTGCAATCGGGAGGAGAGAAGTTCCTGGAGGTTATGGTCGTTGGTGCTCAATGCTTCCGTTCAATCGTTTCAAGGGTCTTCTTCAGCCAAATCTTGGCTTTCAGAAACTGGGTCTTGGAGGTATTCTCCGAGATGCCCAATGCATCTGCAATCTCTTTGTGCCCGTAACCTTCAATAGCAAACAGGTTGAAAACGGTCCGGTAGCCAGGGGGCATCCGGGCAATCATGTCCGTCAACTCCTGCACAGTCATTTGCGATAAGGCATTCATATCACCTGCATCAAGCTCCTCTGCCGCATTCAGGTCGGTATGATCCTTCCATTTCCTGCGCGAGCGGATGTGGGTTAATGCGGTATTGACCATTACCATGCGAATCCATCCTCCGAGCGGACCTGATCCCTGCCATTGGTGAATTTTTTCAAATACCTTGATGAATCCCTCCTGCATTACATCTTCTGCTTCTGCACGGCTTTCCGTGTATCGGGCACAAATGGCAAGCATCTTTCCCGCATACTGGCGGAAGAGCGTGCGTTGCGCCTCCCTCTTTCCCTCCAGGCATCCTCGCACCAGTTCATGATCGGTCATGCCGCTTTGCGTGTGTATTGATGCATTCCGCGTGCAGAAGGTTGCCCGTGTCAGGCGGGAACCTTGATGAGTGCTTACCGGATGAGTGTAACGGTCCCCTCAAAGACTTCATAAAGGCCGTCGCTCAGACGTTCCAGCTCGATCCTCCAGACAAAGGACTCCGTCTGGGAATAATACTCACCATCAAAGAGATTTCCGGTCCAGGCCTGGTCTGGATCCGATGTCTGAAAGACCATGGTGCCCCAGCGGTTGTATATGTACAGTCGGTATGACCCTGGGTTGTACCCCTTGATGATGGGCTTGAAGGCTTCATTAATCCCGTCCTGATCGGGTGTGAAGGAGCTGGGTACCCACACTTGAAGGATGCTCTCGATAACAATATCCTGACATTCTTCAGTCGTGCAGCCATCCTCATTGGTGGACTCCAGACAAACCTGATACACCGCCAGGTCAACATCGGGGAAATTAAATGAGGGGTTTACCTCGGTGGACGTACCGAAGGTGGCAAAAGCCCAGTCGTACGTTGAACCGCCTTCGGTCAGGTTGATAAAGTTCACGGTGGTTTCGAGCACGTTTATATCGAGGGGCTCCCAGATGAAACCGACTTCAGGATACCCATAGACCTCGATGGCTGCATCCAGGGTGTCAATGGCCACACAACCATCGGGTGAGGTGACCTGCAGACTGGGGAAGAAATCACCGGTTGTGGGATAGGTGTAAGTCACCTCTCCGCAAACGGGAAGGGTAACGCCGTTTCCGAAGTTCCATAAACACTCGTCGGTGAGCGTGGTATCGGTGGAATTGGTAAAGGTGACCTCAACCGGGAAGCAGCCAGAGAGGGTGTCCACAGAGAACAACACCACTGGCGTCTGGTACACGGTGACCAGCAAGGTATCATAGGCCGGCGGATTGCATCCGTCAGAAGCGTAGGCATAGAACTCTGCGGTACTGAGCGGACAAACATTGATCACGGTGCCGTCCGGTCCGATAGTCGGATCATTGATCGTGGCCGGAACTTCAAACCACTGAACATTCAGACCGGGTCCGCCACCGCTTACAGCAGCCACCAGATCCACACACTGGCCTGAACACAACTCAATTTCATTAAGTCCGTTCTGAACCGATAATTCAATAGGAGTGCTCAATTCAGCGGAGACACTTTCCACTTCGCTGCGGCAACCGTTCTCATCCACGAACACGGCGTAAAGCGTGGTGTTCTCCGTAAGCACCACATTGAACGGTGTGCCGGTGCCTTCAAGGCAGCCGATGGCCGACGGACAGTTATGCCACTCCATGACGAGGTTGCCGAACCCCCCGCTTCCGGAACCCGTGAAGGCAATCACATCTTCAAAGCAAAAGAGGGTGTTGAATGTATTGACCTGAATCTCCAGAGGGGCTGATACAGAGTTGAGAACAATGTCGTTCTGGTTGATGATGCAACCAAACTGGTCCACCACACTGATGTCGAAGCAATCGGCCGGAAGGAGTCCGGTGAAGAGCCCGTTGGTCTGAGTTTCGTATTGGAACTCCGGACAATTGTACAGGGTATACTCCATCGCCCCGGGTTCCACAATCTCGATCGAACCCGTGGGATCATAAGAACACACGGGAGAGGTGAAGATGATGTCATCAATGAAGTTCTCCGCCAGTTGGTCAATGACAATCTGGAGGTTATCGGCGGTAGTATTGCATCCCTGACTGTCACTCACCGTATAGGGATAAGTTCCCGCACATAGTCCAGACTGGTCAAATCCCCCGGGAGAGGGAACGGCAGCGCCCCAGGAGATGCTGTAGTTGCCAAATCCACCGTCAGGTTGCAGGCTGATGGTGCCTTCACACAATCCGAAGCATTGGTAAGATGTGAAGTCTTCTCCCACCGTGATGGGATCAGCGGCCGTGACATTCACATTAGCCGTGTTGACACAGCCGTTGATATCGGTTCCTTGAACCTCATAGGTCACGGCTCCAACCGGAAGGGCTGTGGTGACCGCTGTATTCGTAGGACCGGTGATGCCGGTACCGCCAATCCAGGAATAGCTGCCTCCTGCTCCCGCTCCTGCTCCCGAAAGGGTGACGGTGCTGCCAAAGCAAACGGTATTGTCATCCACTGATGCCGTGATGATGGGGAGACTGTTGACGGTCACTACCACATTGTCAGTAGCCGTGCAAGAGATTCCCGATGCTGTGATGCTGGCCGTGAGGGTAAAGTTGGTGGGCCCTGCAGCCGCAATCGTGGCCGAAGGCTGAGCAAGGGTATTGTTATTTAGCAAACCGGCATTATTCCAGGAATACACAACCCCGGGAATGGCCGGCGTTCCGATCTGGACGGGCACATTCACACAGGTGGACACATCCGGTCCTGCAGCGGCAGCCGGAACGGGTACTTCAGATATTGTGATACAGCTATTCAGACTGGCGATGCAACCATTTGCATCCGTGATGGTGGTCAGGCAGTAATTACCCGGCATGCTGGCCGCCAGGGTATGCGGTGATGTGTTGATGACGTTAATGGAATTGGGAGCACCTGAAATGGTGTAGCCCATGTTCCATGGAGCCGCACCGGTTAGAGTAAAGGTGACGTTGACGAAGTTATTATCACAGTAAGCAGAGTTACTGCTGCTCCAGGCAGCTGAAGGAAGAGGATTGACCGTTACCGTCTGGCAGATGGTGTTGGTGTATGTCTGAACACAGCCATTGGCATCCGTTACCGAGGCAATGCAATAGGTGGTGGTGGCTGCCGGGCTGACTGACCAGATGAAGGGTGATGCAGCTACGTTGATAGCAGGCTGGTTGATACCCCCGGCTGTTGGAATCACAGTCCATGGTCCCGCTCCCGTAAGCGTAATGGTGAGGTTGGCACTGCTTCCTGCACATATGGCCGAGCCGCCGGACAAATTAGCCGTAGGCAGGGGATTCACGGTGAGGGAAACGGTTGGCGAATCGGCATTCTGGATGCATCCATTGGCGTCTGTCACCGTGGTTACAAAATAGTTTCCGGCTTGTGACGCCGCAAAGTTGTGCGGTGATGTGACTGCCGGGGGGCCCACAACCTGATTGCCTGCCGGTGTGGTCATCGTATAGCTCCAGGGTGATGCCCCGGTAAAGCTCACAGGGAAGTTGTAACTGCCTCCCGCACAAATGGCCCCGTTTCCACCAATGGTTGCCGTGGGCAATGGGTTTACGGTAAGGGTGACGGTTGGCGAATTAGCCGTGTTGGTGCAGCCATTAGCATCCGTTACACTGGTCACAAAGTAGTTGCCGGCTACAGCAGCTGCAAAGTTGTTTGGGGAGGTTACCGCAGGTGGTCCTACTGCCTGATCACCCGTGGGAGTTGTCATGGTATAGGTCCACGGAGACGTGCCCGTGAATGATACCGGAAAATTGTGCGAGGCACCCGCACAAATGACTCCGTTGCCGCTAATGCTAGCCGTAGGCAGTGGATTTACTGTCACGGTCTGGCAGAGGTTGTTGTAGTTCTGCACGCAGCCATTGGCAGCAGTAACAGAGGTGATGCAGTACGCAGTAGTGCTGCCCGGCGTTACGGTCCACACAAAGGGAGAAGTGGCAATGTTCAGGTTGGCCCCAGCCGCTCCTCCTATTGTCGTGGTGCATACCCATGGTCCGGTTCCTGTAAGCGTCACGGTAAGATTGGCGCTGGACCCGGCGCAAATGGCTGCACCGCCTGCAAGGGCCGCTGTGGGCAAGGGATTTACGGTGAGGGTTACGGTGGGTGAGTCGGCTGTCTGAGTGCAGCCATTGGCATCCGTCACGGAGGTGACAAAGTAATTCCCCGCAAGTGAGGCGTTGAAGTTATTGGGAGAGGTCACCGCAGGCGGCCCCACAACCTGATTGCCTGCCGGTGTAGTCATGGTATAGGTCCAGGGAGATGCTCCGGTAAAGTTCACAGGGAAGTTGAAGGTGTTGCCGGCGCATATCGTTCCATTGCCGCCTATGGTGGCCGTTGGGAGCGGGTTCACAGTGAGGGTTACGGTTGGTGAATTGGCCGTATTGATGCAACCATTGGCGTCCGTTACACTGGTCACAAAGTAGTTGCCGGCTACAGTAGCTGCAAAGTTGTTTGGGGAGATTACCAGAGGCGGTCCAACGGCCTGATCGCCGGTGGGCGTGGTCATCGTGTACGTCCAAGGAGACAATCCGGTGAACGAAACGGAGAAGTTGAATGAGCTACCCGCGCACACGGAGCCATTTCCAGCGATACTGGCCGTAGGGAGCGGATTCACCGTTACGCTCTGACAAACGGTATTGGCATATGTCTGAGTGCATCCCGTGGCGTCCGTTACGGTCGCGATGCAGTAGTTCGTGGTTGAAAGTGGACTCACATTCCACGC
>CANGTU010000010.1 GCA_947456965.1 Flavobacteriales bacterium
GGAGGCGCAAGCATGTCCATCACCACCTCCACCTCTTTGTTCATGCCCACTTCATCTCCACCCTTCAGAATAAGTGGCGACACGGCGATGGCTGTTGCGCCGAGAATGACACCGAACACGGCAAAAGCCAGGTTCCTGTTGTACGACTTTCGCAGGTCATAGGCGCCATAGCTCTTATTCTTTCCCTCAAAGACCAGGTCATTGCGGGAAGCGGAAAAAATGTTATTCCACCCTTTCTGGTAGCCGATCAGCGCGACAAGAACCGCGATGATCACGACAATTAGTACGGATTCCATGTTCTTGAATTAAGGGGATTTGACCGCTTGTACAGACAACCTGTAGAGGCGTTCATTCCATCAGGGGTTATTCTTTCGTTCGGCTGACGTCTGGCGAACAGCTATGGCCTCTGACTCTGCCATATCGATGATGGCCCTCTTCTTCACGTTCGTGATGTTGAGTTCGTCAATCGCGTTGACCACGTTGCGCCATGGGCTCTTGTCAATTGTTTTGACAATCACAAACGGTGCGAGAGAGTCATTAACAAGCTTGGCATATTGCTGCTTATAGATGCTGTCATTGATCTCCTTGGTGCTCAGCTTTTCTTTGAGCTGATCGACCCGTTCAATGATGTCTTTGTTGCGATCAAGCAACACCTGCCTGATACCATCCTTGGAAAAATCCGTAGGAATGAGTTCTGTGGTGTCGGGCTTGAATTTTCCGAAATAGTAGTACACATCCTCGTCTTCTTCTCCGATGAGAATGGTAGTTGCAAGGTCATCCTTCAGCTTGGTTGTTTCATCCGGATTCTCGACTTCCTTGGGATAGATGATCTCAAGCGCCTTGGGCTTATTCAGCGAGGTTGCCAGAATAAAGAACGTGAGCAGGAGGAACGCCAGGTCCACCATCGGTGTCATATCCATGTGGACATGTCCCTTCTTCGGCCGTTTCTTACCGCCTTTTCCTTCGTGGCCACCGCCATCTATAATCTCTGCCATCTTGCTTCTTGATTTGAGGTGGTCCGGTTAGTTGTCACCGGTCTCCATGGAGGTCACCATGTTAAACTGGTAGATCTGCTTATCGCGGAAGATGTCGACTACCTTTTCAATCTTCTCGTAGTCGGTTTCGCCATCCGCTTTGATTGCATAGCTGAGGCGCAGTTTGTCATTCTTTCTCAGTTCTTCGAGACTCACACCCTTGGCCTGAGCGTCCGCCATGAAGGCCTCATAACCCTCCTGGATCCAGTCGGCCATCTCATTATTCAGCGAATCCATCGGAATACCCAGAGTTTGTTTATCCAGCGCGGCCTTGGTTTTCTCATCGCCGCTGACATATTGTTCAAGGCTCGCCACAGGCATGCCGAACATACCGAGTACTGAAAACCGCTGAACGACTTGGTCTGTCAACTTCAGCGATGGATAGCGCTCTGCCATTCCCTTAATCATCGCCGTGCGGATGTCCTTTCCGGATAGGTCGAAGTAGGCCCGGCCGGCAGAGTCAATCGTGATCACCATGACCTTCTCCGGAAGCTGGATTTCGGCATGCGATTTCGGCGTGTCCACGATAAGTGGCTCGTTTGGCCGGAACTTAGCTGTGAGGATGAAGAACGTAACCAGAAGGAAGCCCAGGTCAACCATGGGCGTCATGTCCAGGCTGGGCGCGCTTTTTGGCATTTTTACTTTTGGCATCGTCCTGTTGTCTTTACGTTTCTATTTCAAAACAACGAGGCGATCACTTAGCGTGCTTCGACTCAAAGGTCTGTGTGATGGAGAAGCCCGCTTCATCCATCGCGTAAGTCAGGTTATCAATGCGCGTGCTGAAGAAGTTGAAGCAGATAATCGCCACAGCCGACGCGAGAATTCCGAGAAATGTGTTGATCAATGCTTCAGAGATACCGAGTGACAGCGCCGTTGCATCCGGAGCTCCGGCCTGAGCCATCGCTTCGAATGAGGTGATCATCCCTCGCACTGTTCCGAGCAGTCCCACAAGTACACCGAGGGAGGCCATCGTAGATAGGATCACATTATTCTTCGAAAGCATCGGAAGCTCGAGTGAGGTTGCCTCCTCCAGCTCTTGCTTAATGGCGGCTACCTTGCTTTCATGGTCCATGTTGCTGTCACCTTCCACCGCCTTGTACTTCAACAGGCCGGCCTTCACTACGGCAGCTACAGAACCCTTCTGCTTATCGCACTCGTTGATGGCATTGTCCAACTGGCTATTCTTGATCAGCGAGCGGATGTTGCGAACGAACTTCTCCGTGTTGCCCTTTCCGCGGGCCTTGGTGAGGCTGATCAGGCGCTCGAAGAAGAAGATAAATACGATCAGGTTGGTCGTGATGAGCAGTGGAACTATGAAACCACCTTTGTGAATCGTTCCCAATACATTCAGCGGATGGCCCTTCACTGGATCGCCTTCTTCGAAATTGGCAGGAGAACCAAGGACGAATACATACAGAAGAACCCCGGTGAGGAGAGCGAGGGGGATCGCGATGTAGGGGAACAGGGAGCTGAAATTGCTGCCGGTCTGCGCTTGCTGCTTGCTCATAACACGTCTGATTTTGAGTTTGTTACAGGATTACGATTTGCTAATTGATTGGCTCGGTAACATCCGGCTACGTGTGCCGGGCCGATTACAGGGCGCCAAACATACTAAATCCCCGGCTCATTAACGTGAAGGATTTGTAGTGAATCGGGCTCTGCTGCCATTCGGGTTCAAAGATGAACGGCGGCGCAAAGCGGGCAGTGTCCAATTCGGGTGAATTGCCTGAAATTGGAGTTCATCGGCAGGAATTACTCCATCTGCGGTCAGTGAAGCTGGTCCAGCCGGAGTCTGATAAACCGACGCACCGCATAGGCCGTAGCCAGCCAGGAAACCAACAACCCCGACCCGAGCACACCGCCAATTAAATAGAGAAAGCGGTTGCCATCCATCAGGATGTCGATGACATCCTTGAGCTCCGCGCGAAAAAAGAACAGCCCTGCAGAGAGCAAGGCCAGAGCGCAAACCGAGGCCGTGAAACCATATGACAGGCCTTTCCGAAGGAACGGTTTCTGAATGAACCAGTGGGTGGCGCCTACCAACTGCATGCTCCGGATAATAAAGCGCTGGGAAAAAATAGAAAGTTCGATGGTGTTCACAATAAGCACGAGCGCAATGACCAGAAAAAGAGCACCAACGACAGTAAGAACCAGGCCCCACCGAGCGATATTTTCATTGATCTGCTGAAGAAGATTCTGATGGTAAATCACTTCCTGAACTACTGGGCTGGCGGATATCTCCGCCACGTATGCACCCAGACTATCCAGCGCGCCAAAATCCGGGTGCACGCGGATGTCGAGTGAAGCAGGCAGAGGATTGTATCCCAGAAAGTCCACAAATTCCTCTCCCAACTCCCGCTGCATCATTTCGGCCGCCGCCTCGCGGGATGTATAGGTCACGCTCCCGGCATAGGGCTTTCCCTCCAGCGAGCGCTGCAGCCGGAGTATATCCTGCTCTTCCGCGCTTTCCTTGAGCATCACCTGAATAGTGAGCTGCTCCCGGAAGTGGCGGGTAACTGAACCGCCGACCAACAAGAGGATGATGAGGGTCCCCACCATGGTAAGCACCATCGTTATGCCCACAATGGTCGAAAACGAGGATATCCTTCCTGCGCCGGATGCACTTCTTCCCTTGTACACGAATGCTGATTGCTTGATGGATCAAAAGAAAACAAGGCCTGCGGTCGGAAAGCCGCAGGCCCGGGGTCTTTATCAACAAGTGAAGGTCAGACCGGATCGGAAACCAAGACCAGCCTGCCCTCGAAATAGAGGTTTTCGCCTGCAAGCGGATGGTTAAAGTCAATCACCAATGAGTTCAACTTCACTTCCGTAACGATGCCGTGAACCACCTGGCCTTCTTGAGTTTGCATTGGAATCACCTCTCCCACCGCAAATAGCTCATCGTCCAGCTCCCCGTCATCTCCCAGAAACTCGCTCTTGGGAAATTCCATGAAGAGTTCATTGTCTTCCTCGCCATAGGCGTCTGAACAGGCAATGGAAACAATAAACGACTCGCCGGCTGAAAGGCCTGTTACTGCCTCCTCAAACTTCGGCAGCATGGGGTCTTCTCCCAGTACGAAGCGAAGGGGCTCTTCTTCGGTTGTACGCTCAACAATTTCTCCCTCAGGACCATCCAGGTGGAGGGTGTAGTGCACTTCAACGTGCTTTCCTTTTTCTGCTTTCATATGGGCTGATCAGCCGATTTGCCTGACTTTAATCTTTTGTCCCACCACCAGTTTGTGCTCGCGCAGGCCGGAATTGAGGGTCTTGATATCGTCTACCGTAACCCCTTCATGACGGGAGGCAATCTTGTAAAGCGTATCGCCCGGCTGGATGGTGTAATAGGTGTAACGAGGGGGCGAAGATACTTTCTTTTCATCTGCCCGGGGCTCCTCGCGCTGGGTTTCTTCGCAAGCATCGGTCCCTTCCTGCGCAGCTGGTTCCGTCTGAGCTTCGGCGGTGGGCTCGGCCGGTGCGTCGTATACGATCTTGCTCACCTTCCTCTGAACCTTGAGTCGTTGGCCTGGATGAATGACGCTTCCGCGTATTTTATTCCATTTCTTGATCTGAGCGAGACTGACGTGGTAGCTGTCAGCTATGCCTCCTAATGTTTCTCCACGCTTCACTTTGTGAGTCTTCCACTCTTCTTCATAAACTACCCGAGGCGTGCCAGCAGGATGAGATGCTTGCTGGGCCGCACTACCGGAAGAAGCCGTGGCCTGGGAGTCCGGGAGCGCATAAGCTGCTGCCGGCATAGCGCTTCGCTCGTATACCAGCGACTCGTTGGAGATGAACAAGCCCACCTTGTCAACCGGCAGGACGAGGTAGTGCTTCCTCCCGTTTGCGGGAATCTCTTTCAGTTTATATGTGCCGTTTAGAAATGAAAGGTCTTCCTCCTTCATGCTCAGAACAGAAGACAATACGCGGAAATCGACACGCTCACGCACCTCAACGGTATCCGTTTCGAAGAACGTAATGAGCGGAGTTTTCGGATACAGGTTGTACTCCGAGGCGTAGTTCATGACATAGTTTACCGCGATAAAGGCCGGAACATAGCCTTGAGTTTCCCTCGGCAGGTATTCCTTGATGGACCAGAAATCCTTCTTGCCTCCTGATCTCCTGATGGCCTTATTCACGTTACCCGGGCCACTGTTATATGCGGCCAGTGCCAACTCCCAGTCGTTGTAGAGGCTGTAGAGGTGCTTCAGGTAAAGGCAGGCTGCTTCAGTGGACTTGATCGCATCAAAGCGGTCATCCTGGTAGCTGGTCACGCCCAGTCCGTACATCTTACCCGTGGCTACCATGAATTGCCACAGACCTCCTGCACCTGCTGGAGAAATGGCGACGGGATTCAGGGCCGACTCCACCACGGCGAGATACTTCATCTCCAGAGGGATTCCGTGTCTGCTCAACGCCTCTTCGAAAAGGGGGAAGTAAAGCTCGGACACCCCTAATACCCGCGAAGTGAGCTCCCGCTTGCGGGCGGCATACAGGTCTATAAAGCCCTGAACGGTCGGATTGTATATGAGGTCAAAAGGCGTCTCCTGATCCAGCACGCGCATGCGCTCGGCAATGAGTGCCGGTGAAAAAGCAGGCACGATCCCTTCCTCATACCGGAAGGCATTCATAGTCGACTGATCCCGGCTGAAACAATAATGATTCAGGTAAGCTGATACCAGCATACGGTCGATGGCCTGTATCTGGGGATCATCTGCCCCAGATACCACACCGGGTGACAGCGAATCAACGGAGGCTGAGAGAGCCTGAGCCAAAAGGCATAAGGCCAGGAAGGTGGTTATCCTTTTCATGACAATTCCTTGCGTGGTTGATAAATCCGTGCTGCGATGATAATAAAAAGCCGCTTGCCCGCGCCACTTTGGCACACCATCTAACAACGTGTCCAAGTTCATTATTGTTCCCGAGAATCTGAAGCGGCCTCCATGTTCACTTTTACACAGAGTTATCAAAATGGCGAAAGCAGTACGACTCTCTAGCTGTTTACTGAGAACTGTGCTTCCAGCAGAAGGGAAAATCCGAGCAGGCGTTCATCTTCGCCGTGGTCGCCCATAAGCTGGATGCCAAAAGGCATCCCCGATGATTTCCGGCCGAGCGGTATTGAGATTGCTGGAATTCCGGCAAGATTAGCCTGCACGGTAAATATGTCCTCCAAATACATCGCAATCGGGTCTTTGGCGTTCTCCCCGAGCCGGAAGGCCGAGTTGGTGGTAGTTGGCGTAAGAATATAGTCGTGCTGACCGAAAATGTCCCGCGTGGCTCTGCGGATGATGGAACGCACGCGTTGGGCGCGGGTGTAGTAGGCGTCGTAGTACCCGGAACTCAGCACGAAAGTGCCGAGCATAATTCTCCTTTTAACCTCACTGCCGAAGCCCTCGCTCCTGCTCTTGCGGTAGGTCGCCTCAATACCAGCCGCCTCCTGACTCCGGTAACCGAAATGGATTCCATCGAACCGGGCCAGATTGGAAGAAGCCTCAGCGGTAGTGAGCACGTAGTAGGTCGGAACGATGTAGTCCAGATAAGGAAAATCAACGAAGTTGATCGTATGCCCACTCTGCCTGAGTCCCTCAACGATTGTATCCATCCGGGCGCGCACTTCCGGATTCAGGCCCGGACTCTCATAGCAATCCCGGAGCACGGCGATTCTTGCAGGCTTCTGTGGTGGAGTAACAGCAGCGTACCTGGCAGGCTGGCTCCGGCTCACTGTGCTGTCGAATTCGTCCGGACCCGCGATAACCTCCAGCAGGAGAGCCGCGTCCTCTACGGAAGCCGTCATCGGGCCGATCTGGTCAAAACTCGAAGCATAGGCAATGAGCCCATGTCGACTGACCCGGCCATACGTGGGCTTGAGTCCGACGATCCCGGTGATGGACGCCGGCTGACGAATGGAACCCCCGGTGTCACTTCCCAGCGCTGCATGGCAGAGGTCGGCGGCCACAGCTGCGGCTGAACCACCTGATGAACCGCCAGGCACAGTGGCCGTGTTGAAGGGGTTGAGCACAGGTCCGTAGGCAGAGTTTTCATTGGACGAGCCCATGGCAAACTCATCGCAATTGCACCGTCCGATGATGATTGCGTCTTCCGCAACCAGCCTGTCGACGGCTGTGGCAGAATAGAGCGACTCAAACCCCTCGAGAATGCGCGATGAAGCTGAAACCTTATGTCCCTGATAACAGATATTGTCTTTGATGCCAATTACCATCCCCGCCAAACGGCCGGCCTTTCCTGCTCGACGTTTTTCATCGATCCTGTGAGCTGCGGCCATGGCCTCATCTCCCCAGACTTCGAGGAAAGCGTTGAGATGAGCATGACTCTCAATCCGGTCCAGATAATACTGGACCAGGCCTGGGAGTGTCTCCACCCCGGAGGCGAGGTCTGAACGGATCTCGGATAGACAGCGGTAGCGCTTCACAAGCAGGCCTTGCGCTTACTTGTTCTCAATCTGCTCCTTGCTCTCGGGGCTCTCTCCCTTGCTGGCGTCCTTGAATTCCTTCACGCCGCGGCCCAGGCCGCGCATGAGTTCAGGAATTTTCTTTCCTCCAAAGAGCAGGAGGATGATAGCGAGGATCAGGATGATCTCAGTTGGTCCGATTTTGCCCATGATGTGCTGATTCTGACCCCTGTCGGGGGATGCGCAAAGATAGGTACTGACCGCCCCGTATCACGGGCTAGCCAACAAAAAAGCCGCCGGATATGCCGGCGGCTGCCTGAGGTCCCGAGCGGATTCGAACCGCTGTAGCAGCTTTTGCAGAGCTGAGCCTAGCCACTCGGCCACAGGACCCTTTCGCGAGTGCGGCGGCAAATATAATCGGGATTGGGGTCTGCTTCAGAGGTTTTCAACGCTGACAAAAGAATAAAACACGCCACGGTCGCGGTCGGCGGCTCCATACCGCGACTATTTTTGTCCTGTACTAATCTACTTATCATGAGCAACAAGGTATATATCGGAACCATCGCTGTGTTGGTAGCCATCCTCGGATACATGGCCTACCTGCTCAATCAGAAGAACGAAACCATTGTGTATATCGACCGGGAGAAGAATGCCGTCATGGATGAGCGCGATCTGCTGCTGATGGACCTCGAAAACATGAAAATGGCCTACGACACACTCCAGACTGACAATGCGGATATGCAGTCCAAGATCGAGGAGCAGCAGGAAGAACTCGCCTCGCTGCTGAAAAAGGTAAAGAACCGCGACTACGATATCCGCAAGCTGAAAGCCGAGGCAGAAACTCTCCGCACGATCATGAAGGGTTATATCCATCAGATTGATTCCCTTCAGCAGGCCAACGACCGGCTGATTGCAGAAAATCAAGCCGAGCGGAACAGAGCCAATCAGGCCGAGAGCCGAAGCCAGGAACTGGAGTCCGACCTGAGCAAGCGCAATGAAATCATTAGCAAGGGATCCGTCCTCTCCACCGGCAGCTACAGCAATACAGGCATCAATCTGAGGAGCAGTGGCAAGCAGGTGGACACCGACCGTGCGTCGAGATCAGAGATGCTCAAATCCTGCTTTACGGTACGTAAAAATGCCATCGTCAAGTCGGGTTCCAAAACCTTGTACCTCCGCATTATTGCGCCTGATGGATCCGTCCTTCCCGGCAAAGAAAGCGGCACGTTTACCATTGACGGTAAGCCAGAGGTAGCAAGCGTTTCCCGCGAAATCGACTATCAAGGGCAGGATACTGACGTTTGCGTCTATTACACCGCTCAGGGAGAACTTAAGAAGGGAAGCTATAAAATCTACGTTTACGAGAGCAACAATCTTATTGGTCAGTCCGACCTGGTCCTGAAGTGACCTCCGGCCTTGTTCGCCCGAAACCACAATGACCGCTTTGGCGGTTGTTGTTTTTTGAGCCCTCGCAACTTCATGAAGAATACCACCCGAAGGCCCAGTTTCGCTCACTGAGCGAAATTTCTGGCACGCTCTCCCCGGCCAATGGCCTTTGCGCATCATGCGCACCTGTCCTATGCATTGCCCTGAAGAAAACAATCACCTGGATACTCCAAGACAAAACCTTCTATATGCGGCGATCATACACCTACATGACGCCCACCTGATCTCCCGCTGCCCCTTGGGGTATTCCGGTGGCTGGATATCCTGAGCATGCGCATGGTATGCCGTAACAAATCCCTGCAGAACAATTCTCCATAAGCCCATAAATCTCTTGGTTTGTGAGAAAATAAAAAACCGTGGAATCAACCTCAGAAAACAATCGCCAAAAGGGTCAGCGCGCAGAAGACCTCGCCGCGGACCACTTGGCAAAAAAGGGATACCAGATTCTTTGCCGCAACTGGACCGCCGGTAAACTGGAGATTGACCTGATCGCTGCCAGCAAGACTCACCTCGCATTTGTGGAGGTCAAATCGAGGAGCTCACGGGCATTTGGCGCCCCCCTGGAAGCGGTGAACAGCGCCAAGCGCCGCTCAATTGTGCGGGCTGCGGATATCTACTTGTCCAGAAGTGACAATGCGCTCGAGCCTCGCTTTGACATCATCTCCATCGTCATGGAAACCCCACCTGAGATTGAGCACATTGAAGGCGCATTCTTTCCCCATGCCTGAGCGGACCGGCCAAATCAGACTACCTTTGGAAACTGATTATTGTCCATGGCATCCTCATCCAAGCCCCAGCGCAAACCCGGCAAAAAAAGTTCCTCCACCGGGCCCGCCGGTAAGGCCGAAAACCCTTTGTACAAACCGTTCAACCCGAAGAAGGCTTTTATTTCCAAAACCGAACGGGAAGGTCTTGTACGGCTCAATCGTTACCTGTCCAATGCCGGTATCGCCTCTCGTCGGGAGGCAGACGAACTCATCGAGCTCGGGCTGGTTTCGGTCAATGGCGAAGTGATCCGGGAGCTTGGCACGAAGGTCGATCCACAGAAGGATGTGGTGAAGTACGATGATGCAGTCATCAGGCCGGAGCGCTTTCGCTATGTGCTGCTCAACAAACCTAAGGACTACATCACCACGGCCAAGGATCCTGAGGGGCGCCACACCGTTATGGAGCTGGTCACCTCTGCCTGTAAGGAGCGCATATACCCCGTAGGCCGTCTCGACCGCAATACAACCGGACTCTTGTTGTTCACCAATGACGGGGATCTTGCAAAGCGCCTGACTCATCCCAAGCACGGTTTTCCCAAACTATACCATGTGGAGCTTTCTGAAAAACTCTCTCGTGAAGATCTGGAAAAGCTGAGGTCTGGCATTACGCTGGAAGACGGATTCGTAAAAGCTGACGAAGTGGATTATACAGGAGAGGCGAAAGACCAGAAACAAGTTGGAATTCGCATCCACAGTGGCCGCAACCGAATCGTCCGGCGAATGTTCGAGCACCTTGGTTACACGGTGCGCAAGCTCGACCGGGTCATGTTCGCGGGATTGACCAAGAAGGACCTGCCACGCGGACGGTATCGTCATCTCACTGAACAGGAGGTAGGATTCCTGAAGATGATTCGATAGGCATGCTCCCGGAGGCCACACCGAGACCTGATTTGCTCCTTGCTGAAGACTGGACGTTCATCGTGTTCCTGTCGTGTTTTTCTCTCATGGCCTGGTCTCGCTTGTATGAGCCCGGACAGCTCCGTCGGATGATGAACAGCGCCTTCAACATCCGTCTCATGCGTCAGGAGATGCGGGAGGAGACCCAGCATCGCGTGACCCGCCTTGTTTATTTCTCCATATTCTGCATGATGGGGGGGATGGTTCTGTACTATGGCATTGCATTATCCGGCGTGCACCTGCCGCCAGATGCTCCCGGGCTGGTGGTGTACATCATCCTGACTGGTTCCTTAGGCCTGCTCTATCTGGGTAAGGCAATAATGATCCGCCTGGCCTCACTCATTGCCGGAGGCGACTTCTCCCTTTCCGAGTATTTATATTCTATGAATCACCTGAATCAGGTCGCTGGTCTGGCCTTGATTCCGTTCATGCTCCTCACCTCCTATTACACGCCTGACCTCGCGCGCTGGACATTCGCCGGCGCGATAGTGGTCTTCGGAGCGCTGCTGGTGTACAGATGGCTGAGGGGTACCATTCATGCCCTCAGGGCAGGTGTCCCAAGCTTCTACATCTTTTTCTACCTTTGCACCCTCGAAATCTTACCTCTCGCGGTGGCAGCCAAGGCCATAGCCCAATGAAGCTCCCGGGATCGAGTCAGTGAGAACAGAAACAACTGAGGAAGACCTTAACTATGGCCGATCGCGTCAAGACGGTACTCATTACCCAACAGGATCCGGGTTCTGACAAGAACCCTTACTCTGAGCTCGCGAAAAAGTACAAGCTCAAGATTGACTACCGTCCTTTCATTCACGTGGAGGGTGTAGAGTCGCTGGACTTTCGTCAACAGCGCGTGGATGTGCTTGAGCATACCGCCGTCATCTTTACCAGCCGGAATGCCGTTGACCACTTCTTCCGGTTGTCCAGGGAACTGCGCATTACCATCCCCGACACGATGAAGTACTTCTGTATGTCGGAGGCGATTGCCTTTTATCTCCAGAAGTACATTCAGTATCGCAAAAGAAAGATTTTTTATGGCAACGGCAAGTTCAATGAACTGATGGATTCGATCAAGAAGCACAAGTCAGAGAGCTTCCTCCTTCCTTGTTCAGACATTCTGAAGCCAAGCATTCCCGAAACGCTCGAAAAGGAAAGCATACGCTTCACTAAGGCCATGATGTACCGCACCGTTTGCAGTGACCTTTCAGATCTGGCTGATGTGAAATACGATATGCTCGTTTTCTTCTCTCCATCTGACATTGAGTCCCTGTTCAAGAATTTCCCTGACTTTAAGCAAAACACCACGCGCATTGCGGTGTTCGGTCCCACCACGGCACAGGCCGTACAAGATGCCAATCTCCGGATCGATGTAATGGCTCCAAATCCCAAGGCCCCCAGCATGAGTATGGCCATTGAGCAGTACATCCAGGAGCATAAGTAATTCCGCATATTTCCGCATACTTTATGCCTGCCCGCCGAAGCCGGGATCGTGTTCCTTTGCCCGCCCTGACCGGTCCTTCCCGGAAGGAACAGATGCATGCACGAGCGGGTTTGCCAAATCGCCTTAGCCTTGACCACCGGAATCGGTCCGGTTCGTGCGCGCTCGCTGGTCGCCCGATTTGGCACCGCTGAGAATATTTTTCGCACCCCACGCAAAGAACTCGCCCGGGTCCCCGATGTAGGTCCGGCATCAGCCGCGGCGCTGGCTGACAAGCACCTGATGACCCGTGCTGAAGCGGAATTCCGGTTTGCGGAAGAGGCCCAGCTCAGTCTGATTTTCCTGAATGAACCAGCCTATCCTGATCGGTTGCGGCTCTGTGCTGATGCGCCTGTGCTCCTCTACACGCGTGGACGAATGGACCTGAACAGCACACGCATCATAAGCATCGTGGGTACCCGCACAGCCACGAGCTACGGTAAACAATTCTGTGAAGAACTGGTAGCTGCTGTGGCGCCCTACTCCCCGCTCGTAGTGAGCGGGCTGGCGTATGGCATCGACATCTGCGCCCATCGTGCTTGCATCAGCCGCAAGGTGGCTACGGTCGCTTGCATGGCTCATGGGCATGACCGCATCTACCCCATGATGCATGCCTCCGTAGCGCAGAAAATGATGGAGCGCGGCGGACTTGTGACCGAATTCCCTTCCGGCACGCGACCCGACAGGGAGTTGTTTCCCATGCGCAACCGCATCATTGCCGGCATGTCCGACTGCACTGTTGTGGTAGAAACTGACGAACGCGGTGGAAGTATGATTACCGCGCACTTCGCGCATGGCTACGGGAGAGAAGTATATGCCCTCCCTGGCCGCTACCACGATCTTCATAGCCGCGGGTGCAATCAGCTTATTCGGCGCAATGTGGCCGGCATCCTGACGCGGCCGGAGGACCTTGTGGACGAGCTTGGCTGGACTGCCCCGGCAGACAAGGCGGGCAATCAGGTCAGCTTGTTTGACTCACCGGCAACGCCAGAAGAAAAGGCGCTGATCGCAGCCCTGCGCATCCATGGTGAGGCCCACCTCGATGACATCGTGCTCGCCTCCGGTTTAGGCTCGGGAGCTGCGTGTGCGGCACTTCTCGACCTTGAGTTCCGCGGTATCATCCGCACGCTCCCCGGCAAACGCTTCACTCTGCAAACGAAGGGACATCGCTGAGTGTGGTGAACAAACTGCTCAGGCGACCACTAAATAAGCCTGAAGTCCTGAAAGGAGTGCAGCGTTCAATCAGCCGTCACTCAGGGGCGTTGTGACCGTTTCATATATCGCACAGCCATTCGCGTAGCACGAAGACCTGCCGTCAGCAGTACCTTTGACCCATTGAGTAAGCTGGAGACCATACAAGAGCCGATTGCGCGCGAGATGGAGGAGTTTGAGACTTTCTTCCGCCGATCCATGAAAAGCGATAATCTCCTCCTCGACAAAATTTCCCATTACATCATCCGGCGCAAGGGCAAGCAGATGCGCCCCATGTTCGTATTTCTCTCCAGCAAACTTTGCGGAGGCGTAACCTCTTCTTCCTACACGGCGGCAGCCATGATTGAGTTGCTGCATACAGCCACCCTGGTGCATGATGATGTAGTTGATGATGCTGAGACGCGCAGGGGGTTCTTTTCGATTAACGCCCTTTGGAAAAACAAGATTGCCGTGCTCGTTGGAGACTATCTCCTGTCTCGCGGGCTTCTCATGAGCATTGACGCTTCGGAGTTCAACCTCCTTCGCATTGTCAGTCATGCCGTGCGCGAAATGAGTGAAGGAGAATTGCTTCAGCAAGAGAAATCAAGACTTCTGAACATTACTGAAGAAGACTATTTCACCATCATCCGGCAGAAGACAGCCTCCCTCATTGCCGCATGCTGTG
This sequence comes from Flavobacteriales bacterium, assembly GCA_947456965.1. Taxonomy (GTDB): domain Bacteria; phylum Bacteroidota; class Bacteroidia; order Flavobacteriales_D; family Sanyastnellaceae; genus CANGTU01. Next base: position 13,901 of record CANGTU010000010.1, read on the forward strand.
AAAGCGGTGCCTCCGCGGCTGGTGCAGATTCCGAACAACTCGCCCGGATGAAGGAGTTCGGCACTCTGGTGGGTCTGGCCTTTCAGATCAAGGACGACCTGTTCGACTACGGCATGGGGCGAAACACCGGAAAAGCAACTGGGATTGATATAGCAGAGCGCAAAATGACCTTGCCGCTCATCCACACCCTGACGGTTGCAGACCGCTCCACCGCGCGCAAGCTCGTGCAGGTAGTCAAGAACCACAACACCAGCGCTTCGCATGTCCGGTGGCTGACCAATACAGTGACAGAGGCCGGTGGAATTGATTATTCCCGCAAAAAAATGGAAGAACTGCGCGACCGGGCAATTGACCTTCTGATGACCTTTGATGCCGGCGAAGCGCGCGAAGCACTTGCTACCCTTGTCCATTTCACCATCAACCGAGAAAAATGAATCCACTCATTCCGGCCGGGCTTGTGCTTATCACTCTCAGCTCTTGCGGAAATCCAACTGGCAAACAGGCCGCTACGCGATCGGATGTGCTGGAAACCTGGGCTGACGGAAGCCCAAGGAAAACCGTTATCCGCGATGCGGCCACTAACGAGACCCTCTCGGAGATTGAATTATATGACAACGAAACCACCTTCCGGGAGTGGAAATTCAAGGCCGGTTTAAAAAACGGAGAGTCGCGCTCATTCCGAGAAGACGGAAAGCCGTGGAGCCTGAACTCATACGTCAATGATACGCTGCACGGTCCATACCGCACCTGGCATGAAAACGGCCAGCTTTACATAGACGGCACCTACACCATGGGTGTGCGTTCGGGAATCTGGAATTTCTACGCTCCAGATGGGCGGCTTGTGCGCACCCATGACTTCACTGCTGCCCCATCCATCATCGATACCACGGCTGCGCCATAGGTCCCATCCACATCGATCCGTGGACAGAATGTCCGGTTGCATACTTCGCGGAATCGTTCCGCGTTTTTTTTTGTATCCCCCAGTTATTTATCCCGTCCCATGCGCCAATTAACCGCAATCATACTTGCCCTCCTCGCTCAATTCCCCATGGCTATAGCAAGCGGACCAGGCAAACTCACGGCACTGGATTACATCCAGACGTGGAAGGAAGAGGCCGTGTACCAAATGGTGGTACACCGCATTCCCGCCAGCATCACCCTTGCACAAGGAATGCTGGAAAGCGGGAATGGGAATTCACGGCTGGCCGTGGAAGGCAATAATCATTTTGGAATCAAATGCCACAGCGACTGGACCGGTGGAACCATCCATGAGGATGACGAGACACGTGGTGAGTGCTTCAGGAAGTACACCAGTGCACGCGAATCATTCGATGACCACTCCATATTCCTCAAGCGTAAGCGTTATGCGCCCCTTTTTGAACTAGACGTGGACGACTACCGCCAATGGGCCCGCGTGCTCAAATCATGTGGTTATGCTACCAATCCGGATTATCCGCAGCTCCTGATCCGGCTTGTTGAAGCTCACCGGCTCGATCAATATGACAAACTCGGCCTCGAATACATACAAAAACAGGTCGTGCCGGAGCGCAGTGCTGGCGAAACACCCCTTGTAGCCAATACCCCTGAGCCCCGTCGTCGGGAAAAATCCAGAAGCAACAGCTATGATCCTGATTCGGGTGGAGAAATCAGGATGTCCGGAGGCCGGACAGTAGCCCTTTCCGACAACCATATCCGCTATATCCAAGCGCACGCCGGAGAAACTCCCGAATCCCTGGCCGCTGAGCTTGAAATGGGCGCCTGGCAGATTCGGCGATACAATGACCTGAAGGTCGGAGAATCCCTCCAGGAGGGCGATGTCGTTTATCTGCAGCCCAAGCGATCACGGGGCTCGGCCGCGAGCCATACAGTGAAGACCGGGGAAACCCTGCGAGAAATCTCTCAACGCTACGGCATCCGGCTCAAGCGACTCTGCCGGCTCAACCAGCTGGAGGCTGATCACATGCCCAATGCCGGCCGTATTCTTCGCCTCAGGCCATGAAAAAAGCCCCGCATCGCGAGGCTTTTCTTGAGTTGCCCGAGCTGGATTCGAACCAACATAAACTGAACCAAAATCAGTTGTCCTGCCTTTAGACGATCGGGCAATCCTAATCGGCTTTCCAGAGAAAGCGGGCGCAAAGGTATATCGGGCAGCTCCAATCTGACAAGCCTTTTTTTTCGACCCGACCTACATTTAACCACTCATTCCACATTCATGGATACCATCCTCAACTACATCGGGGGCCGTCATGTTCCTGCTGCTTCCGGCAACCACCTGGATAATGTTTCGCCGCTAACCGGCGAGATTTACGCGCTTATCCCCGACTCTGGCCAGAGCGATGTGGATGCTGCTGTTCGTGCGGCCCAGGATGCTTTTCCTGTCTGGTCCCAAATGCCGCCTGAGGACCGATCGGCCATTATGCTTCGGCTTGCCGACCTTATTGCCATCCATGCGGAGCAGCTTGCACAGGCCGAGACGCGGGATTCAGGAAAGCCTATCCATCACTCTCGCAATGTTGATATTCCAAGGGCTGAAGCCAATATCCGATTCTTTGCTACCGCAATCCTGCATACCCATGCGGAGGCTTTTCACACGCGCGCGGGAGTGCTCAATTACACCAACCGCAAACCCCTTGGTGTAGTAGCGTGTATCTCGCCCTGGAACCTGCCGCTGTATCTGTTTACCTGGAAGATTGCCCCGGCGCTTGCGGCCGGTAATTGTGTAGTTGCCAAGCCGTCTGAAATCACACCTATGACCGCTTACCTCCTCAGCGAGTTGTGCCGGGAGGCGGGCATTCCCGCAGGTGTTATAAACGTGGTTCACGGTCTTGGTCCGCGCGCAGGACAGGCCATGGTCGAACATCCCCTGGTGAAGGCCATTTCATTCACGGGCGGCACGGCCACCGGGGCGGCAATTGCCTCTGCTGCTGCTCCTCGATTCAAGAAGCTCAGTCTGGAACTCGGAGGAAAGAACCCCAACATCATATTCGCGGATTGTGATTATGACAAGATGCTTCGGACTACCCTCAGGTCATCCTTTTCTAATCAGGGTCAGATTTGCCTGTGTGGATCGAGGATACTTGTAGAGCGCGGGTTATTTGACCGTTTTATGCAGGATTTCACCGCTCTGGCGCGTGAGCTTGTCCCGGCTGATCCTCGCGAAGAAAGCAGCCGGATGGGGGCTCTGGTCAGCGAGAGCCATATGAACAAAGTGCTGAGCTACGTCCAGTTGGCAAGAAATGAAGGCGGCACCGTGCATTGCGGTGGAGAGCGCGTGCTGCTGTCCGGAGAGCTGTCCGGCGGCTTTTACATGTCGCCTGCCGTCATTAGCGGGCTAGGGCCCGAATGCCGTACCAACCAGGAAGAAATCTTCGGTCCGGTGGTGACCGTAACCCCTTTCGACCGAGAAGAGGAAGCGATAACCATGGCGAACGGCACGGCTTACGGGCTCTCTGCGACAGTATGGACACGTGATCTTGACCGGGCCCATCGCGTGGCCTCCCGGTTAGATTCCGGAATAGCCTGGATTAATACCTGGTTATTGCGCGACCTCAGAACGCCATTTGGCGGTGTGAAAAACTCCGGGATTGGCCGCGAAGGCGGAGAAGAAGCCCTGAGATTTTTTTCAGAAATACAAAATGTATGTGTTGACTTTGGATCAGCCCCGACCCTTTGACCCATTCGTAAAAAACCAGCCAAACCTTCTATTGAACCAATCCTCCCAAGCGGAGAGCTTACTTAACATGTGGGCAATCATTCTGCAGGTTGTTATTGGATGTACAACACAGATATATCCCTCTTTCTTGTTCTACCCTACCACATTTAACCTGATTTGGACATTCGAATTACAATCCGACTGCATCCTCTGTGATTAACCTTCAAATCCGAACGGAAACGATACCAAAATTACCGGGTCGCTCACCAATTCTTTTATTATCCATCAAAACGAATACACGGACAGTCTGAGTGTCCAGGCCATACCATGGAAGTTCACCTCCTTCGCAAACAACAAGCGCTTGACCTTATTGACCACCTTCAGAAGCAAAGGCGGCCCATTCACGGATTGGAAATCTTCCGCAATTCAGGCGGCCTCTGGGAGAGCTCGTTGTATAAAACGGCCTGGTTTTCCAGCCAGCGCGGTGTATACCAGCGGGCACGCACATTCATCCGTCACCAGATGGCTGGTGAATGGGAGGTTGTCGAGTTCAAGCTGGGAGAGCTTCGGCCGACAGGTTAAAAAAACAGAACGCCTTAAAACTCCCGGCCAGCTCGTGTCGTTAGCCCGGTTGATGACCTACATTTGAATATCCCATTGTGCGATGCGCAACATGAATGACTTGAAGCAGACGGCCTACGATACACTCCTTACTCGCCTCGATGCGTTCATCCGGAAGTATTATAAAAACCAGATGATCCGGGGAGCCCTGTATGCCACAGGGCTCATTGTAGGCACCTTTCTCCTGATCGTTTCACTCGAGTATCTCGGCCAGTTCAGTATACCCGTCCGCACTATCCTGTTCTGGTTGTTTCTCAGCTCTGCCCTGTTCATTCTGGTGCGGTTTCTGGCGATTCCTGTGTTGCATCTGTTCAGAATAGGAAAGATCATTTCCCACACGGAAGCCGCATCGATTATCGGCTCCCATTTTCCCGAGGTCAGCGATAAACTTCTGAACACCCTTCAGCTTCGTGAGCAAGCAGAAGTGGCTGATAACAGTCTCATTCTGGCCAGTATCCGGCAGCGCATGGACGCCCTCAAGCCCGTGCCATTCACCGCTGCAATTGATTTCCGGGAAAACCGCAAATACTTGAAGTATGCGCTTCCTCCTTTAGCAGTCGTGTTGCTCATCCTGCTCACTGACGCCACGATCATTACGCGTCCCACCGAGCGGCTGATCCGCCATAGCGAACTTGTTGCCGAGGAAGCTCCGTTCACCTTTTCACTGAAGAACGGAGGGCTCAGCGTGGTCGAAGGCCAATCAGTCACTCTCACGTTTGAAGTAGGCGGACGCGAGGTTCCACAAACCGTGTATCTGGAATATGGCGATCAGCAGTTTGTGCTCGACACGGAGGGTCCACGGGAGCATCGCTACACGTTTCGCAACGTGCGTCAGCCCGTCACGTTTCGCCTCTATGCATCCGGCTTCTATTCCGAGCCGTTCGTGCTCGATGTCATTCCCGCGCCGCGAGTAGTTGAATTTTCTGCCAGCCTGACTTATCCAGCCCATACCCGACGGTCCTCAGAAACGGTCAAAAACGCCGGTGATCTTACCGTTCCTGAAGGCACCCGTATATCCTGGTCATTCCAGACGCGCAATACCAGCGGGCTTCTGTTGCGCATTGCCGACAGTACATATCAGGTCGCCGGCGCGGCCGATGCTTTTCGCTGGAACTATGTGGCCAATCTCAGCACCTCTTATTCCGTGCTGCCTGTTAACGCCCGCACTTCAGGAATAGACAGTCTATCATACCGGCTTCAGGTGGTGGCTGATCAGGTACCCAACATTACTGTGGATGAAGTACGCGACTCCACAACGATCGGGCTCGTTTACTTCACCGGTGAAGTGAGGGATGACTACGGGTTTCGCCGGCTGGCGTTTCGCTTTTCCCGGACTGAAGCGGATGGCCGGCCCGGATCCGAGCAAAGCATTGATCTTCCTGTTTCGAGAGAATTCCAGTCGGACGTTTTCTACCACAACTGGAATCTCCGGGAATTCGGGCTGGAACCTGGCGTGCAGTATTCCTACTATTTCGAGGTTTGGGACAATGATGGCGTGAATGGCAGTAAAAGTGCGCGCACGGCAGTACGACAATATCTCGTTCCGGATGAAGATGAGCTTCAGAATCAGGTAGACCAGAAGAATGAAGATATCAAAGACAAGCTGGAGGATAGTATGAAAGATGTTCGCAAGCTCCAGAAAGAACTTGAGGAGCTGCAGCGTCAGATGATGGAAAAGAAGGAAATGGGTTGGCAGGAAAAGAAAAAGCTCGAAGAACTGCTGAAAATGCAAGAACAGCTCCAGCGCCAGGTGAATGAAATCCGGGAGGAGAACAGCCAGAAGAATCAGCTCGAGAAAGAGTTTCAAAAGCCCAACGAAAACATACTAGAAAAACAGCGTCAACTGGAAGAGCTGATGAATCAGGTCATGAATCCTGAGCTGCAGAAGATGATGGAAGAACTGCAACGGCTGATGGAAGAGCTCAATAAAGATGAGATTGAGGACCAGCTGGAGCGAATGGATTTATCCAATGAGGACCTGGAAAAAGAGCTCGACCGTGCTCTCGAGCAATTCCGCCAGTTGGAGTGGGAGCAGAAGATGGAGGAGGCAATTGACAACTTGAAAGAACTCGGCGAAAAACAGGAAAAGCTAGGCGACGAAGCTGGTCAAAAAGATTCGAAGTCTGAAGAATTGAAAAAACAGCAGGAAGAGCTGAACAAGGAGTTTGAGCAGATGAAAAATGAGCTCGACGAGTTGGAGAAGTTGAATGAACAGCTGGAGACTCCGAATTCCATGCCCGATACCGGACAGCAACAAGAGGAGATCAGCAATGACCAGCAGAAAAGCACAGAAGAGCTTGGGAAGAACAAGAAGTCCAGCGCCGGAAAATCACAGAAAAGCGCTGGTCAGAAAATGAAGGAGATGGCTGAGCAGATGGACATGGCTATGCAAGCGGGCGAGCAGGAGCAGCAGCAAGAAGACATGGAAGCTTTGCGAGCGCTATTGGAAAACATTATCGACCTCAGCTTTGATCAGGAGAAATTGCTCAGTGAGTTTCGTGAAGTGGATATGAAAGACCCACAGTACAATAGTCTTGGACAGCGTCAGCGGAAGTTAAAAGATGACGCCCGGATGGTGGAGGATTCTCTGTTTGCTTTGAGCAAGCGTGTGCCTCAGGTCTCCGCTGCGATTAACCGGGAAATCAATCTCATCCATGACCACATGGGAAAAGCACTTGCTGGTATCCCTGATCGCAAGACATCGGAGATCACCACCTCACAGCAATATGTGATGACCAGTTTCAACAATCTGGCGCTGATGCTTGATGAGGCCTTGAAACAGATGCAACAGCAGTCCTCATGCAATAAACCCGGAACCGGAAACTGCGAGAAACCGGGTGCTTCGGGGAGTAAGCCCAAGCCGTCTTCCGGGCAGATCAAAAAAATGCAGGACGCCCTTTCCAAGCAATTGGAACAAATGAAGAAAGAGGGGAAGAACAAGGGTGAAAACAAGGGGCAGGATGGACAGATGAGCAAGCAGCTCGCCGAAATGGCGGCTAAGCAAGCCGCCATTCGAAAGATGATGGAGGAGAAGGCCGGTGAGCTGAATCAGGACGGCAGTGGAAATGGAAATGAGCTCAAGGAGATTGCCAAGGAGATGGAGAAACTGCAGCGTGATATCGTCAATAATCAGATTACTGAGGAATCTCTTCGCAGGCAACAGGATATTATGATCCGGCTTCTGAAGGCGGAGGATGCAGAACGCGTGCGGGAGCAGGATAACCAGAGGAAGAGCAACGAGTCCACGGACAGTCCGCTGAGTAATCCACAAAAATATGCCGACTATATGCGCCGCAAGGAGCGGGAAACAGAGCTGTTGAAGACGGTTCCTCCCGGTTTGAGGCCGTATTACCGCGAACGCGTCAACGAATACTTCAACCGGATTGGGGGGGATTCGCCGGTTGAGAAGTGAACAGGATCAGGTTAGTTGAATCCCACCCCATCCTCATCACACGCCCCTATTTTTGTCCAACTTTGAACATCTCCGCTGCGAGAACTAACCCCATTGCCCATGTCCTCCGATAGCCGCACCCTTCGTTTTCCCTCGGTCATTGAGAATATCCATCTGGCGGAGAAGCTTGTGGATGACGTTTGTGCGGAGCTAGGCGTCAACGAGAACTACTATGGTGAGATTCTCATCTCCCTGACTGAGGCCGTCAATAACGCCATAGTACATGGCAATAAACTGGATTCCGCTCGTCAGGTAACGGTGAGGTTTGACTTAGCGGGGGAGAAGCGACTACGGTTCACCATTGAAGATGAGGGGGCCGGGTTTGATTACGACAATCTACCCGATCCGACAGCTCCGGAGAATATTGAAAAGCCCCACGGTCGCGGTGTATTCCTGATGCGCAACCTCGCAGACTCCTGCCAGTTCGAAGACCACGGACGCATCGTCATCCTTGAGTTCTCCGTGATGGAAGAGGAGCTCGCCTGATCCTCCCGGCAGTTCCGGTTCTTTTTGGCCATTCTCCTGGGGCACATGATGCCTTTCGCTTGTTGACCAATCCTGGACGACCTTTGCCGCTGTTATGGCTGCTATTCGCTTCTATTCTGAGCATCCCTCATTCACCTTTCGCGGGAAAGGCCGCGCATCACGTTGGCTTCTGGCTCTCATTCGCTCCAAGCAACGGGAACCGGGATCTATTTCCGTTGTCTTCGTCACTGACGATGCCCTTCTCGAAATGAACCGCAAGTACCTCCAACATGATGATTTCACGGATATCATCACGTTCGATTACGGGACAGAGCAGGGTGGGAAGGTTGGGGGCGACCTCTTCATCAGCGTTGATCGCGCACATGAAAATGCAACCCTTTTTCACGTGAAACCAGCCGATGAATTGCTTCGTCTCCTTGCTCACGGAACACTACATCTCCTTGGATATCAAGATAAATCATCTCAATCCAAACAAATAATGACCGCTCAGGAAGAGGAGGCCCTGACGCTCTACAAGCAAACTCAATAACCGTGATCTTGGTGGCGTCATGCCTCGTTTCACGTGGAACATCCGACAGCATGGAACAAACATATGATATCATCATTGTCGGTGCAGGTCATGCAGGCAATGAGGCCGCAGCAGCCGCGGCCAACCTCGGAAAACGCGTTCTTCTGGTCACAATGGACATGACCAAAATCGGGCAAATGAGTTGCAATCCAGCAATGGGCGGTATCGCCAAAGGCCAGATTGTCAGAGAAATAGACGCGCTCGGCGGCTACAGTGGAGTCATTTCCGATCAATCTGCCATTCAGTTCAGAATGCTGAATCGCTCGAAGGGTCCAGCAATGTGGAGCCCCCGGACCCAGAACGACAGAATGCGTTTTGCAGAAGCCTGGCGCATCCAGCTTGAGCAAACTCCCGGAGTTGATTTCTGGCAGGATATGGTAAGGGAAATCGTCATTGAAAACAACACCGTTGCAGGCGTCATTACGACTATGGGCCTCCGTTTCGCATGCCGCGCTGTCGTTGTCACAGCCGGTACATTTCTGAACGGCGTCATCCACATCGGTGAAAAACAGTTTGGCGGTGGCCGCATCGGTGAGAAGGGGGCAGAAGGCATTACCGAACAGCTGGTGTCCCTTGGGCTGCGCGCAGGACGAATGAAAACAGGCACTCCACCCAGGATTGACGGAAGGAGTATTGACTACTCTCAAACCACCGAGCAACCCGGTGATGGAAAGCCTGGGTGGTTCTCGTACCTCCATCACAACCCCATCCAGCGACAGCTGTCATGTTGGATCACCTACACCAATCAGGCCGTGCATGATATCCTTGCCACTGGCTTTGAGCAGAGCCCTATGTTCACCGGCCGTATACAAGGATTAGGGCCGCGGTACTGTCCCTCTATCGAAGACAAGATCACCCGCTTCGCTGAGAAGGACCGCCACCAGTTGTTTATCGAGCCGGAAGGCTGGAATACCGTGGAAATCTATTTGAATGGCTTTTCCACCAGCTTACCCGAAGATGTTCAGCTGCGAGCACTTCGCCAAATACCGGGATTGAAGCATGCCAAAATATTCCGGCCCGGCTACGCCATCGAATATGACTATTTCCCACCCGACCAATTGACGCACGGATTGCATTCCAAGGCTTTAAACGGACTCTTTCTTGCCGGACAGATCAACGGCACCACAGGCTATGAAGAAGCGGCCTGTCAGGGCCTGATAGCCGGAATCAATGCCTCCAGACACCTCGACGAGCAGGAGCCTTTCGTATTGTCCCGGTCCGAGGCCTATATCGGTGTGCTCATCGATGATCTGATCACGAAAGGCACCGATGAGCCGTACCGGATGTTCACCAGCCGCGCCGAATACCGAACCCTGCTCCGACAGGATAATGCAGATGAGAGGCTCACCCCGTTGGCACATTCCATCGGACTGGCTTCGGCCGAACGCATGCGTCGCCTCGAGTCCAAGCAGACTATTTCCCACCAGATCAAAGCCATCCTCGAGAAAACTGCGGTTGACCCTGAACGAGTGAATCCCATACTCAACCAATTGGGCAGCACGCCTGTTGCGCAAAAAACCAGATTATCAGCGCTGCTCTGCCGTCCTCAGCTAACCTGGACTGATCTCTCCCCATTCATCCCAGATATCGATAACCTGATGCCTGACGAACCATGGTTACTCTCAGAAGCAATTGAACAAGCAGAAATCGGACTCAAGTACAAGGGCTACATTGACAAGGAGCGCGATATGGCGGATAAGATCAGCAGGCTTGACCACCTTACCTTGCCGCTTCAGTTTGACTATGACGCTATTCCCAACCTGAGTACGGAAGCACGGCAAAAACTGAAGCGCATCCGCCCGGAATCAATCGGTCAGGCCAGCAGGATAAGTGGTGTCAACCCATCGGATATTTCCCTCTTGCTCATCCACATGGGTAGGTAGAGTTCCACGTGGAATGGCGCAACCTTCCACTACGGGCGTGCGTACACGCTCCTTGAAAACTCTATCTCGTGCTCCTGAGAACCCTGATTGTTGGGCTTATTGCTTTTTCGGCGCCGCTTGGCGCGCAGGTGACCTTCTCTGCCAACACCACAGCAGGATGCTCGCCTCTTGGTGTCGTAATTTCCGTTACATCACCCTCGGCGAGCAGCATCAGTTCTTACATCTGGACCATTACCCGGCCCGACGGATCCATTCATACCGCAACAAGTCCACAATATGTGGCCATTCTTTCCCTTCCAGGCAGCTACGACGTCAGCCTGACCATCAATGCCAACCAGAACCACACCGTTCCGGGTTTTATCACTGTTCACGCCAATCCTACGGCCTCTTTCACTGTCAATGACTCTTCCGGCTGTTTGCCACACGCCGTAACCCTGAACAGCACAAGCATACCCGGAAGCGGGGCTATTATGCACTGGAACTGGGACTTCGGAAATGGATCCACCGCTACGGGTCCCATCACTACCCATACCTATGCCCAGATAGGCTCCTATACGCCTGTTCTGTCCATCACTGATGTGAACGGTTGCTTCGCTACAGCAGCAGTCCCGGGCATGATCCAGGTGCTCAACACGCTCCCCACAGCTCAATTCACCGCCACCCCCTCTCTGACTTGTCCAGCGCCCGCGGAAGTCAGCTTCCTGAACACCTCTGCTGGCAACGGGCCCATGACCTCGGAGTGGGTATTCGGCAGCGCCGGTAGCGCGTTGCAAACAGGAACAGGAACCATCAGCCACACATTCCCATCTGCCGGAACCGAAGAGGTTTGCCTGCAGGTGACCGATGCTCACGGATGCCAGTCGCAAACATGCCATGACATCACCATACTGGATCAAGCCAATCCGCAATTCACCGCAAGCCTGACCTCGGTCTGTTCCGGTTCGCCAGTCAGCTTTACGAACCTCACAACACCAGTTGCCGCTCAATATGCCTGGGATTTTGATGGCAATGGTACAATCGACTCATCATCATCCAGTCCTCATTTCTCCTATCCTGCACCAGGAACCTATGTCCCAACTCTCACCGCCACCTATTCCACGCAGTGCTCGGCTAGCTTCTCCGGGCCTGTGATTACTGTTCTTCCGGGAATCTCGGTCAGCTTCTCCGCCAATCAAACTACGTCGTGCGAGGTTCCGTTTTCCGTGATACTCACCAGCACAACCTCCGGTGCAGGAATCACCTCAAGCTGGTCCGTAAATGGTGTACCAGTTGGAAGCGGAAGCCCGTTCACCCATACCATCTCAGACTTCGGTAATTACTCTGTGACACTCACGTCAACGAATGCCAGCGGCTGCTCAGCCCAGTCAACACAGAGCAACCTGGTCAGCATTCAGCCACCATCCGTCACGTTCGAACATCCTTCTTTCAGTTGTGCCGGAGAAGCCATTGAAATCACTGACATAACGGTCGTATCTAATAGCCCTGTGATCAGCTGGGGCTGGGATTTCACGGGGGACCTTGTCGCTGATATCACCGGACCCAACCCTGCGTGGACCTACCCCGCTACAGGAACGTATGCCCTTACCGTATTTGCTGAAACCCAATCCGGATGCACTCTCTCGTGGACTTCTCCTGATCCGCTTACCGTCATCAGTCCTGCGCTTCCAACTTTCACCGCAAGCACGACGGTATCATGTGCCGGGCTCCCCATCGAGTTCTGCCTACCCCAATCCAGCGAAAATCAATACTCCTGGAATTTCCACGACGGCAATGGCTGGGTCACTATGGAGGCGGGAGCGCTCTGCCTTCAGCATGACTACCAGGATACCGGATACTTCGATTTGACGCTGAGCGTCTTCAATCAAGCGTGCAGCGCTGAATTATTTCTCGAAGAATACATCTACATCACCCCTCCGGTGGCCATCTTCGACTATGCAACAGACTGTTCTAACCTCATGACGGTCGGTTTCAGCGACCTGTCCATTGAAGCTGACCAACTCATCTGGGACTTTGGGGACGGCAGCCCCGTAGTTCATGATGACCTCACGCCTACCCATACATTTCCCGGACCGGGCAGTTACGACGTAACCCTTACAGCTGTGCATGATGCTTTAGGATGCCCTGACGAAACCGTTGTAACCCTTGACCTCTATCCTCCTGACGCAGGCATGAGTTTTACCCTCACCTCTGCTTGTCCGCCGGCACTTGTTACCATTGATACCGATGCCCAGTCCCAGGAATGGCATCTCACCATTTCCAATGGCGACAGCGTGCATGTTGAATGGAACGTTCCTCAACAGGAATGGCAAGTTGCCTATACGCAGCATGGGGTCACCGCCCTCACTGCAGCTCCTGAAGGCCAGGAGTTCTGGCCCAATCTGACCTTCGAAGAGGAAGGCTGTTATGACATTCTGGTCGCCACAACTGATGCCTTCGGCTGTACCGCTGAGGCCCATTATCCGCAGGTTGTATGCGCTGATTCAGGAACTGATTTCGCTGATTTTACGTGGACTATTCTCGAGGAGTGCGCCGCATTGGAAATTCAATTTGAACCTGCGCTCGCCGACCTCGAATCCTGGACCTGGGAGTTTGGAAATGGTGAGGGGTCTTTTGCCGAAACTCCGGTACACAGCTTCCTGCCGCCCTATCCCTACGGCGACAGCCTGGAAGTGACGCTCACCGCAGTGGATGCTGGAGGATGTGTTTCTACGGTGACTCACCCGATATACGTGGATTTCCCCATCATTCCTTCGTTCACCGTGTCAGATCCATTCGCCTGTGCCCTTGATGTCATCACGTTTACCAACACTACGCCCATTGAAGCAGCTGCATGGTCCTGGAGCTTTGGGGATTCCGGATCCGCCAATTCATCTGGCAACCACCATGCGAGCCACAGCTATACCCACAGCGGCACGTACGAGGTATGTCTTACTGCAACAAACGACTCCGGCTGTGCGCGTACGACCTGCGTTCCCGCTGCTGTGAATGTGGTCACCCCTGAGGCTGGTTTCAGCTTCAGCAGCACATTCAACAGTTGCCTTTATGGGGTGACCTTCACCAACACTTCGCTCGGTTCTTATGACGATCTTTTCTGGGACTTCGGCGATGGTCAATCGGGTGCCGGCGAGGTAGCCTATCACACCTATCCGCTGGGGGTCTATGACGTCACCCTCATAGCCTCGAATGCATATGGCTGTTCAGACACCCTGATCGTGCAAGATATCTTCAATTTTTCGGGAACAATTGGACCATTCTCTCAGGAGTTAGATGATGCCAACTGCGCTCCGTTTGATGTGGTGCTCACGGCATATAATCCAACTGACACCTACTTCAGTTACTTCTGGGATTTCAACGATGGCTACGGCGACCCATCCGGCAGCACAACCAGTGCTCACACCTATCCCGATGCCGGAGTGTATTGTCCGCAACTCATTATGACCGATCCGAATGGTTGCCAGGTGCTTATTGAATGCGCTGCTCCCATTGCTGTGGAAGAATTCAATCTTCATTACACCCTGAATGATACTATTTGCGCAGGAGAAGATGTCGTGATCAGCATTGCCAATGGAACCGGTCATTCCTGGGGCGCAGGAACACCAGTAGCCGCAGGAAGCAATCCAGGTACGTTTATCCTGATGCCCTCGATGACTGAAACCTATACGCTCACTGGGTATTACAGCGATTGTGTGAGCGTGCACAGCATCCCGGTTGTCGTGAATCCCCTTCCCAACGTCAGTCTGATAATGCCCGATTCCTACTGCGACGGTCAGCCTGTTGCTGCTCTTGACGGCGGATCACCGGCCGGACCAGGAGGTTCTTATACCATCAATGGACTACCAGCTATTGCGCTCGATCCTGGAGCGGGGCCCGGCAACTATGCGGTTGGATATCACTACACTGATGAGCAGGGCTGCAGCGGCAATGCTATGCTTGATGTATCGGTTCGCGCATTGCCTTCAATCACCTTCACGGCGCCTGGGCCCATTTGTGAGAATGCTCCACCTGCCATCCTCACCACCGGAATGCCAGCGGGCGGAACTTATCTCTCCGGGGGCAGCCCCATCAGCTTTTTCGATCCCTCGGTGGGAATGGGCGAATATCCAATCGCTTATCTCTACACTGACTCAACCGGGTGTTCCAATTCGATCACCAGTCCTGTGATTGTTCATCCCGCGCCTGATGCACACGTGCAGATACTTCCGACCTGCATGGACCTTCCGCTGGCTATTGAAAACAACAGCACCATTCTCACCGGAAGCATTGTTTCAACCACCTGGACCATTGGCGGAGCCACGTACACCGGACCTGATCCCCAAGACGTGTATCTGGGCGCTTATGGAAGCTCCTCTTTTCAAGTGAGCATGACCAGTAACCATGGATGCACCACTGCTGAAAGCGGGTTGTTTTATGTGGCCGCCGTGCCTGTTGCCTCTTTCAGCTATACCGTTTCCTGTGAGAACACCCCGGTTCCCTTTGTTTCGACCAGCACTATACCAGAAGGTTCCATCGCCTCGTGGGAGTGGAGCGTGGGCGATATACCGGCAGGTAGCGGGCCGTCCATTTTTCACACCTACAATGACAACGATGGTGCGCAGATGAGCCTTTTGGTCACCTCCAACCATGGCTGTGACACTGAGGTCACTCAGGATGTGCTCATTCGGCCCGTGCCCGATCTTGCCATCTCACACGGTCTTGCCTGTGAAGGAACAGAGATTGTGTTTTTCGGTACGGCCGAATTGGATTATGGGGGGGTAACCAGCTATGGGTGGCAGTTTGGAGATGGAACAATCGAAATGGGAGCTCAGGCCGATCACCTCTATGCGTCGGCCGGAACCTATGATATCAGTTTAACGGCCACAACCAACCTCGGGTGCTCGGCCACCCTCTCAGATCAGCTTGAGGTGTATCCCTTGCCTGCCGCAGCCTTTCTTGCTGATGTCAGCGAAACCTGCGGCAATGAGCCGTTCAGCCTCCTTGACCTCAGCAGCGTGGATGCCCCATCCGAGATCACCGCGTATGCGTGGTATATGGATGATGTGCCGGTAAGCACGGAACCTTCCCCCACCTTGCTTGCGCCAGGACCTGGGCTTTATGCAATCCGGCTCGTGGTGACGACTGATGCCGGTTGTACCGGCCTCACTTATGAGCCTGCGGTTATTCAGGTATACCCAGTTCCTTCTGCTGGGTTCGGTCTGGAACAAAATCAAGCCTCTATGTCCAATCCCGTTGCAGAAATAGTTGATCAGAGCAGCGACGATGTCGTCAACTGGCACTACGATCTCGGTGATGGGCATGCCGCTTCCTTTGCGAGCGGCCAGCACGAATACGCCGCATGGGGCGACTACACCATCACGCAGGTGGTAACGAATGGCTTCGGTTGCAGCGACACGTCGACCAGGCGGTTCAACATTCAGGAAGAAGCTCTTGTATATATTCCGAATGCCTTTACCCCTGACGGCAATGGCCACAACGAGGGATTCAGGCCCGTCATTTCAGGCTTTGATCCCACCTCCTATTCGATGATCATCTTTGACCGCTGGGGCCAAGAAGTCTATCGCACAACCGATCTCAATGGATACTGGAACGGCCTTTATCAGAATAAAGGCGAGCCCTCTCCGGATGGGTCCTATACATGGCAACTCGAGTTCCGCGCTGAACCCGAATCACCCATTCGCCAGATGAGCGGATTTGTGATTTTACTTCGGTGAAGAGGGATTCGTTCAAAGCACGTTGATCCGTTCAGCAAGTTCATCGCGGTAGTTTCCCCCCACGGGAATTTCGCGCTGCACATTGCCCTCAGCAATCACAAGATCACCGGCCTGGATGTATAACACCTTCTCCATGTTCACGATAAATGACCGGTGCACCCTTTGGAAAATTTTGCCTGGCAATTTCTTTTCCACGTCCTTCATCGTGGTATGCACGATGAATTTCTGATCGCGTGTAATGATCTGCACATAATCCTTCAGCGCTTCTACGTAGAATACATCCGCAGCGTTGATTTTCATCAACCTGGACTGATGCTTGAGGAACAGGTGCTCTGCGTTCGATTTGTAGTTCATCAGTGATCGCAGCAGTTCATTCTCCACCTTAATTTCCTGGTC
Organism: Flavobacteriales bacterium; assembly: GCA_947456965.1. GTDB lineage: Bacteria > Bacteroidota > Bacteroidia > Flavobacteriales_D > Sanyastnellaceae > CANGTU01. The sequence continues at coordinate 30,666 of CANGTU010000010.1, forward strand.
CTTCTTATGTTTATGCAGAGCCAGTTCAATGGTGGTGTGAACGTCGATCTCTTTGAATGGTTTAAGGATATATCCGTGTGGCTCTGTCACCTTGGCCTTGCTCAGCGTGGCGTCATCAGCATATGCCGTGAGGAAGATTACTGGGATATCCCGGTGTGACTTGATTATTTCGGCGGCTTCAATGCCCGTCATATTGCCTTTGAGCATAATGTCCATGAGTGCCAAATCAGGCTTGAGCTGATCTGCCAGTTCAATCGCCTTTTCGCCGGTATCGGCTTGTCCGCAAACGACATAGCCTAACTTTGTGAGACTGCGTTCGATATCCTTTCTGACGATGCTCTCGTCTTCAACAACTAGAATCTGAATAACCATAGTGCTTCTTTGCTCGGTCAGCCGCAGTGTTGGGTTGACATTCAACGCCGGCTCAATTCAAATGTAATCAGAAACTCTGTGCCATTCCCGGGTTCACTCGTTACCCTGATCTGCCCGTCCAATTGTTCTGTCAGTGTATAGACAAGCTGAACTCCGAGCGAATCTGTCTTGTCGTACTGAAAACCAACAGGCAGGCCGATCCCATCGTCTGCCACCCGCAGATGCAAAATACCATTCTCCTCATGCAGGTCCAGGTACAAGTTCCCCTCACGCCGATCTGAAAAGGCATATTTCAGACTGTTGCTCACAAGTTCATTAACAATTAATCCGCATGGGATAGCCTGATCAATGTGTATCGATACGTCGTCCAAACTGGGGTGGAAATCGACTGTGTAGCTCCTGAGGCGGTAGCTCTGAATCAGATTATAGGAGAGGGTACGGAGGTAATCTGAAAATTGAATACTGCTGAAATCCGTTGTTCTGTATAGTGTTTCATGTATGAACGACATGCTTTTGATTCGGTTCTGGCTTTCCTCCAGGATATCCAGCGTTTTCTTATCGCTGACAAACGATGACTGAAGGTTCAGTATGCTGCTGATAACCTGAAGATTATTTTTCACCCGGTGATGAACTTCCTGAAGGAGCACTTCCTTTTCGCGAAGCGCCTCGCGAATTTGCCGTTCGATCCGTTTTCTGCTTGTGGTGTTATATACCAGACATGAGACCTCTTCCAGCTTATCACCCACATATATCGGGTTGATAAAGAACTCCAGCCATATCAGGCCGTCCGGCTGAGGCCTCATGGCCAACTCAAACTGCTGAGGTCGGCCATCAAATGAAAGCCGGAATGCATCCAACTGGCTCTGGTACGTGTCCTTGTCCACGTGTTCCTGAATAAGGGCCAACACGTCAATAGTCTGGTCCAGATTCCTACCGAGTTCACTCATAACCCAGCGCCGAAAATTCGCATTACTTGTGGTAAGCCGGTAATTCCGGTCCATGGTCCACATCATCAGATTCTCTGTGCTGTTGAAAATGGACTCCAGCTTCGCCTTTTGCTCAAGAGCTCGTCTTTCGTGGGCCCTGAATTCTGTGATATCCCTGAGGATGGCGATAAAACCCTGATCGTTCGTATCCCGAATGCGACTGATGGAGACTAACCCGTTGAACTCCTCTCCGCCGCGCCGAACATTCACCATTTCAACGAGCACCTCACCCTTCGAGAGCACTATTTCCTTCATGGTCGAAACTTCCTGGCCACTGGCGAAAAGCACGTCTATATCCTTCCCAATCACATCTGGTAAACTCCGTCTGAACTGATACTCAGCAGCCTTATTGAACTCCTTGATCCGAAAAGAACCATCGCATGCGATGATCATGTCCATGGAGCTGTCGATCAAACTGCGGGTGTATTTCTCCTGCTCACGAAGCTTCGTTTGCGTCTGCTTATGCTCCTCGATTTCTTGCTTCAATACCAGATTAATCTCTTCAGCAATCCGTGTGCGCATCTGCTCCTGTAACAGCTGAACCCGGGTGCTGATATCGGTTAACGAAATCTGAAGAGATAGCTTATTCTCAAATACCGTGAGCGTCGCCCGCATTCCCACTTCTACGGTGGACCCATCGAGTCGTCTCATGCTCAATTCCTTGTAGCCGACTTCTTTTCCCTGAGCCACTTGTTCCAGGTCATCACTGACCTCTGCAACATACTCAGAAAAGATAAAATCCATGAAATCCTTATCGCATAAATCATCCTCATCCTTTGCCAGCAGGAGATCCACGGAAGCCTGATTCACATACTCTATGCGGCCCCCGGTAATGATCACTATAGCATTTGGAGCGCTTTCCAGCACGTTCCGCAGCCTGTGCACCGTTTGTTCAAGCGCAAACTCTGCGCGCTTCCGGGCTGTAACATCAGTAAGCACCAATATCCTGCGCGACTGATTCCGGATTTTCATATCGATGCCAGAAACCTCCAATACAAGAAGCTTAGCATCCCGTGTGGAAGAGCGTATTTCCATTTTGTTGGCGCGCGAAATCTCCATGCCCATCGACAGGCGACGCATATCTACAGAGGTAATAAACTCTGTAATACTCATTCCCATCACCTCGCTGGAGTGCAAATACCCGAACAATGCCGCGAATTGCTCATTGCAATCCACAACCAGGTCTCCCTCCAGGAATACCACAGCTTCGTGAGCAACTGCAGCCAGAGCAGCCAGGCGTTCCTCACTCTCCTTCATAGACTTTTCAAAAATCTTCTGGTTCGTGATATCCATTGTCGAACCGCTGACGGATTCGCTTCCGTCTTCTTCCTTGTGTATGTATAAATTTTCCTGGCAAATCACCTCTTCACCATCCTTTCGCCTGAGCCTGGTCTCTGTCTTAACCAGTTCTCCCTTTTCACGAAGGCGCTTAATCACCAACTCCCAATCATCTGCGGTATGATGAAATACGCGCATGTCCAACCCCAACATACTGTCAGGGTCGGGATATCCAAGCATCCTGCAGAATGCCTGATTACACTCCAGTATGGTACCTGCCAGATCACACCGAAACACCCCGGCTGCATGATCCAGGACCAACCTCCTATACCTGTCTCCTCGTATATCCTCTTGATTCCTCGGCCTTCTCACCAAGGCTACCTGTAAACCATTAACCTGTAATCTATGAAAAAAAAGGAATGGCTGTTTTTCCGGATAATGTGAAATGCCAAAATCCGATAACTCATCGATAATGCGCTTCCTGCTGCTATCATCAATAGCACATTTCAACCAATGAAAAAGGTCTTGTTCAACGGCTGTATCCTTGCTCCCGTCGCTTGCGTTCCGGCTATCAATAATCTCCAGCAGGGGCAAGCCCACCAAGGCCAGTGCTTCTGCATCCGCCTGAAAAATACGCTCTGGTCCCATACTCATTGTCCTTGCTCATCCGAAGATTCAGGCAACTTGATCTTCTGACCATTCATTCTGATGGCCTTCCCTTGTTCATATTCCGTTTCGACCTGGAGCATTCCGGATTCGTCAAAATACTGCCATGTTCCATTCAATTCACCGCCTTCATAGTCACCCTTCATCTTCACAATACCATTGAAATACCAATAGCGATGCCTGCCTACAGGAACCCCTAGCGCAAATTCCCCTTCGAAGGCCCTGTTCCCATTATCATAATACCACGTCCACACCCCATTTTTTTCACCATCTACATATTCGCCCTTCTCGGTATGGTCGTTGATCGTCAGCATCCACATACCTGATTTCAATCCATCTATATAATCCCCTTCATTGATCACTTTTCCCGTGGAATCATATTCGATTGCATGACCATCTTCCTTTCCCCTTCTGTAATTTTCCTCACGATGTATGCTGCCATCCGAAAATAACCATTTCCAATTTCCCACGGGTAAATCCTCCTTGTAGTTTCCCTTTTGCTCAAGCTTTCCTGTTCGGTAGAAGAATGACCATGTACCATCCTTCATTCCGTTGAGGTAATTTCCTTCGGCCCGCAACTCACCATCCGGATAAAATAATTTCCAGGGCCCTTGTCTTCTGTTCAATGAATCAATCAGACCTAAGCCAGTAACCGTACCCGCATCATATATCATTGCTGGTTCTTCCTGGCCCGTTTCCGAAAAGAACCTGAATGTTCCATGCTTTTTGCCATCCCTGTAACTCCCCACGCTCCTTACCCTGCCCATCTCATCATACTCCCGGCGAATATCCAGCACGCTTGTATCGTCGCCGTTATCGTTTACCAGTTCTCCCATCACATAACGTTCAATACGCTCGAGCAAACCCCTTTTATCATAAAACTTGAATACCCCGTTACGCTTACCCGCAGTCCAGTTGCCCTCTTCCTTTATTTGTTGATTTGCGTACAACTCCCGCCAAGGCCCGATCCGATTGCCCTCATCATCATACCTGTTGATTTTTTCAGAAGCATAGATGAATCCATTCCGGTAGGTGATCACTGTTATGATGCGTCCATCCTTCGCATACTCCAACATCTTACCCTCTTCCTTATTATTTACGAATTGCCATGATTTCCATAGTTCGCCCGAATCATAGAACGATCGTGCAGGTCCCTGGCGGATATTATTCTCATTGGTCCATTCCGTAGTCAATTTTCCCTTCTTATCGAACTCCTGTTCAATTCCGTTCTTCAATCCTTCCCGATAGGATATCATTCTTTCCCGAGTTCCATCCTCCCGGTAAAAATTCCACGTGGAGTCGAGTTCAAAATTCTTTCTGTTCCCTTCCGTCTTGAGGATTCCCGTTGGGTAGAACGTTTTCCAGTATCCATCCGGTTTGCCATTTCGCATCATCCCTTCGCTCGATACGGTTCCATCGGGATAATAGAACCGGGTGATATCTCCCTGAGCATTCACTGCACTGCCAACTGACCATGCCGCAAAAGTCAGCATCATCAGAGCCCGAGACGGAGAAAACACAGAATGAAATTTCCGACATGATATCATAATCATCTTTTTAAAGAAAGAATAGGTATAGCTTATAGAGCTGTCAATATGGTTAGTAAGTAATGCAGCATTGGACTTGACATTTGGGGTTATACACGGGGTGCTTAGAAAATTGAACAGGTTATTAGCCATTCGCTTTACTGAATTTCAATCATTTGCATGGATGTTCACAATATAGGAATAAAGCAGCATATTCATAAGATTACGGGGTTTTATATGTTCAAGTCTGTGGATGGAACTGTTCGGAATGCGATGATATTTGAATGGAATGTGAATATGGAAATAGGTTCGACTGATGTAATGCATGAATTCCTAGTGAATAACAAATCTACTTGCTTCAAAGTTGTGAACGTGTTTTCGGCAGATTTCGCGAAAACCTGTTAAGTTCCTTGAACAAATGGTCTGAAATGTTCGTAATCAGCAGTTTGATGATCATCTACGAGGTGAGTGCTTGAGGTAAATCCGGTTTTCTGACTACTTTCGGCCCAATAGAAGATTGTATGAAGACCATTCACATTGGCTGTGATCATGCCGGTTATGAGTTGAAGGCCTGGCTTATTGATCGGCTTAGTGAATACCGGATTCAGGATCATGGCACTTATTCGCCGGAGCGAGCGGATTATCCGGACGTAGCGCATCCTCTTGCTGAGGCTGTGGAGCGTGACGCCTCGATGGGAATACTGATTTGCGGTTCAGCCAATGGTGTGTGCATGACTGCCAATAAGCATCAGGGGATCAGAGCTGCCTTGTGCTGGACTGAAGAAATTGCGCGGTTAGCGCGGTTACATAACAATGCAAATGTGATATGTCTGCCAGCCCGGTTTATCAGTCCAGAGTTGGCACTGGCGATGGTACGTGCCTTTATAGAAACAGAATTTGAAGGAGGCCGGCATGAGGACCGGGTCAATAAGATTGCATGCTCATGAAAAAAGGATTGCTGGTGGCGGTGATGGTCACCTTGGTTTTTCACGTGAATCATATTTACGCACAGTACGATCCGCTGCCTTTCGCGTCAGGGATCACAGCAGAGGAATTGAAAGAGCATCTTATGGTATTCGCCTCGGACGCATTTGAAGGCAGGGAAACAGGAAAGCCTGGTCAGGCTTTGGCAGCCTCTTATCTGGAAGAATACTATAAACAGCTTGGTATACCGGGAGGGGTGGCAGGGTTTTACCAGCAGGAATTTAGTCTTCGTAAGGAAAGTCTGGGCGCATCATTTATAACCATGGATGGTAACAGGTATGAATTCATTCAAGACTTTTTTTGCCTGGCTACAAGTGCTTCGGGAATTGTGCCAATCCGAGACATCGTGTTTGTTGGCTATGGGATAGATGATACCCGGTATAATGATTACACTGGCCATGACGATCTGCAAGGAAAATGGGTAGTATGTGTAGCCGGGGAGCCAAAGACCAGTAAAGGTTTGTATGTGCTTACAGGAACGAATGAGCCAGGTGTCTGGACGGATGAGGTGGGAAGAAAAATGGCGGCAGCGGAGAAACGAGGTGCAAGCGGAATCTTATTGATCAGGCAGGATTATGACAGTTTTATTCCAAGAATTCGTTTTTGGCTGGAAGCACCGCAAATGATGTTGGATTTTCCGGAAGAGATGAAGAAGAATGAAGAGCCTTCTTTTCCCTATTTTTTCGTTTCACCGCGGATTGGAGATGTGCTATCGAAGGCCGCTTTTGGCAAACCGTTGGAAAAGATCATTTCATCATGGGAAAAGAAAGGCCAAGCGAAAACCAGTGCTGCGGATTATGAGGGCGAAATTCACGTGGAACGCACTATAGAGCGAACTAAATCACAAAATGTGCTGGCCTTCATTGAGGGAAGTGATGAACGTCTGAAGGATGAAGTGGTGGTCATCAGCGCACACTATGATCATGTTGGTGTAATCAAAGGCGAAATTCACAATGGTGCAGATGATGATGGATCAGGAACCGTCACGGCAATGGAAATAGCAGAAGCTTTTCATGAAGCGAAATTGAAAGGCCAGGGCCCACGGCGTTCAGTTTTGATTTTACACGTAAGTGGGGAGGAAAAAGGGTTGTTAGGCAGTGAGTGGTATACTGAGTTTCCGGCGTTTTCATTGGACAAAACGGTGTGCAATCTGAACATCGACATGATTGGAAGAACGGATGAGGAGCATGCCGGTAATGAGAGATATGTTTACCTGATAGGCTCTGACAGACTGAGTTCGGATCTACACCGGATTTCGGAAGAAGCCAATACGACCTATACAGGCCTGCAACTCGATTACACATACAATGACCCGGCCGACCCCAATCGGTATTATTATCGTTCGGACCATTACAACTTCGCCCGGAAAGGAATTCCGGTGATCTTCTATTTCAGTGGCGTGCATGAGGACTATCACCGGCCGGGCGACGACCCAGAGAAGATCATGTACGGGAAGATGGCTGAGATTGGACAACTGATTTTTCACACAGCGTGGAAGGTGGCCAATGCCGATCGGCGACCAGCGGTAGATAAGGCCGTGGAAACGGAAGACTGATTGCGGGTTTTTCCATGTGGAACAGGAGTTGCGCGGCGGCGCGTCCATGAGTCTATACCTTTGCACCCATTAAAAATGTATTTTCATGGCATCAACCGCGCACTCTGCCGTCACATCGGGTTTTGAATCTCTGGGAATCCGCAAGATCAATCATGGAACAAGCACTGGATTAGAGTCAACGGGCAATGGATCCGTGGTGGACTCCTATTCGCCTGTTGATGGTGTCTTGATCGGAAGCGTTACCACAACAACACATGAAGAGTATGAGCGTGTTATGGAACGTGCCACTGAGGCGTTCCGCTATTGGCGTAATGTGCCAGCACCGCGTCGGGGCGAAATCGTGAGGCAGTTTGGCGAGCGCTTACGTCATTACAAGGATGCACTTGGCCGGTTGGTGAGCTATGAGATGGGAAAGTCTTTACAGGAAGGACTTGGAGAGGTTCAAGAGATGATTGATATCTGTGATTTTGCGGTCGGGCTGAGCAGACAGCTATATGGGCTAACCATGCACAGTGAGCGCCCCGGTCACAGGATGTATGAGCAGTGGCATCCTCTTGGTGTCGTAGGCATAATTTCAGCCTTTAATTTTCCGGTGGCCGTGTGGAGTTGGAACTCAGCGTTGGCGTGGGTTTGTGGAGATGTTTGTGTGTGGAAAGCTTCTGAAAAGACACCGCTGTGTGCAGTAGCATGCCAGCACATCTGGAATGAGGTTGCAGCAGAAAATCAACTGCCAGAAGGCATTTCGTGCATCATTACGGGAGATTATCGGGTAGGCGAAATGCTCACGAGGGATGAGCGCATTGCTCTGGTTTCGGCAACCGGGAGCTCGAGGATGGGTAAGATTGTGGGAGCTGCCGTGGCGGAGCGTTTCGGCAGATCGCTCCTCGAACTGGGGGGTAACAATGCGATCATTGTGACGCCTCATGCGGACCTGAAGATGACCATCATTGGTACAGTATTCGGGGCATGTGGAACGGCCGGACAGCGGTGCACGACCACTCGTCGGCTCATTGTCCATGAATCGGTCTATGACCAGGTGAAAGCACAACTCACCGCGGCCTACGGCCAGGTGCGCATCGGAAATCCATTGGATGAGAAAAACCATATGGGCCCCCTGATTGATCAGGCCGCTGTCAAGAGCTACCTGAAGGCCATTGAAGATGCACAGGAGCAGGGCGGCCGGATCCTGGTACCAGGCGGTGTACTGGAGGGCCCTGGTTTCGAGAGCGGCTGTTATGTCAAGCCTTGTATTGTAGAAGTACCCGACAGTTCGCTGGCCGTCGTTCAGCATGAAACCTTCGCGCCAATTCTCTACCTCATGAAGTATCGGGAACTTGATGAGGCCGTGGCCATGCAGAACGGCGTCAGACAGGGCCTGTCCAGCTCAATCATGACCACCAACCTTCGCGAGGCGGAGTACTTCCTCAGTCAGAATGGGTCAGATTGCGGTATTGCCAATGTTAATATCGGCACCAGTGGAGCCGAAATCGGTGGGGCTTTTGGCGGTGAAAAGGAAACCGGGGGAGGGCGGGAAAGCGGCTCAGACTCCTGGAAATTTTACATGCGACGCCAAACCAACACGATTAACTACTCTTCCAGTCTGCCTCTCGCGCAGGGCATTAAATTCGACCTTTAGGCCTCCCCGAAAGTTGAAATTTTACGTGTGCAAGGGCCTCGAAGAACGCCCGCAGGAACGCAACAGGTATTAATTTCGTTACCATTACCAGTTTGACAGACCTTGGCTATCCGACTTCTGAGCGTATTTATCCTTGTATTGCTGGCCATCATAGCCTGCCGGAGCTCGTCGGCAGAGCCTGATCCCCATATCAGACCGGGCCTATGGTTGCTGGAATTTGACCTTTCTTCATCCGGAAGGGATGTCATCATCCCCATTACGATGCTGGTGGATTCTTCCGGAGGCATTGCTATACAAAACAGTGTGGAGGTTATTGCGCTGGACTCGTTGCAATGGCGCGATCGCAGTCTGAAGGCGAAGTTTCCGTTTTTCCAAACCTACTTGCTGGCTGAGTTCTTGTCGGATACGAGCGCTGCCGGGGTGTTCAGAGATCCGACGCGCTCAGCCGATTATGCCATACCCTTTACCGGCTCCTGGAAGCAGGCGGGCCAGACAGACGCTGGAGCCCTCGTGGAGCGACGCATTTATGACGCAACGTTCTCTTCCAGGGATACCGCCGCGAGCCACAAGGCCGTGGGCGTTTTCGAGTTCTTGGAACGACGTGTTCAAGGCACATTTCTAACGGAAACAGGAGATTACCGTTATCTTAGTGGTAACAGGACGGGAGACTCCCTTTGGCTTTCCTGCCTGGATGGGTCGCACCTGTTCTATTTCACCGGAACTCTTCGGGGTGACAGCATGGTGGATGGACAATTTTTCAGTGGAATCCACTGGACTGAACCCTGGGAGGCCGTGTTGAATGCATCGGCAGAACTGCGCGACCCCGACTCACTCACCTTCATCAGACCCGGCTCTGGCTCATTTCGGTTCAGCGCAGTGCGACAGGATGGCCAGGAAGTTGAGTTCGCCCAGAACGAACTCAAGGATCGGGTTTCGATTATTCAGATCTTCGGGTCGTGGTGTCCCAATTGTTCAGATGAAAGTCTTTTTCTGAAGGGAATGTATGAGCGGCACGGGAAGAGGGGCTTACAGATCATACCGGTGGCATTCGAGCGCTCAGATGAAACACAGGAAAGCCTGGCTGTGATCAGGGGCCAGGCCGCCGATCTGGAGCTGCCCTATCCGGTTTATCTCGGGGGCGTGAAGGGCAGTGCTGACCGTGTTTTTCCTATGCTCAACCAGGTCATGGCCTATCCCACAACAATCATCCTGGACAAGAGAGGAGAGGTGCGCAAGATCCATACGGGCTTCTACGGCCCGGGCACTGGTGTATACCACACCCGCTACGCGGAGCGGCTTGAACTCTTCATCATCCAGTTGCTTTCGGAGAAATGATCCGAGCCGACCTGCTGACGGGTCGATGAATTCAGCTAGGCTTTATTCGAATTGCCCGAGGCCACGCACCGTGTCGGGAATCCGTAATTTGCGACGCCATGCAGTTTGCCGATGAACCCTTGCTCCGAGCCGAACACCTGTCGGTCGCATTTGTCAAGGACGGACAAACGACTATTGCTGTGCATGATCTTTCATTTGCACTATACCCAGGCCGCACTACTGCTGTGGTGGGGGAGTCAGGAAGCGGCAAGTCGGTGAGCAGCCTGGCTCTTTTGGACCTCCATGATCACGCTGTGGTGCGCTATCCTTCCGGCTCTTTCTACCCGGGCTCGGCGCTGGGGCTTCAGGAAAAATGGTTGCCAGGTGATAAGCAACTGGCTGGTCTTCGGGGAAAGAAGATCGCAATGGTGTTTCAAGAGCCCATGACAGCACTCAACCCGGTCATGACGTGCGGGGAGCAGGTGGCGGAGGTGATGCGGGTACATCTGAAACTATCCCGGTATGAGGCTCGGGAAGAGGCTCGCAGACTGTTCGAGGAGGTCAGGATTCCGCATCCCCTCGAAGCGCTTGATAAGTACCCTCACCAGATGTCGGGCGGGCAGCGGCAGCGCGTTATGATTGCCATGGCGATCAGTTGCCGGCCGCACATTTTGATTGCTGATGAGCCCACTACGGCCCTCGATGTAACAGTGCAGCGCTCGATACTCTCGCTGCTCCGTGAACTTCAGTCGCAATATGGCATGGCCATGTTGTTCATCACTCACGACCTTGGCGTTGTAGAGGATCTTGCAGATGAAGTCATCGTCATGGAAAAGGGACGTATTGTTGAGCAGGGCCCGACAGAACAAGTCCTACGAGCTCCGGCGCATCCATACACCAGAAAGCTGATTCTATCGCGACCCACACCCGATCGCAAAGGGTTTTTTCTGGCTGGTGACGGCAGCCGGGAACGGCTTCCTCAGTTGGATGCGGGCGAGGCAAGGCTTGTGGTAAACGGACTGGGAAAGACATACAATACCCGAAAGGTATTTGGCCGGAAGCAGCCATTCAGGGCGGTAGAGGACGTGTCTTTTAGTCTGCATCGCGGAGAAACGCTGGGCCTTGTGGGTGAGAGCGGATGTGGAAAGACGACGCTGAGCCGGATGCTGCTCGGGCTCATTGAGCCCACCGAGGGAAGTATTGTGTTGAACGGAATGGAGCTAACAGCAACCTCTGCGCGCCAGCGGCGGCAAGCGATGAAGACAATGCAGATCGTGTTTCAGGACCCATATTCTGCATTGAATCCCAGAATGCGAGTCGGAGAAATCATTGAAGAGCCCATCGCTTGGTACGGGCTCCGGGATTCCGCTCAATCCCGCCGGAATAGGGTAGCGGAGCTGCTGACCAAGGTTGGCCTGTCCGAAGCCCACATGCACCGGTATGCCCATGAGTTTTCTGGCGGGCAGCGCCAGCGGATTGGCATTGCCCGGGCCCTGGCCGTTGAGCCCGATATTCTGGTATGCGACGAATCGGTATCTGCCCTTGATGTATCCGTCCAGGCTCAGGTACTCAACCTGCTCAACGAGCTGAAGCATGAGCTGGGCCTCAGTTACCTCTTTATTTCTCATGACCTGAATGTGGTGTACTACATGAGCGATCGCATAATGGTCATGCGCGCCGGACGTATTGAAGAGCTGGGCACCGCTGATCAGGTATTCTTTAGCCCGGCGGCGACCTATACGCGCTCGCTGCTGGAGAGCATACCCGGCCATGGCAGGGACCTCAGACCGCACACGCTGAAGTAGGCCGGAGCAGGCCTACTTTTGGGCGTCACACACGAAGCATATGATGGACAAGAACCAGCTCCTTGAGAGCAAGCAACAGGATGCGCTGAAAGGCGGAGGAGAAAAGCGCATCGAGGCACAGCACAAGAAAGGAAAACTGACCGCCCGCGAGCGAGTCGACCTCTTGCTTGACAAGGGTTCTTTTGAAGAAATCGGAATGCTTGTGACCCACCGGAGTACCAACTTCGGGCTGGATAAAGAAAAATTCCTGGGGGATGGAGTGGTGACCGGCTATGGAACTATTGATGGCCGGCTGGTATATGTGTTCTCTCAGGATTTTACCGTTATGGGAGGCTCACTCGCAGAGGCTCACGCCCAGAAAATTTGCCGGATCATGGATCTCGCCATGAAGAATGGTGCTCCGGTCATCGGCCTGAATGATAGCGGAGGAGCCCGCATCCAGGAGGGGGTGGTTTCGCTTGGGGGCTATGCTGATATCTTTTACCGCAACGTACAGTCCAGCGGGGTGGTGCCCCAAATCAGCGCCATCATGGGTCCGTGTGCCGGGGGTGCGGTGTACAGCCCTGCGCTGACCGATTTCGTGCTCATGGTGGAAAATACGAGCTACATGTTTGTGACAGGTCCGAACGTTGTTAAGACCGTAACGCACGAGGAGGTAACCAGCGAGGAGCTGGGCGGCGCGAGCACGCACAGCACGAAAAGTGGTGTGACCCATTTTACTGCGGCCAATGACGCGGCCTGCCTCAAGATGATTCGGCAGCTGGTGAGCTATATGCCCCAGAATTGCGAAGAAGATGCTCCCGCAAAGGACTACAACCCGGGGAATGAATCCCGCCCTAAACTGGACACCATAATACCCGCCAATGCGAATACGCCGTACGATATGCACGATGTGATTCGGGAAGTAATCGATGATAACAGCTGGATGGAAGTCCACAAGGATTTTGCGGAAAATATCATCGTGGGTTTTGCCCGCCTGGCAGGCAGAAGTATCGGTGTAGTAGCCAATCAGCCCTCGTATCTCGCCGGCGTACTCGATATCCGCAGCAGCAACAAGGCCGCTCGCTTTGTCCGGTTCTGCGACGCATTCAATATTCCGCTGCTGGTGTTTGAAGATGTTCCGGGCTTCCTGCCAGGCACGGATCAGGAGTGGAACGGCATTATTTCCAACGGGGCAAAGCTGCTGTATGCATTCAGCGAAGCCACGGTGCCGCGCGTTACAGTAATTACCCGGAAAGCCTACGGTGGCGCATATGATGTGATGAACAGCAAGCACATTGGCGCGGACATGAACTACGCGTGGCCAACGGCGGAGATTGCTGTGATGGGCGCGAAAGGTGCCGCAGAAATTATCTTCAAAAAGGAGATTTCAGAAGCGGCTGACAAGGAAGGAAAATGGAAAGAGAAAGAAGCCGAATACGCAGACCTCTTTGCGAATCCCTACAGCGCAGCTGAGCGCGGTTACATAGATGAAGTGATCATTCCTTCACAGACGCGCGAGAAACTCATCCGTGCATTTGCCATGCTCCAGAACAAGGCAGAGAAGGCCCCGCGCAAGAAGCACGCGAATATGCCGTTGTGATCAGATATGAATTGCGCGCTTTGCGGTTGCATCCAGCGCCGCTTCACGGAAGCTTTCAGTGAATGTGGGGTGTGCGTGTGAAATGCGTGCGATGTCTTCTGCACTTGCGCGGAATTCCATAGCGACTACAGCCTCGGCGATCATATCCGCACAGCGGGGACCGATCATGTGAACCCCGAGTATTTCATCGGTATCCTTGTGTGCAAGCACTTTGACCAGTCCGTCAGTATCCATGCTTGCCCTTGCGCGGCCACTTGCTTTGAATGGAAAGGAACCCGCTTTATACGGCGTGCCGTTTTCCTTGAGTTGCTCTTCAGTGTAACCTACACTTGCTACTTCCGGCCAGGTGTATACCACGCCCGGAATCAGGTTGTAGTTGATGTGCGGCTTTTGTCCTGCAATGACTTCTGCCACAAAGGTTCCTTCTTCTTCGGCTTTGTGGGCGAGCATAGCGCCCTTCACTACGTCACCAATGGCATAAATGCCTGATATGTTGGTCTGAAGATGAGCATCTACTTCCACGCGTCCGCGCTCATCAATCTTCACCCCGGCTTTTTCCAGCCCGAGGTTATCGGTATATGGTTTTCTTCCCACAGCCACGAGGCAGTAGTCCGCATCAAGCACGAGCTCTTCACCTTTGTTGTTGTCCGCCTTGACAGTTACTGATTTTCCTTTGGCTGTGACCTCTTTCACTTTGTGCGAGAGGTAGAATTCAAAGCCCAGCTTCTTCAGCGATTTTTGGAGCTCTTTTCCCATGGTGCGGTCCATTGTGGGGATGATGCTATCCATAAACTCCACCACGCTTACTTTCGCCCCGAGACGTGCATAAACGCTGCCTAACTCGAGGCCAATCACACCGCCGCCGATTACGACCATGTGCTTAGGCACTTCAGTCAGCTTGAGCGCTTCGGTGCTCGTGATTATGCGTTTTTTATCAATTGAAATGAATGGAAGCCCCGCGGGTTTGGAGCCGGTTGCAATGATGATGTTCTTTCCAGTGATCTTTTCAAGAATACCGTCTTCTTTGGCTATCTGAACGGTGTTCTTATCCACAAACGAGCCGTGGCCATGGTAAACGTCAATCTTGTTTTTCTTCATCAAAAACTGGATCCCGCCCACCGTCTGATCCACAACGTCCTGCTTCCGCTTAATCATCTGGGTCAGGTTGACCTTGGGCGCTGATTTCAGGTCAATACCGTGCTCCCCGAATGTGTGCACCGCCTGATGATAATGCTCTGATGAGTCGAGGAGTGCTTTGGACGGAATGCAACCCACATTCAGACAGGTACCGCCGAGCGCGTTGTAGCGTTCTATCAACGCGGTTTTCATTCCGAGCTGTGCGCAACGGATTGCACCTACGTAGCCTCCGGGTCCTGACCCAATTACCACTACATCATACGCATTCATTCGACGTTTATTTAGAGTGCAAATGTACTGTGCTGAGGCCATTGGCTATTCAAAGCAGTCTGTTGATATCAGGCGTGGTTTAGGGAAAATGGGACCTTGCGAAATCAGAAATTTGGATCATGGTGAGCTATCTCGACCTTATTCTGCTTATTCCTATTGGAATTGCAATTTGGCGCGGCTGGAAGAACGGCTTCGTAATGGAAGTGTTTTCAGTGCTTGCGCTGTTCGTGGGCGTGTATCTCGCAGTGCATTTATCAGATGCCATGACGTCCCTTCTCAGAAAGAAAATGGATGTTCAGGCCGAATACCTTCCTGTGTTTTCGTTTGTGGTGATTCTACTATTGGTCGGAGTAGGTCTGTTTTTTCTGGGAAAGGTTATTACCAATCAGGTGAAGTCCGGCGGTGGAGACAAACTGAACAGCTCTGCAGGAGCCTTCTTTTCACTCGCTCGTTATCTGCTTATTCTCAGCGTAAGCTTCCTGTTCTTCAATGCTCTCGATGCGAAGTATGATATCCTTCCCGAGCAGCAAAAGGAGAAGTCGTATTTCTACAAGCCGATCTACCAGTTTTCACTCACCATTATGCCTGCCATTGAGGGCAGTAATTTCTACCAGAAAATGCAGGAGAAGGGCATGGCGCCGGTGTTGGTGGATAGTTCTGCTTCAGAGTAACTCAACTGCGATTGACAAGAAAAGGCCCCGTAGGGAGCCTTTTTTATGTCGTAGAAAAACAATTGAGTTAATTCTCCGGCTTCACCAGCGCACCGAAATACTCGCGGTTCATGCGGGCGATGACTTCAATGGAAATGTTCTTCGGGCACTGCACTTCGCAGGCACCAATGTTAGAGCAATTACCAAAGCCCTCTTCGTCCATTTGCTTGACCATATTCACTACGCGTTCCTTGCGCTCAGGATGGCCCTGCGGGAGGAGTGCAAACTGAGACACTTTAGCGCCTACAAAAAGCATTGCAGAGCTGTTCGGACATGTTGCCACACACGCACCACAACCGATGCACGTAGCCGCGTCGAACGCAGTGTCCGCATCTTCTTTGGCAATGGGAATGGCGTTGGCGTCAAGCGTGCGACCGGAGGTATTCACCGAAATGAATCCACCAGCCTGAATGATGCGGTCAAATGCGCCGCGATCTACCATCAGATCTTTGATCACTGGGAATCCCTGGCTGCGCCATGGCTCGATGTAAATGGTGTCGCCATCGTTGAATGAGCGCATGTGCAGCTGACAGGTAGTTACTCCGCGGTTAGGACCGTGAGCCTCTCCGTTGATGAACATGCTGCACATGCCGCAGATGCCCTCTCGGCAGTCGTGATCGAATGCAACAGGATCATCTCCTTTGCGGATCAGATCATCATTGAGCACATCAATCATCTCAAGGAATGACATATCCGGCGATACACCGGTGATGGTGTAATCCACCATTTTTCCGGCTTCGAAACTGTCTTTCTGACGCCAGATCTTGAGTTTCAAGGTCATGTTTTCGCTGCTCATATCACTTGTATGATCGTTGTGAAACTTTTATGTTTTCGTAGATGAGGGCTTCTTTGTGCAATGCAGGATTCGACGCGTCACCGGTGAATTTCCAGGATGACACAAAGTTGTAGGTGTCGTCCATGCGAAGCGCCTCGCCGTCCTCGGTCTGAAATTCTTCTCTGAAGTGACCGCCGCATGATTCCTCGCGGGTAAGAGCATCAATGCACATCAGCTCACCGAGCTCAAGAAAATCCTGCACACGTGCGGCTTTTTCAAGCTCGGGGTTCATGCCCTTCATGCTTCCGGGCACTTTTATACCCTTGTCGAATTCAGCGCGAAGCGCCTTGATTTCTTGAATGGCTTGCTTG
Organism: Flavobacteriales bacterium; assembly: GCA_947456965.1. Taxonomy (GTDB): domain Bacteria; phylum Bacteroidota; class Bacteroidia; order Flavobacteriales_D; family Sanyastnellaceae; genus CANGTU01. The sequence continues at coordinate 47,633 of CANGTU010000010.1, forward strand.
AGACCTTCGGCATTGCGACCCATTCCGCATTTGTCCCACATGATTTTACCCAGCTTCCTGTGGTAGTAATCTACAGGGTTGGATCCATTGGCGCTGAGCAGGGCTTCAAGGCGCTGGCGCACCGCAGTTTCTGCTTGCGCAAATTCAGGAGTATCGGTGGAAATCGCGCCCGTGCGGATTTCATCGGCGAGGTAGTTACCTATCGTGTATGGCAGCACGAAGTAGCCGTCTGCGAGGCCCTGCATCAGCGCTGAAGCACCGAGGCGGTTTGCTCCGTGATCACTGAAGTTGGCTTCACCGCAGGCATAGCAGCCCGGAATGGTGGTCATCAGTTCATAATCCACCCAGATACCGCCCATCGTGTAGTGAACGGCAGGGTAAATCATCATGGGCGTTTTGTAAGGGTTTTCGGCCACAATCTGCTCATACATCTGGAACAGGTTGCCGTATTTGGCCTCTACTAGTTTTTCACCCAGCTCCCGAATCTGATCTTCTGAGGCGTTGTGAATACCCCGCACAGTGGCCTCAGTCCGGCCATAGCGCATGATAGCTGCGCTGAAGTCGAGATATACTGCCTCGCCTGTTGCGTTCACTCCGAACCCGGCATCGCAGCGCTCTTTTGCTGCACGTGAGGCGACGTCACGCGGCACGAGGTTTCCAAATGCCGGATAACGGCGCTCGAGGTAATAATCCCTGCGATCTTCAGGAAGATCGGTGGGCTTGAGCTTCTTGGCGCGAATGGCCTCTGCGTCTTCTTTGAATTTGGGAACCCAGATTCGTCCATCGTTTCGAAGCGACTCGGACATCAGCGTGAGTTTCGACTGGTGATCACCGCTCACAGGTATGCAGGTCGGGTGAATCTGCGTGAAGCACGGATTAGCGAAAAACGCACCGCGGCGATGTGCTCTCCAGCCGGCCGTCACGTTTGAACCCATGGCGTTGGTGGACAGGAAGAATACGTTGCCATATCCGCCGGTGCAGAGCACCACGGCATGTGCGGAATGACGCTCCAGTTCACCGGTGACCAGGTTGCGGGCAATAATTCCGCGGGCCTTGCCATTCACAATCACGAGATCGAGCATCTCGTGGCGGTTGTACAATTTCACATTTCCCTTTCCGATCTGGCGGCTCATCGCTGAGTACGCCCCAAGAAGAAGCTGCTGACCGGTCTGCCCTTTTGCATAGAACGTGCGGGATACCTGTGTTCCGCCAAATGAGCGGTTGTCCAGCAATCCACCGTAATCCCGCGCAAAGGGAACGCCTTGAGCCACACATTGGTCAATGATGTTCGTGCTAACCTCGGCGAGGCGGTGCACATTGGCCTCCCGGGAGCGGTAGTCGCCGCCTTTAATGGTGTCATAGAAAAGGCGGTACACGCTGTCACCATCGTTCATATAGTTCTTGGCGGCGTTGATACCGCCTTGGGCAGCGATGGAGTGAGCGCGCCGAGGACTGTCCTGAAAGCAGAAGGCCTTTACGCGGTAACCCATCTCGGCAAGTGATGCTGCAGCTGAGGCACCAGCAAGACCGGTGCCTACGATGATTACATCAATGTTGCGTTTGTTGGCAGGGTTGACGAGGCGAACGCTGTTCTTATACCGGGTCCACTTCTGATCCAGGGGACCTTCGGGAATTCGTGCATCGAGCTTCATATCGTCGGTATAGCGGTTTCGTTATTTTATCAGATCAAAGTACATCGCAACAGGCATGGACGCGAAGAGAGCGCAGATAATGACGCTGAATGCATCGCCTGCAACGGCAATGGCGCCTGTATACTTATGCTGGCCAATACCCAGCGTCTGAAAAGCGCTCCTGAAACCATGGAGGAGGTGGTAAAGGAGAGCAAGGCATCCGAGCACGTAGATAACGACTACCAGCGGGCTTTGAAAGACCATGTCCATCTCAGCATACAGGTTTTCGTAGAGATGTCCGTCGATGAGCACGGCTTTCTGGTCAACGGAGAGCTCCGTAACGCGCGTCTTCACCCAAAAATGGGCCATGTGCAGGACGAGGAACAGGAGGATAAGCGTGCCGAGCAGAGCCATGCTTCGTGAATACCACTTGCTGCTGACCCCTGCATTTTCGCGGGCGTAGCGAACGGGGCGGGCTTTCCTGTTCTGAAAGTAAAGCATGAGGCCATCCACGATGTGCACGATGAAGCCGATGAACAAGCCAATCTCAGCTGTGCGGATCAGCACATTGGTGCCCATGAAGTGCGCCCATTGGTTGAAGGTGGCGCCTTCGTCGTTGAAGAAGATCATGGCGTTGATGCCGGCGTGGACAACAAGAAACAGGATCAGAAAAAGGCCCGTCAGTGCCATCCAAAGCTTCTTGACGATCGACGATTTGAAGAGCGGTGTTGCCATAGGTTGAGTGAATGCGGATTTCCTTTCGATTTGCTGGCGAAATTAACCGCACGCGGGGTTAATCAGCCCGGCTGAAGCATGATTTAAATGGAATTCAAACACCACTTCACCGCCTGCTGTTCAGCGGATGTAACCGAAATGAAAAAGGCGGACCCATGAGGATCCGCCTTTGTGCTGATTCTGAATATGATTAGTTCAGGGCAAACCGAACGAACTCAGTGACCGTCAGGTCCTTATCCGAGGTCTTGAGATATTGGCTCACAGTGAGCTTGCTGTCCTTGATGAACTCCTGGTTAAGCAGGGTGGTCTCCTTGAACCATTTGTTGAGGCGCCCGAGGGCAATCTTTTCCGCCATGTCCGCAGGTTTGCCTTCGTTAATGGCCAGCTCTTTACCGATTTCAATTTCCTTCTGCTTGATGTCTTCAGGCACCGAGGATTCATCAACAGCGACAGGTGCCATCGCGGCCACCTGCATGGCCACGTCTTTGGACACCTCATCATTGGTTTCTTTGTTGAAGCCCACCATGGCCGCGAGTTTGTTGCCCGGGTGATTGTAGCAGTACACACGTGGAGCAGACACCACGCCGTAGTAGGAGAGATCTATCTTCTCGCCGATTTTGCCAATCTCTTCGGTGATCTTGTCACCGATGGTCAGACTGGTACCCGGGTAGTTCAGGGCCTTGAGTTCCTCCAGAGAGGCTGGATTCTTTTCAAGGGCTTGGTCGAGGATGGTATTGGCCACCTGCCCGAAGTCCGCGTTCTTGGCAACGAAGTCGGTTTCACAATTCAGCACGATCAGCGCGCCGCGTGCACCATTGGCGGCTGGACGGGCAATGACAAGGCCTTCATTGGCATCACGATCGCTCCGGTTGGCGGCGACTTTTTGGCCCTTCTTCCGAAGGATTTCAATGGCCTTGTCAAAGTCACCCTCGGCTTCCGTCAGGGCTTTTTTGCAGTCCATCATACCCGCACCCGTAATGGTGCGCAGCTTATTTACATCTGCAGCAGTAATGCTCATGGATTGGAGATTTAAAACAAAGATTGGATTGTGTGGTCAATGGGATGTGACTCCCGCATTAGGCCTGTGCGGTTGTCCTGCGACGCCCACGCCCTTCCGTCTTCGGTTCGGAAGCGGCGGCGGGAGCATCCTCCGTTTTATCCTTCTCGACCTTACGCTCTGACAAACCCTCGGCAATGGCCTCAATCACCACGTCCAGGATCTTGGAGATCGACTTGGTGGCATCATCATTAGCCGGAATAGCGAAGTCAATCGGGCGCGGATCACTGTTGGTGTCAACCATAGCAAACACGGGAATGCCAAGTCGCTTGGCTTCTGCTACAGCGATGTGCTCCTTCATTACATCAACCACGAAGAGGGCGGCGGGAACCCGGTTCATATCTGCTATAGATCCGAGGTTCTTCTTCATTTTCATCAGCGTGCGGTTGAGCTGAAGGCGCTCACGCTTGCTCATGGTGGCGGCAGTACCATCGGACTCCATTTTTTCAATGGATGACATCTTGCGCACCGCCTTGCGGATGGTAACGAAGTTGGTGAGCATACCTCCGGGCCAGCGCTCAGTAACGAAAGGCATGCCGATGGCACTCACCTTTTCAGCCACGATGTCCTTGGCTTGCTTTTTTGTAGCGACGAAAAGAATGCGCTTTCCTGACTTGGCGATTTGCCTGAGGGCATTGGCCGCTTCATCCAGTTTCACCACAGTCTTATTCAGGTCGATGATGTGGATCCCTTTCTTCTCCCCGAATATGTAGGGAGCCATGTTCGGATTCCACTTGCGGCTGAGGTGGCCAAAATGGACACCGCTATCCAGCAGCTCTTCAAAAGTTACTCTTGCCATTATGTCTGTTTTCTCTTGTTTACGTTCTCTTAAGCAACCGCCTGGTAGCCATATGCAAGCACATGAGTCCGGGCAGTTTGGATGCTAAACAAGCTGGATGGCGCTCTCCTGCGATTAACGCTTGGAGAACTGGAAGCGCCTCCGTGCTTTGCGCTGACCGAACTTCTTGCGCTCTACCATCCGCGGATCGCGCGTGGTGAGGCCGTGCTCCTTCAGCTGTGATTTCCACTCCGGATTCAGCTCAATCAGTGCTTTGCTGATGGCGAGGCGGAGTGCCTCTGCCTGACCAGTGATTCCACCACCGTCGAGATTAACCTTCAGGTCATATTTGCCCTCATTGCCCGTTACCAAAAAGGGTTGGTTCACCTTGTATTGGAGCACGAGCGTAGGGAAATACTGTTTGTAATCGCGGCCGTTGATGGTGATTGCACCGCTGCCTTCGCTCATGTAGATGCGGGCAACAGCGGTTTTACGGCGTCCGGAGGTATTGGTCGTAGAAGACATGAAAAAGGTTATCCTTTAAGTTCGTAAGGTTTCGGTTGCTGGGCCTGCTGCTGGTGCTCTGTTCCGGCGTACACGTATAGATTGCGGTACACTTCACGTCCCAGGCGATTCTTGGGAAGCATGCCTCGAACGGCCATCTCGATCATAGCTGTTGGATGCTTGGCCATCATTTCCTTGGGTGTGGCAAAGCGCTGCCCGCCCGGATACCCGGTGTAGCGGACATAGACCTTCTCATCCCACTTCTTGCCCGTCAGGTGTACCTTCTCGGCGTTGATTACAACTACGTTGTCACCGCAGTCAGCATGCGGAGTGTACAAGGGCTTATGCTTACCCCGAAGCAGGGATGCTAATTCACTGCAGAGGCGGCCCAGAGGCTTATCGGTTGCATCTACGAGCAACCACTCCTTCTTCGCCGTTTCTTTGTTGGCGGAGATAGTTTTGTAACTCAACGTGTCCATTTCGACTGATTTCTAGCCATTTCTCTTTTCCGAAAAACGGGCTGCGAAAATAGCACGAAATCCTTCCGCGCCAAACACTTTTCAACAGACTTTTTTCAACGGCCCTGAAATCAACAGTTTGCGGCGCCAGGCGGAGTGGAAAAACAGGCCGCCCTGGCTGCCAGGCGGTCAGTCCGGTTTGGGTCATGCCGTTGATTTGAAAAAAGGGACCGTTGACCTGCCAGGGACGTCCAGATATGCATTTTCCGGGTTTCGAGGCGAACGCTGGGTGCATCTTTCAGTAAAACAAACGGATATGCATACTACTCCTCTCACACATCGGGCGGGCACTCAGGGGATCTGGGTGTTCAACGACAAGTAATGCAAGATTTTTTTGGGTTAGTTGGTTTTGGTTTTGGTTCTCCACAGCGCTGCCTCCGGGCGGCGCTGATGGTTTTCAGAAGAAGGCCCTCACTTGAACGGCTCCGCTGTGTATGACGCTGAGCTCGCCGGGCTTGCGACCATTATACTGGAGGTTCAGCTGCAGATTCCGCGCAATTGTGCGTTGTACGCCGGCGCCCCAGGTCATACTGACCCCAGGAACCAATCCTTCGAGCATATCAAAGGCCAGCGGACCCGTCCCCGTTCCGGTGTAAGCAATAGATACAAGTTGGAAACTGGCGGTGGCAAGTCCTTTGTCAGCGCGGTTGGCAGTCCACTCTACCCCGGCTTTTCGGATAAGTGCTGATTCACCTCCAAGGTCATCGGCGTTATTCTTTTCAGCATATTCACCAAACACAGCGAATCTCGCCGTCACCGAGGGTTGCCAGTTGATCCGCGGTCTCATCATGCGCTGATTGATCTCGTAGTTGCGTCCGGTAAATACATCGGAGGAGATGATTCGGCGCCCGTCCCGGTATTCGGCCAGCAGCGTGAGCTCGCGGAAGAAGTTCCACCTCACGGCGAGCTGGACAAAGCCGTCGGTTCGCGACTCAAATCCATTACTCAGCAAGGATTTGCTGCCCACATCCTGATAGGTGACGTCGGCTCCGAAGCGAGGATTGGATTTGTTGAAGAACAGGACGTTCCGGAAGGATCGGTTGAGCGCGAGCAGGGAGGTGTCAGCAATTTCGGCAAGGAAGGGGTTAAGCCGGTCTTCGGGCTTCTCCTGCTGAGTTTTCCGGTCAATCCGATAGGATGCCTGGTTGCTGAATCGATTCAGCATCCGTTGCCATTTTTGTCCGGGCTTCTTCCACCATTGGGCCGGTGTAATCCAAAGGGTTTGGCTGAATTGGTTGGTAAAGGTTTTCGCGTATTCATTGGTCTGGATAAAACTTCGGATGAAGTTGGCTTCGTAAGCAAATTGTGCGATTTCGAATTCATTCAGATCGCGCACCCCATCGCCATTATAGTCTATCCACACATAATTGCCCTGGCCAGGCGGCACTTCGAGGTAAATGAATTCGCGGCGCTGCTCAAGCCCTGATCCCACCTCATAAAAGCTGGTGCCTTGAAGAAGCCCGTTCCACCATCTGAACGTGTATTCGCTGCGCAAGAGGAGGGTGTTCTCGGGCTCCGCCGAGATGATCTCCGGATCCACCACGCGGAGCCGGCGGTTATAGGCCTGCATACGGATCCTGTTGCCATTCGTGCCGCTGAATCCGGCGCTTATGCCGTAGTGATCTGCCCGCGTAGCGCGCGATAGTCCGGGCGCCGGACGCTCTTCCCAGCGGTCGCGGTAGAATACAGATATCTGTTTGCGGGTAGTGTCCGCATTGCCGGCTGATATTTCCCAGTCATAGAAGCGGTAGGAAGCGGATGATAAATTTCTGTCCGGCCCGCTGTAAATGCGGTTGTATTCGTGCTCATCACGAAAGCCAAGGCGGAGCCAACGGAACTGCTGCGACCAGTCACCTTTGTGCCGGATAAAACTGGACTCGACCTGTCCGATGCTGTTCAGCCATGAGGCATTTACCACTGCTTTTGTTCCGCCCGCTGTCTGGATGCGCGACCAGGCCTGCGCCTTACGGCCGGTGTAGCCTGAGCCGATCACGAAGGTGTCTCCACCCGCGCCAATTTTGCCGGCACCGGGAATGTCAGCCACGATCTGGGCTGACGCAATGTGCTGATCATTCCGCAGGTCGAGTTGACCAATGTTCCAGTTGCGCTCAAATTCGACCTCGCGGAACCGCTCTACCCGGGTGAAGTCGCGTGCGGTATATTCGTAACCGGCGGATACTTCCCATCCGGTTTTACCACGTGTGAGTGAATCTCGCGAGGCGACGGCTGCGCGCTTCCAGGTGTAACCTCCTTTCCATCCGAATCCTTGGTCGTCACCGGAGTCAAGGGATGAGAAGGTGTTCTGGTCATTCACCGTGTAGGCAGCTTCCGCCCGGAGAGTGTGGCCTTGTTTGGCAGCGACATCGGAGTGCCACTCAATCCCTGCTGTGAGCATTTGCCTCTTTTGGGGAGCAAACAAGATCTGGACCGGGGCATAGCTTCCTTGCCGGATCAGCCCTTCTCCCGAAGCGATGGGGGCAATCCACCGGAACGTGCGGCCATTGGCCGTGAATCCAGCTTCCACATAGTCTCCGTTGCCCTGACCTACAAAGCTGAAGATGACGCGGTATACAGCGCTGTCAGGACGTGTGGAATAAACCAGCACGGAATCAAATCCCAGCGAATCGCGAAGCGCATATAGTACAGCGGAATTGCTGAAGCCGACACTATCAATGCCTGTTGTAATGGCGTTCAGGGGATGATCACCCGCAGCAGCAAGGATGGCCTTATCCCTGCCGTCAAGATCTTGCTGCAAGGGCTGGTTGCGCGCGTCATGCTCAGAGAAGAAGTTGAGGTGTGATTTCGTATGCTGCCCAACGGCGGTTAAAGATGTGGTAAACATGGGCCTTGCAAAGCGCTTGTCGGAATACTGAAACTCCACTGTAATGCGTCGGTCTTTGGTGATTAACTGGCGCGGAGTAAAAGTGATTTCGGCGGCATTATAATCGATGATGTAGTCCTTGTCCTGTCCGCGTTCCATGAGCCGCCCATCGATGTAAACGGCTTCCGTTCCGGCCAGCACCACGATGAAGAGCTCGTTATTGTCACCCCTTAGCCGATAGGGCCCCTGGTTACCTTCAATCCCCTGAATGACCTGGCGTGCAAACCGACCTTTAGATACCGAGGCAGAGGCCTCCACGGTCATGCTCAGGGGTCGGTTTTCGGACCCGGGGTTGATGGCCGTGCTGCTTACATAAGCGCCCTGCGCTCGCTTGAAGTAGTTCATGAAGTATCCCGGCGGACGCCTCAGGATGAAGTCTCCGGCAATGAGCTTGTTGCGCTCATCAAAGACTTGAATAAAGACCTGATCGAAGTCCTGAAGCTGCTGGCTGTTTCCTTCAGGCTGGATGGGGATATTGTCGTCGGATACCGAAGCGAGCAGACTGTAGCGATCGGTAAGGCGGCCGTTGAGCTGCAGGTTGAGGGATGAGTTCACGCTCAGATTCTGAGCGTTGCCAAAAGCAATTCCCCGCGAGATGCTACCGCTTTTATTCAGGCCCTCATCAGACATCAGTTCGGAAGCCGGTCCCGCAGATCCAACGCGGTACCGCATAACGGGCCGGCCTTCTTCGGAGAGGTAGAGGTTCTGTTCCTTGTGTGATATGCTGCTCCGGATCCTGAAAGGCATGACTTGGAAACGAAAAAGAAGGGTGTCACATCCGGGCTGCTTATTCCAGATGATCCGGGCATCGGCGTAGTGGACGGAGAAGAGGGAGTCCGGCACTGCCTGATTACCACAAAAGATGCTCAAACGGCCGGGAAAAACACTCAGCGTATCGAGTTTCATTTCGGGGGAATAAGGCAGCAGCCGCTCCCGGGAAGGGGACAATTGGGCTACCGCACCCTCACAGAGGAGGAGAAGCAGGACCAGCCATGTGTAGGACCGTATGGGAGAGGCGCCAGAAAGCACGGGATCATGCGAAGTTCCAATAACCGGGAGGCCCGGCAAAAATTATCTGGTACCGCTCATCCCTTTGTGAAGCTGTAGCAAGAGTCACTCTGTTAGCTTTATACCCGCAATGAAGGTAGTTATCCGTTTGCTTGGTGAGAGTTTCCTGTTTGCCTGGCAGGCTCTGGTTGTGAATAAGCTCCGTACGGTGCTTTCCTTGCTGGGCGTGTGCATCGGTATCTTTTCTATCATTTTCGTGCTGTGCGTGGTGGACAGCATGGAGGCAGATATGAAGGAGAGTCTCCAAAGCATCGGTTCGGACGTGGTTTTTATTCAGAAATGGCCCATCGGCCCCGAGGAGGGTTCGGATGAGTACGAGTGGTGGAAGTACATGAGCAGAAGGCAGCCCACGGAGCGCGACATGGAGGAGCTTCGCAATCGCCTGACAGGATTCCGAGCTATGGCTTTTCAGTCAGGCTCTATGACCACGGTGGAATACCGCAACAGCTTCCTCAGCCAAGTGGATTTGAATGGCGCAACGTATGAGTTTAATCAAACGATTTCCGTTGATCTCGTCGAGGGGCGCTATTTCCTTCCCATCGAATGTGACGGAGGAAGAAATGTTGCGATACTCGGCGCAGATGTCGCCTCTGCCCTGTTTCCAGGCGTTTCACCAGTGGGTAAGGAAATCAAGGTCGGAGGGATGAAAGCGTCAGTCATCGGGGTGGCACGCAAAGAGGGCGCATCCATCTTTGGCTCCAGCTTCGACAATACGGTTCTGATGCCCATCCGCTTTGCTACGCGGATCATCAATCCCGATATGGTGGATTCGCAGATTATGATCAAGGCCGAAGAGGGAGTGTCAGCTGAGGAAATGAAGGAGCGAATTACTCCAGTGTTTCGTGAGGTCAGAAAACTCAAGCCACGCGCGGCCGACGACTTTTCACTGATTGAATCTTCCATGCTTACGGGGTTCGTGGATAACATTGTCGGAGTGTTCAACGTCGTGGGGATGATTATCGGCATTTTCGCCATCATTGTCGGGGCGTTCAGCATTGCCAATATCATGTTTGTCTCCGTCAAGGAACGCACCAACATCATCGGTATTCAGAAAGCGCTCGGCGCGAGGAGGTCATTTATTCTGCTTCAGTTTCTGTGTGAATCCATCGCCTTATGCCTGATTGGTGGGGCCTTTGGACTGCTGGCCGTGCGCGGGGTCATCGGATTGCTTAATCTCGCTATGGATTTTGAGTTCATCCTGCCCTTGTTCCGGATATTTCTGGGACTGGGTATAGCGGTTGCGGTGGGCGTGGTGAGTGGTATCGCGCCTGCGATGGGAGCTGCCCGGCTCAACCCTGTAGATGCCATGCGCGCGAAATAGGCATCAGAACTGGAATGCGATACCGAGCTGATAGGTGTACTTGTCGGTCTGTGATTCCCGGACCTCATAGTTGAGTGAGTTGTCCGAGGTGTTTACTTGAATGGTCTGCTCATCCACGTAGCGCGCCTGGCCGCCTTCGAGCTTCTCTAAGCGAGCATCGAGGAATATTCCTGGCGTCAGCCGCACCCTGGCGCCCAGAGCCCATCCGAGGTTGAATGTAAAATCACGATGCTGTACCTGAGAGTCGCTTACCTGGGAATAGCCCTGGTTATCAAACTGAATGTCGGTCTTCGTAAGAAATGACTCAGCACCGAGCATGGCATCACCATAAATCTGCACAGCGCCTACAAGCGGACGGAATCGCGCGAGAAACAGATAGCGGTAGTTGTTACTGCGGATGCGCAAAGTGCCCGGCGAGACAATCTTATTCCCACTCTCATCATCACCCACATATACTTCCACGTCTTCGTTCTGAGAACCCATGGAGCTCCAGGCCAAGGCCAGCCCAAGCTCAAAGGGGCTTCTTGCCACAGGAGCAGCGAAGTTGCCGGTAAGTCCGGCCGGAACCCCGTCATACAATTGCTTGTATTGCCCAAGGGGCTGCACGACCTGAAGCCCGAATGCAAGAGTAGGAGTGCGCCTCCTGAATTGGGCATCAGCGGGCTGAAGCAGCATGCCGAGCAGCAAGGTGATCAGGATATGTTTTATAGAGGCGCGCATGTGTGGGCCGGGGCCAAGCATTGTGCCAGTTCAGGGTGGTCAGGACAAAAACTCCTTACGAAGGGCCTAATTTCGTGGCGAATATGTCCAACCACAAAGGAGAAAGGCCACTGGTGCTTGTAACAGGCAGTGCCGGCCAACTCGGTTCATGCTTTCGGGATGAGCAACTCCGCTTCCCGGGCCTGGAACTGGTGTTTGCGGATCGCATAGGGCTGGACGTCACGTTGAAGAGTCAAGTCAGCTCGTTCATGGAGTCGCTTCGCCCTGCTGCGGTAGTGAATTGTGCAGCTTACACCAATGTGGAGCGAGCTGAAGCCGAGGAGGAGCGGGCTTATCAGCTGAACTGTCTGGCTCCGCAGTATCTCGCGGAGGCATGTGATGAAGCGAATGCTCTGCTGGTCCATTTTTCAACTGATTATGTGTTTGACGGATCCAAGGGCAGCCCTTACCTGGAAGATGATCCTACTTCTCCGTTGAACGCTTATGGTCGAACGAAGCTGGAGGGAGAGCGACTGGTGGACAATGCGTGCAACAGATATCTGATCATACGTACATCTTGGCTCTACAGCCGCCATGGGCATAATTTTTACAGAACGATGGCACGCCTGGCCCGCGAGCAATCGGAGCTACGTGTTGTCTCTGATCAGGTGGCCTCACCCACCAGTGGCCACCAGCTGGCATCGGACATGTTGTCGTGGCTGCGGCAGGCTTTGGTCGAAACGCGGCACACCGATTACGGAGTTTATCATTACACGCAATCTGGAGAAGCGAGCTGGAGCGACTTCGCCCGGGCGATTGTATCGGGCCTTGGATTGGATACTCGTGTGGTGGACGTTGCTACCGCGGATTACCCGACCAAAGCCGTGCGACCGGCCTATTCGAAACTCGATACGCACCGGTTTTTCCAAGCAACCGGTCTTGCCGATATCCCATGGCAGGAGGCCCTAAGACATTGTCAGCAAGGAGAACGAAACACATGACCACACGAGCTGAATGGGCGGAGATTGCCCGAAAAAAGGCCCAGGAATGGCTGATTCCGGATGTTGATCCGGAGAGTAGAAATGAGATTGAGCGGATGCTTGCAAATGACCCGGGTGCATTGACAGAGGCCTTTTACAGCGATCTGGAGTTTGGCACCGGGGGATTGCGCGGCGTCATGGGCGTGGGAACGATGCGCATGAATCGCTATACCGTGGGGATGGCAACTCAAGGGCTGGCCAACTACATCCTCAAGCAAGCCGGCTTACAAGAGTCCGCAGTGGTTATCGCACATGACTCCCGACTACAATCTCCCGAATTCGCCCGGACTGCGGCCGAAGTCCTTGCCGCCAATGGAATCCGCGTGTTTCTGTTCGCGGAAATGCGGCCCACTCCGCTATTGTCATTCGCCGTGCGGAACCTGAAATGCCGCGCCGGAATCGTCATCACGGCTTCCCATAATCCTAAAGAATACAATGGGTATAAAGTGTATTGGGAAGATGGTGCACAGGTGCTCCCACCCCACGATGAGGGCATTATCCGCGAAGTGAGGGCCGTGAAGGGCATCCGGGATGTCAAATTCGGAGGCGGCAATAAGTTGATTGAAACACCAGGTCCGGAGGTGGAAGAGGAATATCTGAAGAAGCTCGACGGATTGATTCACGACCGTTCGGCTATCCTCGCGAACCGGGAGCTTCCCATCGTCTACACGTCCATCCACGGAACAGGGATCACACTTGTTCCACGCGCTCTCAAAACGGCCGGCTTTACTCAGATTCATGTTGTGCCGGAGCAATCAGTACCGGATGGACGATTTCCCACCGTAACTTCTCCGAACCCCGAGGAACGGGAGGCGCTGGCGATGGGACTGCAGCTCTGTGAGCAGGTGAGGGCAGAGCTGCTGTTGGGCAATGACCCGGATGCTGATCGAGTCGGAATCGCCGTGCGCAACGGACAGCAGGAAATGGTTCTGCTTAATGGCAATCAGGCGGGAAGTCTGCTGGTCTGGTATGAATTGTACCAGTGGCAGAAGTTAGGACGCCTCAATGGCCGGCAGTACATCGCCAGTACGGTGGTGACTTCGGAGTTGTTTCCGGCGATTGCCGGGTATTTTGGCGTTCCTTGTTACAAGACACTCACCGGATTCAAGTATATAGCCGGCGTGATGAGGGAGCGCGAGGGCCTGGAAACGTTCATAGCAGGCGGGGAAGAGAGTTATGGCTATCTCGCCGGTGACTTTGTACGCGATAAGGACGCGGTCATATCATCTGTGAAGTTTGCTGAAATCGCCGCCTGGTGTACTTCGCAGGGCCGGAGTATGTGGGACTTGCTGATGGAGATTTACACCATATGCGGGCTTTATCATGACGAGCTGGTGAGTATTACGATGAAGGGGATCGATGGCCTGGAGAATATCCGGTCCCTTATGGAAAAACTCCGGAGCAGTCCTCCGGATGCATTAGCGGGCTCGCGGATTGTGAGGATAGCTGATCTGAAGCGCGGCACCGTGAGGGACGCACGCACCGGCGAGGAGAAGCCACTTGGCCTGCCACTGTCCAATGTGCTTCAGTTCGAATTGGAGGATGGGAGCCGGATATCCGCCCGGCCCAGCGGGACAGAGCCCAAAATCAAGTTTTACTTCTCATTCCGGGATGAATTCCTGGGTCTGCAGCATTACGCCACTCAGATTTCGGTCATGCATGACCGGGTCACCAGAGCGCGGAAGGAGTTAGGGGTGGAAGCAGGATAGCGTGGGCTCAGATTCGGGAAAACAACTGAATTGATTAGCTTTGTGTAGTTATGCAGAAAGTCCTGCGAATCAGCATTTTCATCCTCTACATCGTACTGTCGGTTGGAGTGCATGTGCATGCTCATGCGTGCTGCTGCTGTGTGTCGCTCCGGGTTTCTCTTTTTGGCGAAGAAACAAGTTGCTGTGACGGCCGTGAATCAAAGGGCTGCTGCCCTGCAGATTGCGGCACGGAGCAACACCTTGAGATCCGCCTGGAGCAGGATCACCTCGCTGCAGAGCTCATGGTTTTTCGGAAGAATAAAACGGAGATGCGGTGCGGGCTTCCGGCGGTAGCGCTCTTCAGGTCAGGGCTCTGCGGATCAGCTGCGGCAGAGCCGCGGGCTATCCAGCAGGAATCGCCGAAGAAACGGCGATATGTGCTGTATTGTGCGCGGCTGACCTATGGTTAGCGGACAGACTTCGGCCCATAAGGGCGTCAGTCATCTTGTCCATAATTAAAACCATGGTTTCATGAAGAACATCGTTTTCCTGCTCCTCATTTGGGCAGGTGTCTTTTCAGTTACAGCAGCTCAGGCTCAGGATAAGCGGCCTGTCACCATCACCTTCTGGGTGGGCGGTGTATGTGAAATGTGCAAGGAGCGCATTGAGCACACGGTGGATGTGCCCGGAGTCAAGTCAGCGGATTACAACCTCAGTAGCCATGAGTTGACCATCATGTATTCACCAAAGAAAATCTCTGAGAAGGAGATTCATGCGCTGCTCAACAAGGCCGGACATGATACATCTGCCTCTATGGCAACGGATGAAGCGTACGGCCTGATTCACGGATGTTGCAAATACCGGGAACACGAACATAACCATTGACCATGAGAGCACTGATTACACTCGCCGCGCTGCTGCTTGCGGCCTGCGTTCAGGCCCAGCAGCTCACGGGATATGTGAGGGCGTCTGCTCTGGGTGAACCACTGGAGCAAGCCCAAGTTTTCTGGAAAGGCACGGCTGTTGGGTCCACAAGCCGGGCCGACGGGTATTTCGAACTCCAGCGTGTTCCCGGCTATGATACCTTGGCTTGTCGCCTGGCGGGGTATCGGGAGTGGCAGTTATTCATTGCAACAGACCAGCAAGAGGTTATCATCAGCCTGGATCAGCCCATGGATGGGCCGGAAGTGGTGATTGAGGGCGAGCAGCGCGCACAGGAACTGAACTTGCTGGATGCCCAGCGCTTCCAGACACTCAATGAGAAGGAATTATGCAAGGCCGCATGTTGCAGTCTGTCTGAGAGTTTCGAAACCAACGCATCGGTGGATGCTTCATACACAGATGCCATCACCGGAACACGCCAGATCAAGATGCTTGGACTGGATGGAAAATATACCCAGGTGATGTTTGACAATATCCCTGCGGTTCGGGGACTGGCCACGATTTATGGCCTGGGTTATCTGCCCGGCCCATGGATCAGGGAAATCGCTATTACCAAGGGTGCAGGATCTGTCGTGGCCGGGTATGAGAGCATCACCGGGCAAATCAATGTGGCGCATAAGTCCTCCGAAATGAAGGAGCGGGTTTTTGTCAACGCCTATGCAGGATCACAAGGCCGCATGGAGTTCAACGGTATCTTCCGGCAGCCAATAGGTGAGCGTTGGCACAGCACGTGGTTCACGCATGCCTCATCCATCCAGCGCAGGATGGACATGAACGGGGATGGCTTTCTGGACAATCCACTTTTCTTCAACTCCATCGTCCGAAATGAGTGGAAGTATACCGGAGCCCGCGGATTGCGGGGAGAGTATGCGGCAACTTATTCGAACCATGAGAGCACCAGTGGTCAGTTTAATTTTGATCCGCAGGATGATGTGCGGTCCAGGCTTTGGGGGGTGAACACGAATACCCAACGCGCCGATTTTTCAGCCAAAACGGGCTATGTCTTTCCCGATCAGGATGGTAAGAGCGTCGGTTCGCAGGTGAATGTGAACTGGCATCGGCAGACTGGTCTGTTTGGTGACCGGCGCTACGATGGCGAACAGGTTTCCGTTCGGGTCAACCTGCTGTATGCAGCTGAAATCACGGAAGAACTGAAGTTCATCAGCGGGCTGAGTTACAACCGGGATGATTATCAGGAGCAACTCGACACGGTGAATTTCGACCGGATGGAATCCGTGCCGGGCGTGTTTTCGGAATTCACCTGGAATCGAGGCACGCGGCTCAGCGTGATCGCCGGAATCCGGGGTGATCTGCATAACTATTACGGTGGTTTGCTCACCCCGAGGTTACACGCGCGCTGGAGTATTACGGACAGGACATCTCTCAAGGTTTCAGCCGGGATGGGCTACCGCACGCCTAATGTGGTCATGGATCACGTGGGGATGCTTGCGGGCAACAGGCAAATCCGGATCGAGGAGTCAGGGGCCGAATGGCCGTTTGGCCTGAGTATGGAACGTTCCACAACACTGGGCATCGTGCTGGGATCCAAGTTCAAGCTATTCTACCGGGATGCATCAGTCACTGTGGATTTTTATCGCACGCAATTCAGCGAACAGATTGTGGCTGATTGGGAAACGCCCACTGTGGTCCGGTTCTATAATCTGAATGGTGAGAGCTGGTCTAATGCGGCGCAGGTTGAGTTGCAGAGCTCACCAGTGAAGCGAATGGAGTGGCGCATAGCATATCGTTGGCTCGATGCCCGCACGACCTACGATGATCGCCTTCTGATGCGCCCTCTCGTTGCCCAGCACCGCTTCTTCACGAACGTCGGATATGAGACCAGGGCCTCTGAGCGTGGAGCGAAATGGGCGTTTGATTTCACTGCGCGCTGGCTGGGTCGCCAGCGATTGCCTTCGACATTCGCTAATCCAGACGCATTCCGTCTTCATCCCTGGAGCGATTCTTTTTGGATCATCAACGCACAGGTCGCTTACCATTTCAGCAAGAAGCTCGAGCTCTATGCGGGTGGCGAGAACCTGGGTAATTTCATGGTTATGGACCCTATCATTGGGGCGGAAAATCCGGATAATCCGCTCTTTGATGCCTCTCTGGTGTGGGGGCCTGTATTCGGAAGAATGGGATACGTGGGCCTGCGTTGGAGGATTGGAGCTGAGGATTGATCAAAGAGCAGATCATGGAAATGAAAAGACCCCCAGGTGATGATGACTGGGGGTCTTTTCAGTATGGCCCGGTGAAATCCGGGAACGAAGTCAACGGTCAGTGCGGGGTGCTGATCTGAATAATCTGGATGCGCAGGTCGTGAAGGGCTACCAACTTGGCGAGGTAAGCATTCACATTACCACTTTGCATCATCTCAACCGCTTGTTGTTTCATGGCGGTGTACTTGTGTTTCAACTCGTTCATGGCTCACAGGTATTGGTTGATGACAAGAAGACAAGCGACGTGCCAAAATCCCTACCGGAGAGAGGAACTAGAGATAGAGCCCGAACCGCTCTATATATTCCCGAACAACATCGGGAGTGAGGTACCGGATGCTTAGACCTCTTCGAACGAGCTCCCGGATGTGCGTGGCGGAGATTCCGATGGCAGGCGCTCCGGGGTCCACAAAGCGCAGTACCCCGGCCAGCTCTGGATTGGGAGGCCCATCATTTTCCCGGGGAAAGACGGCCACGGGAAAGGTGGAAAAGAGCCAGCGGGCATCCTTCCACAGGTGGAGCTGCGGCAGGTTATCTCCGCCTATGAGGATCACAAACTCTTTTTCCGGATAGTCTCCGATAAGGCGGCGCATGGTATCGGCCGTATAAGAGGGCATGGGTAATCCCAACTCCGCCTCCGATACACATAGATGAAGGTTGCCGGCAATGGCAAGCCTCACCATTTCTGCACGATGACCGGCATCAGCCAGCACAGCGTTTTCCTTAAACGGATTGAGCGGGCTGACTACAAACCAGACCTCATCCACGATTCCGGCATTCAGGAAATGTTGCGCCACAATCAAGTGCCCCGTGTGAATGGGATTGAAGGATCCGAAGAAGAGACCTGTCTTCACGTGTGAAGGAATTTCCTGACACTCTCTTCCGCGTCTTGCAGCGCCTGTTCGAGGTTGTCGTTGATCAGCACCATGTCGAAACGCGGAGCGAAGGTGAGCTCATGACGGGCTTTCGCAATGCGCATAGCAATCTTGTCAGGGCTTTCCGTTGACCGGTTTTGCAACCGGTGTTCCAATACCTCGATACTGGGAGGCTGAACGAAGACCGACAGGGCCGTGGTGCCGAAGTGGTTTTTCAGACTGATACCACCCACCACATCCACATCGAAGATCACATTGCGCCCCTCGGACCAGATGCGGTCGATTTCGGAGCGTAGGGTGCCGTAGAGTTGATTATGGTAAACCTCTTCCCACTCGAGAAAATCGCCGAGCCGAACCCGTGTGCGGAATTCATCTGGAGACAGAAAGAAGTAATCCCGCGCGTCCTGTTCGTTCTCCCGCATGGAGCGGCTTGTGGCTGAAACCGAGAAGGATAGCCGAAGGTCAGGGATGCCCAGCAAGTGGCGGACGATGGTAGTCTTGCCTGCCCCACTTGGAGCGGAGAAGATGATCGCCTTACCCTTAAGTTGTGCCGACATGGCTGCAAAGATGGGAAATCACAGACGGAACAGGCTCACAGCACGTTGTTGATCTGCTCCTTGATCTTTTCGAGCTCGTCCTTCATGTGCACCACGATGCGCTGCATATCTGAGTCATTGGCCTTGGAGCCAATGGTGTTGATTTCACGGCCTATTTCCTGACTGATGAATCCAAGCTTTTTCCCTTGGCCATCGCCCTGTAATTCTTCTTCGAAATGTTCGCAATTGGTCAGCAGACGCTGGAGTTCCTCTGACACATCCAGGCGCTCCAGGTAATAGATGACCTCCTGTTCGAACCGATTGGCGTCCACCTTATCCGGGGGAACCAGCTCCAGCAGGGAGCTGTTCAGTTTTTCCCGCATGCGCTCCCTGCGCAGTCGTATGGGCTCCACAAGGTCATTGCGCAAGTTGCGGATCAGGGCGATACGCTGGCTGAAGTCGGCGGACAACTTGCTTCCCTCCGCGCAACGGTATTGGTTAAACCGGGTATAAGCATCTTTCACCAAGGCCTCTATTTGCTTCCACTCTTGTTCATCCGGCTCCTGATTTTCCGGCTTCAGTACATCGGGAATCCGCATGAGGGCATTCAGGTAGTCACCGGATGGGATACCGGAGCGATCCGCGAATTGACGGAGGTCGGCGTAATAACTCTCGAGAAGCGGCAGGTTTATGGAAACACGCTTTTCAGGCTCCAGACTCTCGTAGTAGATGAGCACGTCGGCCTTGCCGCGCAGAATACGCTCAGACAGCCAAGAGCGCAGATCCATTTCCTTGTCGCGGTATACACCGGGCATACGCAGGTTGAAGTCAAGCTGCTTGCTATTGAGCGAACGGACTTCCGCCGTGAACTTCTTTTGTCCGATTATCGCTTCGGCCTTTCCAAAGCCGGTCATGGATCGCAGCATAATTCGCGGGAATGAGTTGATGAGCCAAAGATAGCGGGTGAACACGCGGGCATGGCCAGGCGTTTTTCATTGTTCCTTTGCAATCCTTATGAGCAAAAAAACGGCAATCCTGTTAGTGAACCTGGGCTCCCCTGACAGCCCCAAGCCTCGAGATGTATACCGCTACCTGACGGAGTTTCTGAATGATCCTCGGGTCATTGATGTTCCCTGGCTGGCGAGAGCGCTGCTGGTAAATGGCATCATCGTGCCATTCAGGCACCGCAAGAGCGCCAAGGTGTACAAGGAGCTATGGACCGAAAATGGCTCACCTCTGATTCACTACGGCAACCGCGTCCGTGAACTCTTGCAGGAGCGTTTCCGCGATGGAGAGCGCGTATTTCTTGCCATGCGTTATCAAAACCCCTCGATGGACAAGGTCCTGCAGGAAATCCATGACTGGGGGGCCGATCAGATTTTGCTCGTGCCGCTGTTTCCCCAGTACGCCTCGGCCACCAATGGCAGTGTCATGGCCAAGGCCTTTGCAATCATGAAGAAGTGGTGGGTGATACCCAACGTGAAGATGATCGCTCAGTTTTATGATTTGCCCGAGTACATCCGTGGATTTGTAGAGAACGGAAAGGCCTTTAACCTTGATGAATATGACCATGTGCTCTTCAGTTACCACGGGTTACCGGAGCGTCAGGTGGACAAGGTATATGAGGACAGGGCATGCCGTAATCACAGCTGTGAGCACGAGATCAATGACGAGAATAAATTCTGCTACAAGGCGACGTGCTATGCCACTACCCGAGCGATTGCCTCGGGCCTTGGACTCCGGGGATCAGACTATACCGTATGCTTTCAGAGCCGGCTTGGAAGAGGATGGATTGAACCGTTCTCTGACAAGGTAATCGAGGAGCTGGCGAAGAAGGGTGCGCGGAAGCTGTTGGTCTTTTCTCCCGCATTCGTCGCCGATTGCCTGGAGACGATTATCGAAATCGGTGAGGAATACCAGGAGCTCTTTGAGAAACACGGTGGCGAAAAAGTTCAGCTTGTTCCGAGCCTGAACGACTCAGCAACGTGGATTGACGGCTTGGAGCGCCTGGTCAGGACGAATCTCTGAACCAGGAGGCGTACATCAGGTAATTATCCGCAATGCGCCTTACCTCGCCGGCAAACAACTCAGGAGATACTTCCTTCACTTTTTTTGCGGGGATACCAGCATAGACGCTGCCGGCTGGAATATGTGTGCCTTCTGTTACAACGGCACCTGCCGCAACGATGGATCCTGACTCCACAACGCAGTGGTCCATGATAATGGCCCCCATTCCGATCAATACGTTATCATGGATTGTACAACCATGCACAATGGCACCATGACCGATAGAGACATGATTACCGATGGTTGTGGCGGCTTTCTCATAGGTGCAATGCACGACAGCGTTGTCCTGGATATTCACCTTGTTACCGATACGGATGCTGTTCACATCGCCGCGCACCACAGCGTTGAACCAGAAACTGCAGTCATCTCCGCATTTCACATCACCAACAATTGTCGCATTATCCGCGATATAACACGAATGGCCAAAGCGGGGATGGAATCCCCTGACTGGTTTGATCAATCCCATAGGGCACGCAAGTAAGCAATAAAATCACCCCGCCCAGTTTTCGCGATCCAGACTGCGGTATTGGATGGCTTCTGCCAGGTGATGTGTCCGAATGGGCCCGGATTTTTCGAGGTCGGCAATGGTACGGGCGACTTTGAGAATGCGGTCGTAGGCACGGGCCGATAACTTGAGCCGGCTCATGGCATTTTTCATCAGGACATGTCCTGACTCATCAATGCCGCAATGTTCTTTGATCAGTTTGCTGTCCATCTGGGCGTTACAATATATAGAGGCGTGCTGCTGAAAGCGGTCTTCCTGGAGGGTGCGCGATTCTATCACTCGTGCCCGGATAGCAGCGCTGCCCTCTCCACGTCGCGACTCCGCGAGCTGTTCATAGGTTACAGGAGTAACTTCAATGTGGATGTCAATCCGGTCGAGGAGGGGGCCGCTGACTTTGTTCAGGTACTTCTGCACCACGCCAGGTCCGCAAACGCACTCCTTTTCAGGGTGGTTGTAGAAGCCACACGGGCAGGGATTCATGGAGGCAATAAGCATAAAGCTGGCGGGATATTCCACAGAAAACCGGCTTCGGCTGATGGTGACAACTCGATCCTCAAGCGGCTGGCGCATAACCTCCAGAACAGTGCGCTTGAACTCGGGCAACTCATCCAGGAACAGTACGCCGTGATGGGCAAGTGATATTTCACCCGGTTGCGGAAAGCTTCCGCCTCCCACGAGCGCGACATCAGAAATGGTGTGGTGCGGAGCCCGAAAGGGTCTTGTGCTGATGAGCGCTTCGTTCTTGCGCAGTTTGCCGGCAACGCTGTGAATCTTGGTGGTTTCAAGAGCTTCGGCCAGATTTAACGGGGGCAGGATGGTTGGAAGCCGCTTGGCGAGCATTGTTTTTCCTGCTCCGGGAGGACCGACCAGAATCACGTTGTGTCCGCCGGCCGCCGCAATCTCAAAGGCCCGCTTAATGTTTTCCTGTCCTTTGACATCGGCGAAGTCCACGGGATACTTATCAAGCCGGTTGTAGAATTCTTCCCGCGTGTTCACGATGGTTCGGTCCAACACTTTGCCCTCCTGAAAGAAGGCAATCAACTCAGAAATGTGGGAGATGCCATAGACCTCGATATCGTTGACAATGGCTGCCTCGCGGGCATTTTGCACGGGGATGAACATACCCCGGAACCCCTCCTTTCTTGCTTGAATGGCAATGGGCAGAACGCCACTGATAGGGCGCAGACCACCGTCTAGAGACAGTTCTCCCATCATGACATAATCCCCAATGCCCTCGCATTTGATTTGTTCGGTAGCGGCAAGTATGCCAATGGCAAGTGGCAGATCATAGGCAGATCCCTCCTTACGCACATCGGCAGGAGCCATATTGATGGTGATACTGCGCACGGGAAGCTGCATACCAGCCTGCGCAAGGGCTGATCGGATTCGTTGTTGCGCCTCCTTGACTGCCGTGTCAGGAAGCCCCACGATAGCCATGGACGCGCCTTTATCGGAGTTGACTTCAATGGTTATCGTAGCCGCGCTCACACCGAAAACGGCGCTGCCGAATGTTTTCACGAGCATGTTTGTTCCTTTTTTTCAGGAACAAAAGTGATTGCCTTGTTACAGGTATAGAGGGAATAAATTATGCGCCGGGTGCATGAATTATGCTGCCAAATTCCGCTCGATATAATCGATCAATGCGTGAATGACTTTGATGTGCACTTCTTGTATACGGTCGGCATAGCCGTGCCACGGTACCCGCACTTCTGCATCGGCAAGTGGAGCGAGCGTGCCGCCGTCTTTTCCGGAGAGAATAATCACTTTCATGCCCTGTGCCCGGGCCGCTTTTGCCGCTTCAATCACGTTGGCTGAGTTGCCGCTGGTAGAGATGCCCAGGAGCACGTCGCCTTCCTTACCCACACCTTCTACGAAACGGGAAAAGACAAACTGAAACCCGTAATCGTTGCCCACACACGTGATGTGTGAAGGATCAGAGATGCTGATTGCAGCGATGGAATTCCGGTTGTCGCGGTAGCGGCCAGTGAGTTCTTCAGCGAAGTGCATGGCATCACACATACTGCCGCCATTGCCGCAGGAGATGATTTTCCCGCCTTGCTTCAACGCCTCCACCATCACGTCTCCGGCCACACGCACGGAATGCATGAATGCGGGGTCTGCAAGGATTTTTGTGATCAGCCCATGGGCCTCTTCAAAGTGTGTGCGGATGGAGTTCATTCAGGCAGGAGCATTCAAGACATCGCCGTTTCATAC
>CANGTU010000011.1 GCA_947456965.1 Flavobacteriales bacterium
AGCATCATTGAACCGTGCAACCCCATTTGCGGACATAATGCTCGATGGCGCAAATGAACCCGGCATCTCACTCCACGTTGTACCATCAAATCGCGCGATGCGATTGAATGGAATTCCTTCAATCTCTGTAAATGATCCGGAAACGACCAAATAATCATCGACAACATCGAGGCCCCAGATTCCCACATTTTCACTAATCACGGGAACAAATCCTTCTCCGTCGAATCGGGCCAGACCACAAGGTTCTCCGTTCACTGAAGTTAAAAATCCCCCAACGTATATGCTTCCCTGAAATTTGGTTATTGCCAGAATCAAATTACCAAACTCATCATCGAGACAGGTCATTTCGGAGCCATCCCAGTAGCACATATGGAGAGATTCATTGTTATAATAGCTCGAATTAATCCACCCACCGATCCACAATCTTCCTGATTCTTCATCGGCATACATGGACCTGATCTGATAGGGCCAATGCGAAGGGAATGAAACCTCCTCCCAATATTGCGCGCAAACCTTAACCAAAGGAAAGAGAAAAAGAATAAGAAGTGATATTCTCATAGCTTAACAAATGTGGATTGGTAAAACTTACCAGCAGAAGATACAGTGATTACATACAAACCACTGCTCAAATCCCCGACTTCCAGGCTGAAATTAGATGAAGGATTGAGTGAGAGATTTCGAACGATTTTGCCTTGCTGGTCAAAAATCCGAAGCAGTACTTCTTCAACGGGAAGGTTAGGAAATGTAAAGTTCAAAGTATTTTGAACTGGATTGGGATAGGGAGCAATCGTGGATTGACCTTGTCTTTGTAATTCAATGTAAGTTAAGAAATCCGTTTCAAATACTGTTATCCAGCCTTCTTTGGCTGTTGAAATAGGCGGATTTGGAAATGTAAATAGTGGATCAAAGTAGAAGTCAAAATTTTGCTGTAAGGGAAAAGTATTGGGTTCCATAAAACCAGGAATGTCCGAGGTAGATCCAACTATAACCATTCGATTTTCCGGGTCAATCGCGAAATCAAAGGGCTGATCACCATCAGCTCCTTCAGAAATACCACCTAAGTATGTAGACCACTCCACCTCCATGTTTGTGTCATAGTCAAGAATGTACGCTTCGCGGGAATCGACCTGAGGCTGACTATATGCTCCTATGAAAGGAGTCACGGGGATATCTGCTGAACCGGTATATACTAAGACTCTTGGGGCTTCGTCATTCGTTAATTTAAGTCCTCTTATTTCATCTAGTGAAGTACCGCCCCAATAAGACGCCCAAATCAGCCCAAAGTCCAAATTCAATAGCATTAGATATACGTCAGAATCCCCGATGGGGTCCAATATTGGTGAACCCGGGGCATTGACCGCCGCAGGAAGTCCGGTGCTACTCGTTGTAAAGCCCAACAAAATTTTTCCATTGCTAACCTCTACGCAATTACCTGCATAAAATGGGAGGTTATCTGTGCCACTGCCTCCGATGTAAGAAGAGTAGTCGAGGGAAAAATCGGCATTGAACCTCATCAGGAAAACGTCCGATTGACCATTTGGTGTAGCATCGAACAACGAATAGTTCCCGGAATTAAAGGTAACAAGACCGGGGTTGGATTCAGTATCCCCGATCAAATAAAGTCTATCGAGTTCATCACAAACGACCGAATATGGCAATGTGTTATTCCCCACAGTGGTCTGCCATTCGAGCTGCATTTGAGGGCTGAACTTTGCTACGAATCCACCGCTGGTTCCGGGATTACCAGGAAGCGAATACCCCAAGGGAACAACCGGCATTCCACTAGCGCCAGAACCACAAATGAACACCGCACCATTTGAGTCAGTGGTTAGATCATTAATTACCTCATTCGTGCCGGATGTTCCGTAGTATGTAGACCAAACCAAAAAACCATTCTGGTTAAACATTGCTAAGAACCCATCAATTCCGCCATTTGGAGAGCTGTCGTAAATCGGATAGACTG
Organism: Flavobacteriales bacterium; assembly: GCA_947456965.1. Lineage (GTDB taxonomy): Bacteria > Bacteroidota > Bacteroidia > Flavobacteriales_D > Sanyastnellaceae > CANGTU01. Next base: position 1,964 of record CANGTU010000011.1, read on the forward strand.
GGGTCGTTGCCATGGGCAGATTCTGGGCATTTGTAAAGCCTGCCATTAGAATTCGTCCCTGGTCAAGATAGACTACATCTGTTCCGGTAGCCTCGAATGCGCTAGCACCGCCATAGTAAGTAGAGAAGTCAAGACTGTATTGACTATTAAAGGAAACCAATACGGGGCACATTTCTCCTTGAATGGAATTTTGAAATGCATTGAACCACGGAAAATCCCCAATCATGACATAGCCGCAAGTTGCAAAACCACCATCGGGCCTCACTTCAACACCAGTTAGTTCTTCATCTCCGAATCCGCCGAAGTATGTGCTCCAAAGCATATTATCACTGCCTCCACCTCCGGATAATGCTGCGAAAGGTGATAATTCAATGGCAATAGCTCCGGTCCATGATGAGATGTTAAGAGTCAACGTATTTCCCACCAAACTATACATAGCATTGGAAGAACTTGGGGTAAGACTACCGGAAGTAAGATTCAATGCTCTCACCACGGGAGCTTGAAACTCAAAATCTCCCAAGTTGGTATAAATATGAAGATTGCCAAGTGCATCGATAGACAGAGAATCCTGTCCAGATATTTCTAACTCTATGTCACTTCCGTCCGCACCTCCCGCCAGAACAAAGTTCAGCCCCCATCCACCCTGACTGCCGGTCATTACGGCGTCAATACCTGTATATATTCCCGGGCAAAAAACCGTGTTATACACTGGTGTCTTCATTGCAAAATTCGGCATATGTCCCTGAATGAAATTCACATAGTGATCCATCTCATTAGCGGGAAACCACCGCTTGTCGCTCACAGTCTTTTTGAACTTAAAGTCGACCCTCTGGACATCATACAATGAGTCAGACAACGATGTGTGTCTCACAAAGTGTATGGTTGTATCTCCCAGATAAACTGGACTTCCCAACCCATTTGAATAATACTGAATTGACTGATTGGAACTTCCGCCCACATTTCTTATCTGCCCCTTATTAGGCAGAAATCCTTCCGCAGAAGTAAATCCGGATGGAGGAATAAGCAGATTCACCTTGTTAACCACCCACTTAGTAAGCACATACTTATACGACTGACCTGGCGAAGTTTCCTCCTGTCCATGCACGAAAATGCTCCCGTCCTCATCAATAGCTACATTATCTACCGACTCGTTCAAATTCATAATTCCATTATACCAGGCGGTTGACATTTCAGCGCCATTACTTGTTCTTATCCTTGACACATACATGTCTTTATTGCCATGCTTCAAGGCATTTCCCCCAATATACGCCTCGCCACCATTCGGATGAACACGAATCACCGAAGCTACATCATCACCACCAAAGAAATTTCTCTCTTGAGTCCATACCGCGGCACCAGTAGTAGTATTCAACCTCACATACAAAGCATTCTTGCCTTGGGTATTAGTGGTGGTATATCCCGATGCCAGAAGTACGCCTGAAACCAAAGAAATACTTAGCGCTTCATCATCTTGATTGGATGAGCCGTTAAAGGTATAAGTCCACAGTTGCGAAAGGGAACCGCTGAACTTTGACACTCGAAAATTGCGTCCCTGATTTTGCACATTCGAAAAGCCAGCGACATATACCTCACCCGTCTCACTCATCAAAATATCAGAGACACTCTCAAAGTTAGATTGATTGTTTCCAACAATCGCTGAGCCCAACATCTGACCATTCGAAAGTTGATACCCCATCCTCACCATACTCCAACCAATTGGACTAGCACTTATTTGTGAAAGCCCGGACACCGAAACCTGTCCATTTGCCACCCTGACTAAATTAAACGTATCTTCAAGATTCGTGCTCGAATTATTCCATGTAGACGCCCATATTTGACCACCCGTGCTATTGAATCTCACGATCAGTCCATTTGTGAGTTGCGAAATTGAATTCACCACACCACCAACACAAACAACGCCCCCCGATCCATCAGGATGGAGATTCAGGAAACCATCGGCGAGTCCAGCGGACCCGCCATAATTCGAAGCAAAAAGAAGAGTACCAGCTGCACTATATTTCAAAACCAAAGCATCATAATTCGAAGTTCCTGTCTGCGACGATCCGACTACAAATACTTCCCCACTGGAGTTAACGGACACTCTGGCTCCAAAATCATTACCTCCAAAAGCCCCATTGTACGACACCTCCCAAACAAGCTGGTTGAAGCGATCAAACTTGGAAAGCAACACATCATAGTTGTCACTGGAGTTTACCGTGGTGCCACAGATGTATATAAATTGACCGGATGTGACACTGTTACCCCGGTAATACATTGCTTGTGATCCCGTGAAGACCTCCGAGTTGAAACTTAGAATTTCAGACTGTTGAGCGTTTGCAAAGTGACTAATGTACCAAGCAAGAGTTAAGATGTAAAGACGAGTCATAGTATCAAAGGTTTAAATAGTTTCAATCACAAGAAAGAACGCAATCACAAAAATCAAATCATCCATCACACTGCAAACGTATCAAAAAATTTAGAAATTCAAATCACAGGTGTGTTATTCAACATTTGAGCCCTAAAATCAGATAACTGATAGTTCAATCATTACCGAGTTTGTTACCCTTATCCAACCTCGTAAGAATTAGTTCTAAAAGCCACCCAAACGATATATCCGGGGGATTTAAGCGGAAATTCGGCAGGATTCAGCGGAAATTCGGCGGATTAACAGAGCCTGGAGTCCTGTAGCCCCACAGAAAACAGTTACGCACAATGAATCGCGCATTCCCATTGCGCAACCCATTACCCGCAAATCAGCAACAGAGATATATGAAGTTCTTTCTGTTCCTTAATCTCTATGTTGATTGTCTTTTAACCATAGAGGCATGCAGGGAATAGAAGTTCATAGTGGGATTGATCATTGAGGCAAAGAACTATCTTATTGTACGCATTATCCATTACGCATAATTAATGCGTTAGCTTCTATGCGTATAATATACGGTCAGAATATGTATTCGACGGCGTCATCATGATTTCATCACAATACGGGGGACCCTGCGCGCAATTTGATAAATGCCCGTAGGGGCGGAGCTTGCCCCCGCCCTCACCCATCAATGCAAACGGCGACCGCAAGGGGAAGGCGACCGCAAAGGGGAATGGGCGACCGCAAGGGGGAATGGGCGACCGCAAGGGTAAGGGCGACCGCAAGGGTCGCCCCTACGGGTATGATGGTCATTTTTGGGGAAAATCTCGCCCCACACAATTTTCTCTAACCACTAACGATATATACATAGGATTTCTATGTATCATTGTCCTATGCAATCCAACGAACTCATCAAAGGCACGCTGACCACCATTATTCTTTCACTATTGAAAGAGAACCAGCGGATGTATGGATACGACATCACCCGTGCCGTGAAAGAGAAGACGCAGGGAAAAATTCTGCTCAAGGAAGGATCGCTCTACCCCGCGCTGCACAAGCTTCAGGCGGAAGGTCTGATTGAAAGCGAAGAAGAAATGCTGGGCAAGCGGGTGCGGATTTACTACAAGCTGACCAAGACCGGTAAGAGCCGGACGAAGACCCAGATACAGGAATTATTGACCTTTCTGGACACCATCCAGGAACTGATACTCAACGAACGACCTCTTGCTCATGGCTGAGCTGACTGACCACCAAACCGAACAGGTATCGTCAGCGATTCAGGCATCGATTCATGACCGGCGGCTGCAACTGGAGTTGATCGACCATTGCTGCTGCCACATTGAACAGATGCTCGGTGGCGGAATACCCTTTGACGAAGCGCTGAAGCGATCGGTCAGCCTCATCGGCGGTGATACGCTCAGCGATATAGAGGTTGAGTTACACAGTGTGCTTCAATTAAAACCTTCACGACAGATGAAAACCACGTTGTTCTTCTCAGGCTTTGTAGCCGCGTTCTGCATCCTTTCAGGCATTGCATTCCGCATTCTCCACTGGCCGGGAGCGGATGTTCTGCTGCTCACCGGCGACCTGGCACTCGTGCTCAGCATGCTCGTACTGATTATTTCGGTACTGCGCTATCCTGCGGCATTTACGCGAATCTCCGCCATCCGCACGATGACCGGAGCGGTGGCCGGACTTCTGCTCGGCAATGCCGGGGCGTTTAAGATTATGCACTGGCCCACGGCAAACATTCAGATGCTGCTTGGAATGGCGCTCCTTGTGCTCGTTTTTCTCCCCTTGTTTTTCTGGAACCTTTACAAGCGGGAAATGGCAGCAGGACCACATTCGGACATCATGGACTCCGTGATTGACCGCTGAATCCCGTCAGATTCAACGCGGGATTCATTTTGCAACAAGTAAAATGGGTTACGCCTTTCCCCTGCTCTTGGCAAACCACCACCGCAGTCCCACGAACAGAAAACGCCAGTCTTTCAAAAACTCCGGCGGCTTCTTTTCAAAGGCGTGTCCGACAAACTGAAACACCAAGCACGGAATGAAGATGCGTTTAGCGAGCCAGAAATTCCTTCACACACGCCACAACATGCGCGAGTTGATCAGCCTGCATCTCCGTGTGCATGGGGAGTGAAATCACACGCTGACAGAGAAACTCCGTGATCGGGAAATCGCCCGGCTGATAACGCGGATCCGTGTAGGCTTTTTGCAAATGCACCGGCACAGGATAGTACACCATGGAAGGCACATTTTTCGAAGCCAGAAACTCCTGCATGCCGAAGCGGTCAATCCCTTCCGAAACGAGCGTATACTGGTGAAATACGTGCGTGCTCTTCGCATCGCGGTACGGTGTAGCGAGTTTGCTGCTTCCGGCAAACGCCTCGTCGTAGGCATTAGCAAGGGCATTGCGCGCGGCTGAATACGCATCCAGGTGGCGCAACTTGATACGAAGTATTGCAGCCTGAAGGCTGTCCAGACGCGAGTTCACGCCAATGCTGTCGTGGTAATAGCGCACCGTTTGACCGTGGTTAGCGATCATGCGCATGGACTTCGCCAGCTCATCGTCGTTTGTGAACAACGCGCCGCCATCCCCGTAGCATCCGAGATTTTTAGAAGGAAAAAAACTGGTGGCGCCGATGTGTCCCATGGTACCCGCGCGCTTCACCGTGCCGTCAGAAAAAGTATACTTCGCGCCAATTGCCTGCGCGGTATCCTCCACTACAAACAGATTGTGCTTTTTCGCGATGGCGAGAATCGGCTCCATATCGGCGCATTGACCAAACAAGTGCACGGGAACTATTGCCTTGGTCTTAGGAGTAATTGCCTTTTCAATGGCCTCCGGATCGATATTGAAGGTCTTTGGATTGACTTCCACCAGCACCGGCTTGAGACGGAGCAGAGCGATCACTTCCGCAGTGGCGATGTAGGTAAAACTCGCGGTGATGACCTCGTCACCGGGTTCGAGTCCGAGCGCCATCATGGCAATCTGCAGCGCATCGGTTCCATTGGCGCACGGAATCACGTGCTTCACACCGAGGTAGTGTTCCAGTTCCTCCTGAAAGCCCTTGACCTCTGGACCATTGATAAATGCGGTAGAACGTATAACGCGCAGCACAGCTTCGTCGATTTCACTCTGGATCCGGTCATATTGCGACTTCAGATCCACCATATGGATGGCATTCATGCGGCGAAGATAGTGGGCTATCTTCGCTCCGTGAAGCGACTTATCACCCTCTGCACTGCGCTCCTGCTCGCCCTCGGCGTTTGCGCCCAGAATCAGGTGCGTGATTCCTCCCTCTTCAATCCCCATTTTTCTGTGAGTTTGGCCTATCAGGTTCCCGGAGGTGATCTTGCTGATCGCTTCGGCACCAGCGGATCGCCCGGAATTGGTTTTCATATCAAGAGCAGGAGCAACTGGTATTATGGAGTTCAGGCGCAATACATCTTCGGCAACCGGGTCAATGAGCCCGGCCTCTTAGGCAACTTGCGCACTGACCGGGGTGAGGTGCTGGATGATCAGGGGCAGATTGCTATCGTGTTTCTTCAGCAACGCGGCTATACTGTGATGCTGGAATGCGGCCGACTCATTCCCGTGCTTGGCCCCAACCGGAACAGCGGTATCCTGCTGAAGGGAGGCGCAGGATTGATGCAGCACAAGATCAGGATTGAGCATCAGACCAATCCCATTGCCCAGCTCGAAGGCGAGTACCTGAAGGGCTATGATCGTCTCACGAACGGGTTGGCCATAACTCAGTTCATCGGCTACTACCACATGAGCAACAACAGGCTGCTCAATTTTTTTGTGGGTGTGGAGTCTCAGCAAGGATTCACGCGAAGCCGGCGGGGTTTCAACTTTGATACCCAGACGGCCGATACGCGCGACCGGTTGGATATCCTGCTTGGGCTGCGCGCGGGATGGTGCCTTCATCTCTACCGCCGGCTTTCCGACGAGTACTTCTATTATTGATGTTCAGACTCCTCTACACCCTTGGCATCGCGGCTTATGCGCTGGGCATCTGGCTTGCGGCACCGTTTCATACCAAGGCCCGGATGGCCGTTGTGGGCCGTCGCCGGCAGCGCGGCCAATGGATGAACTGGAGGAGCAACCGATCCACAGGAGGCGGGCACGTGGTGTGGTTTCACTGCGCCTCGCTCGGCGAATTTGAGCAAGGTCGTCCACTGATCGAAGCCCTCCGGAACCGGCAGCCCGACACAGCCATTGTGCTCACCTTCTTTTCCCCTTCGGGTTTTGAGGTACGTAAGAATTACCCCTTTGCGGATGCCGTATGGTACCTTCCACTTGACCTTCCAGGTCGGGCGCGGCGGTTTGTAGAAGCCATCCGTCCGGATACTGTCGTATTCATCAAGTACGAATACTGGGCCCATTACTTTCTGGCCTTGCGCCACCGGTCCGTGCCGCTGTTTGTGGTATCCGCCATCTTCCGTCCGGGCCAGCGTTTTTTCGGCTGGCAGCGGACCTTCTGGATGCCTGTACTTGCTGCGGTACACCGCTTTCATGTGCAGAATGAGACCTCCGCTGTATTGCTCCGGGGTGCCGGCATCCACTGTGTTGAGGTGTGCGGAGACACCCGCTTTGATCGGGTGCTGGCCGTTGCTGCCGAATGCAGGGAGCTGGAGAGTGTGGCCGCATTTGCGGGTGAATCACCAGTGCTTGTGTGCGGCAGCAGCTATGCCATCGAGGAGCGTATCGCCCGAGATTTTCTGAGCAGATCAGCTGCCTCCTGGAAGGTGATCATCGCCCCGCATCAGGTTGATGAATCAAGGGTGGCGTCTATTCAAGCCCTGTTCGGCAGCCGAGTGGCGCGTCTCAGCCAGTGGCAAGCCACCGATGCCGGGTGCCGTGTGCTTGTGGCAGACACCATGGGACAGCTTTCCGCCATATACCGGTACGGCCAGATGGCCCTTGTGGGCGGCGCGTTCGGCAAAGGCCTTCACAACACCCTGGAGGCGGCAGCCTATGGCATTCCGGTAGCCTTCGGGACCCGTTGGGAGCAATTTGATGAGGCCAGGATGCTGATCCAGTCGGGCGGAGCATTCGCGGGAAGCCCTGACGCCGTGGGCCGGCAACTGGATGTCTGGGCCACTGACGAGATCACGCGACGCAGGGCAGGCCTCGCCGCACGCGATGTAGTTGAAGGAGGCCGCGGAGCCGTGGAAAAAGCGATGCAGCTCATCCTCGAATCACCATCCTGAGCAGCAAAAATTTCGTAACTGGTGTGTTTGAAGATTTGGCCGTTGTGTATACATTTGCCGTCCCCAATCCAAAAGGACGGGGTGAATGCGAGAGTAGCTCAGTTGGTAGAGCATAACCTTGCCAAGGTTAGGGTCGCGAGTTCGAGTCTCGTCTCTCGCTCAACAGTCCCGGTCACGCGCGATCGGGATTTTTTGTTTGCATCCTGCCCGGATGGTGGAATGGTAGACACTCAGGACTTAAAATCCTGTGTCCAGCAATGGACGTGCGGGTTCGAGTCCCGCTCCGGGTACAACACATGCTCGCCGAACTCAACACACTTGTAGTTCGGCGTTTTTCTTTTGAAGAATCAACCCTGCGCATTACACACTGCGCTACATCCATTTAATGCAACAGTGATTCACATGGATATTCGGGTGTAATCGGGTGTATATTTGGGTGTCGGAAGTATCATGCTGAACACCAACACCCTACACATAACACCTGAAATCCTAAAACTCATCAGTCAAATTGATGAGTTCAAAGGCGCGTGGAGGGCATTGGGAACGCTTGCCCCAGAGAGGCTGTCTGCCCTTCGCAAGGTTGCCACCATCGAGAGCATAGGCTCATCTACCCGCATTGAGGGCAGCAAGCTGTCAGACAAGGACGTTGAACGCCTGTTGTCCAACCTGGAAATAAAAGCCTTTTCAAGCCGGGATGAACAGGAAGTGGCTGGATATGCCAAGGTGATGGAAACGGTTTTCAGCTCATGGGAACACATCCCCATGACGCAAAACCACATTCAGCAATTGCACAAGGATTTGCTGACCTACAGCGAAAAAGACGAATGGCATCGGGGTAAGTACAAAAGCAACCCGAATTCCGTTGCGGCTTTTGATGAAAATGGAAATCAAATCGGAATTGTGTTTGAAACGGCAACGCCTTTCGACACTCCACGATTGATGAGTGAGCTGACCCAATGGCTGCAACAGGAAAGAGAAGTTGCACAATTACACCCTCTTTTAATTACCGCCTTATTCACCGTGGTATTCCTCGAAGTGCATCCCTTCCAGGATGGCAATGGCAGACTGAGCCGTGTGTTGACTACCTTGCTTTTATTGCAAGCTGGTTATGCCTATGTGCCCTATAGTTCACTTGAAAGCATCATTGAACAAAACAAAGAAGGCTACTACCTTGCCTTGCGTCAGACACAAGGAACAATCCGCAGCGATAGCCCCGACTGGCAGCCTTGGATTATGTTCTTTCTGCAATCCCTGCACAAGCAGGTGCTGAGTTTATCCCAAAAAGTAGAGCGTGAAAAGATTGTGCTATCCGCCATGCCCGAATTGTCGCTTATCATTACTGAACATGCCAGACAACATGGCCGGGTTTCAATTGGTGAAATTGCGGCGCTGACCGGAAAAAGCAAGAACACGCTCAAGGTTCATTTCCGTGCTTTGGTTGAGAAGGGTTTTATAGCACAAAAGGGCGGTGGAAGGAGCACCTGGTACGTGATGGTCTAATGTTTCAGCGACAGTACCACGAAATGTATAAGCTCATTCCAGCCGGAGGGTCACTCTCCTTTTCACTCTTTTCTCCGCGCTACACGAAACCGCAATCCTCTGCTTATCAAATCAACAAGGAATTTCTGGCCGTTTGTGCGCAGATTTAAAAAAATGCAACGCTGCGCAAAACTGCGCACCTATGCAATCTTTTATAAGTGCGCACAAATCCATTTTCCTTCACGCTTTTCGCACAAACTCCGACTTCAGCGCCATGGAGCCGAAGCCGTCAATCTTGCAGTCCATGTTGTGATCGCCGTCCACGATGCGGATGTTCTTCACCCTTATCGCTCATGTGCAGCATATCCGATTAGTTTTGGAGAATGGAAATCAGTCCGACGCTGTTCACCGCGCTCATCTCTCCTCCGCTGATTTATCCGTTCATTATTTTTCTGGATTATCCCCAAAAGCGTCATATCCTCAGGAATCTGATATGGATTGCATCGCTTCACAGTTTTTTGATCTTCTGGGGGAAATACGGAACGATTTGGCTTGCCCTTTTCCTGCTGGTGGGATTCTGGGCATGGATAATCAGCAAGGCCATGGGCAAGACAAATCGTCGATGAACCTGCCCTGATGAAAATGAAGCTAATCTGCTGTGCAGACCTTGAAATTCACGTACTTGCGTTCAAATTCAACCCGTATGAAAAAACTGCTGCTCGTGTTGACCGCTTTTGGGTGTGTTGCCCTCGGAAAAGCCCAGGATTGCAACTGCATGCTGGAGCTCGATGAAACCTTTGATGTTGTCCCCATGAGCGCCGGACAGGCACCCGACTACCGCAATGACGATGGGTACAGCACGGCAATCGAACTGCCATTTTCATTCAGCTTTTATGGTACGGAGTACACTTCTGTATATATCAACAACAACGGCAACCTGTCATTCGGAAGTGGCTATTCCAACTTCGTAGCGAGCGGATTCCCGATCAACATGCACCCCATGGTATCCGCTTACTGGGCCGATGTGGATACGCGCAATCCCGCGAGCGGCCTGGTGTACCACAAAGTGCTGGACAACGCACTCATCGTGCGCTACCACCAGGTCGGGTACTTTCCTCAAATGGCCGACCAGCTCAATGATTTCCAGATAATTCTCACCGATGGCACCAGCGATCTGGTGGGAAATGGCCATACGATCAGCTTTTGCTACGGTGACATGCAATGGTCAACAGGCACAGCGGCAACGGTGGGTGCCAATGCCGGCGACGGCGTGAGTGCCCTTCAGATCGGGCGATTCAATGAGGCTGCTGAAGCCTGGGATGGCCCGTACGGAAATCCTGATGATGTGGATTTCATTGATTTTTCGAATATCACCTTCACCACCAACCTGCTGAATGAAAACCAGCAGCCCATCAATGTATCCAATTACTGCGATACCATTTTCGGGTTTGCCGGCGATACGCTGATGTTCTTCTTCTACGATGACGGCGATGACGACCTGATTTTCGACGTCGACGATACATCAGGCTACTTTGATCCCAACGACACGATTGACGGCATGATCCTGTTCAACGGCGATCTGGTACCCTTCCGCACGCTTCCCGGCGAGCGCAGCGAAGGCGACCACACCATCGCATTGATCATTGACCCGAATATTCCGGATGGTTTGTATGAGGTGATTATTCACGCCACTGACCAGGGAACTCCTGCACTTACTTCATCATATACCTATCGCATCCAGATCGGCGACGGATCAGTGGGAGTGGCTGAAAAACCTCAGCCTACAGTGATCCCATATCTGCAATCCGGCATTCTGCGCTTCCATGGGCTGGAGGGATTGCAGGTGGAACAATTCACGCTGTACAACACGAACGGACAAAACATCCTGCAATCGAACGCGGTCATTCAGGGAATTGACATGAACATGATGCCGGGCGGGGTGTACCTGTTCAGCATGCGCATCAACGGCCAAATGGTGAATGGTCGTTTCGTGCGATAATCAGGCGATATAAAAATCTGTAGGGGCACCCCTTGCGGGTGCCCTTCCTTTTACGGGTGCCCTTCCCTTAACGGGTGCCCTTCCCTTAACGGGTGCCCTTCCTTTTACGGGTGCCCTTCTTTGTACGGGTGCCCTTCTTTGTACGGGTTTCCTTCCCTTAACGGGTGCCCTTCTTTGTACGGGTTTCCTTCCCTTAACGGGTTTCCTTCCCTTAACGGGTGCCCTTCCTTTTACGGGTGCCCTTCTTTGTACGGGTGTCCTTCCCTTAACAGGTGCCCTTCCCTTAACAGGTGCCCTTCCCTTAACGGGTGCCCTCCATTTGCAGGTGCCCGGACGATGATGGCCGCGGAATGACGGGCGGGGGTGATGGGCGGGGGTGACGGGTGCGGAATGACGGGCGGGGGTAAACCCCGCCCCTACGTGGCAAATGTCCGGTCAACATTGGGCGGGGGTGAACCCCGCCCCTACGGGATCATGCGATTGAATTAAAATGTCTGTCTGCATATTCTCCTCGACGACCCCTCATCAGATACTTGCCCTTACAGTATCGTGGTGGATGGAAATATCCTCTCATCTGCTACAATAGGGGAGCAATAAGACAGAATCTGCATTGCTCTCCGGTCCATTCTTGTAGCTCCACCTCGATAAGGGAAATGCGGGGATCTGCAAAACAAAAAAAAGGGCAGCGCGCGCTGCCCTTTCTATTTTCCGGAGCCTCCTACAGGATTTGAACCTGCGACCCTTTCATTACGAATGAAATGCTCTACCAGCTGAGCTAAGGAGGCCTGTATGCAGGCAAATATATGCGGAAGACCAAATTTGAAGCAACGGGAAGACGGGGATGGAGCCTGGCTGAACAAGCTCCTTATCTTTCTCACAGCAACTGAGTTGAAATGAAACACCTTCTTATCACCGCCATGATATTGCTGCTTGGTATCCATGCCAAAGCCAGTCACTACCGCTTGAGCTATGAACCTTCCGGACAGATCATCGCATTCCATCTGGGAGAAATCACATTCATCACAGATACTGCGGCATTATTCAACACGTGGTTTGAGCACAGCCGCAATAATGATTACGCCGCCTATCATAACCTCCGGGGGTTTATCCTTCATTACTGCGGGCCTGATACCATTTCCTTCTTTGGAAACACCATTCCCCATCACGACACTACCCGCTATAACTATCAAAACTGGTGGCGCATAGAACAAGCCCTTCAGAGACTAATCGCAAAAGACCGAGTGAAGATTTTGCTGCCGGATGGCACACAAGTGAAAAGCGTAACGCAACGTGAAGCGCATTTCAAAGAGAAAAAACATGACTTTGAATTCGAATTCCGGGTGGTCTCGTACTTCGATAAACGATCAGGGATGCTGCTCTTTCAGGAAGGAAACCCGTAAAAAGACGGGCAATAAACAGCCTCGCCTATGGATTCTCTTCCAGTCTGAAACCCACGCCGTGCACGTTGGTGATGCCTAAGGATGGATCCTTCGACAGGTATTTTCTGAGCTTGGTGATAAACACATCCATGCTGCGGCCCACGAAATAGCTGTCATCTCCCCACACCATATTGGCTACCAGTTCACGCTCAAGAACCTGTCCCTTATGCTGGCAGAAGAGTCGAAGCAGCTCGGCCTCCTTTCTTGTCAGTTTGCGTCGCTCGCCATCCGCATGACGCAATTCGTAGTTGGGGTAATCGAACGCATATTGCCCTATGAGATAATGCCCTTTGTTTTTCTCTTCCCCTCTGAATTTGGGATTGCGCTTGAGTATCGCACGAATGCGCAACACCAGCTCCTCCGAGCTGAACGGCTTGGTGATGTAGTCGTCTGCGCCGAGACGCAGGCCCAGGATTTTGTCATCAGACCTGTCACGGGCGGTGAGGAAGACGATGGGCACCTGGCTGTTCGTTTTGCGGATATCCTCAGCGAGGGCAAAACCATCCTTTTTGGGCATCATCACATCGAGCAGGCAAAGGTCATACTGTTCCTTGTTGAACTGCATAAGTCCTTCCTTGCCATCTTTGCTCAAATGGACCCGGAAGCCTTCCTGTCGAAGCATATCCTGAATCACAAATCCCAGGTTCATATCGTCCTCTACGAGGAGAATTCGAGGAGCATCGGCACTTACACTTTCCATTCCTAAGCGGTATTGAATTCAAGAGTGAACGTACTACCCTTTCCCGGTGTGCTTTCTACGAAAACCCTTCCACCGTGGGCCCTCATCATCGTTTTCACGTAGAACAATCCCAGGCCGAAGCCCTTCACATCGTGGCGGTTTCCGGTGGGAACCCGGTAAAATTTGTCGAAGATCATCTTCTGGTGAGCCTTGGATATCCCGATGCCGTGATCGGTAATACTGACCCACAACCTGCCCTTCTGGTTAGACGTGCGCACCGTTACATTCGGGTGTTCACCGGAGTACTTCACGGCATTATCGAGCAGATTGTACACCATATTGGTAACATGGAGCTGATCGCCGAGGATGGCAGAATTTTCCGCTTCCAAGGCGACTGTGATGGCACCATCAATCTCCTCGATCTTCACACGGAATGTACCCTCCGCCTTGCGGATGATGGTGTGGAGATCCACCAGCTCCATCTTCAGCTTCACCCGTCCGGGCGAAAGGGAGGCAATCTGGAGCACCTTTTCTACCTGACTTCGCAGGCGCTCGTTCTCATTGCGAATAATATGTACGTACTGATTGAAACGGTCAGGCTGCTGTCCGATATCCGGGGCTGAGAGGGCCTCTGTAGAAAGAGCGATGGTGCTGATGGGCGTTTTCAGCTCATGCGTCATATTGTTGATGAAATCGGTCTTTACCTCTGAAAGGCGCTTCTGGCGAAGCAGAAGAAGAATGGTATAGGAGAAGAACAGGACGATGAAGAAGATGATTATGCTGGAGTACATCCAGAAGTCGAGCTGGCGGAGAATGAGCGCTGTCTTGTTGGGAAAGAGCACCCCGAAATAGTGCCCGTCGGGGTCCAGATTGATCAATTCCTGAATCTTCTCTGCCCTGCCTGTGACCGGGTTTCCGAAGTCCACTTTGCCTCCAAATACGATGCTGTCGGTGAAGCAGTCATAGATTCCGTATTCAAAATCCTCGGTGAGGTTGGACCGCTCGAATTCCTCGCGGAGGAGTGTTTCCAGCAGGTATGGTTCGGGCGTTTCATTGATATTGGCCACAAAAAAATTGGCCTGCTTCTGCAATACAGGCTCGGTCACTGCCGAGTCCTTATTCATGATCAATATTTCGCCCACCACCCGGGTGAGTGCCATGACTACGCGGTCATTGAACTGCTGTTCCTGGATGCTGTATGCCTTGCGAACCCAGTACACCTGTCCAGCCACGATAAGCCCCAGCGACACGATCGCCAGCAGGATAACAATAAATATGGTCTTTCGGCTCACGTGGGCAAGTTAGCCGATTCGGTGCTCGGGAACTGCGGATTAACATTCTGGAAAAGCAGGTACCTTCGCTTCATGGTGACCGATGAAAACCTGCACCTCTCATCCGGCGAGCGTGAGCGATACAGCCGTCACCTGAGTTTGCCCGGATTCAGTGAGTCCCATCAGCTCATGCTCAAGGCCTCCCGCGTGCTTGTGGTCGGATGCGGCGGACTGGGACATCCGGCAGCGTCATATCTCGCAGCCGCTGGAATCGGGCGGATGGGTCTGGCTGATGGTGATGTGGTTGAGACCAGCAACCTTCAGCGGCAGATTTTTTTTACCCCCTCCGACTTGGGCCGGCCCAAGGCAGAAGTGCTTGCAGCAAGGATATCTGCGCTGAATCCGGACATGCGGTGTGAGGTCTATTCCCGGCACATCGAACCGGCTGATGCCCGGGCAGTGGTAGCGGAATACGATGTGGTGTTGGATTGCACCGATCATTTTGCTGCTCGCTACTTGCTGAATGATACCTGTGTGGCACTGAACAAGCCCCTCGTTCAGGCCAGTGTTTACCGGATGGAAGGCCAGCTCGCCACCTTCCTCTGCCGCATGCCGGATGGCAGCAGAAGTGGGCATTACCGCGACCTTTTTCCCGATCCTCCAGCGGCATCGCAGCATACGGACTGCGCCACAGGCGGGGTGATCGGAGCTCTTGTTGGCACGCTCGGCTGCCTTCAGGCACTTGAGGTGGTGAAGGTGCTGACGGGCATCGGAGAGCCCTTGGCGAACCGTATGCTCCTGGTGGATGGCTTGACCATGGATATGCGAACGATCAGCTACAGCACGTCAGCCGCAAAGTCCACAAGTCCCGCTACGCCTCGTGCGGCCGGCCGACCGGCCAGTGGCATGAAGGAAATCAGTGCGGCCGAACTTCGGGAGTGGATGAGTGGGCAGCAATCATTCACCCTCATCGATGTGCGCGAACCCTATGAGTACGCTGCAAAAAATCTGGGTGGAGAACTGATTCCCTTAGGAGAAATCCCGGGCTCCGTGGACCGGATACCCAAAGAAGGAATGGTAGTAGTCATGTGCAAAGCCGGGGTGCGAAGTGCGCATGCCATTCATTACCTCACCAGCGCGCATGGTTATACAAACCTCATCAACCTTCGTGGTGGACTGCTTGCCTGGACCGACTAATGCTATTTAAAACGGGCTTGCTGTGAGCCGCAATCCGGCAAACACATCATGGTTGGAATGAACCGGCACATCGCTTCTTGAGGGAATGATATCATAACCATATCCAGCCTGGATGGACAGTGCCATTCTTTTTGTGAGATTCACGATAGGCCATGTTCCGCTGAACTGGGGTTTAATCGCCAACCCTGCATCTGCCCGCACTTCATACCATCCTACTCCGGCTCCAAACCGGAAGCTCAGCTTCTTGAAAACGGTTCGGGCCAGCTGCATATTGAAATGGGTGATACGATTCAATCCTCCGAGACTTTCCCTGCGAAGCGACAAATCATATGAGGTAAACCGGAAAAGCCAGAAGCGATCCCGGAGAAGGCCGGTAGTTCCAACCGTCCAGGTGGGATAGCCCGGATCCATCCCACGAAGTGAAAATCCGCCGTGTACATAGTACGACGGTCGGGTATAATAGGAATAATTAAATTCATAGGTAGGCTGGATAATGGCAAGTTCGCGGAGGGTAACACCAAACCTCGCCATCCAATCGCCAAGAAAATCCAGGTTCATTTCATCGATGGCAGCATATTGGAACTGCGTGTTAATCTGTTCAGCCACTTCCCTTCCGAGGGTTTGTTCAACAAGATAGCCCACTGCACAAATATTCCCCGCATCATCTATAAAGCAGGGACGACGGCCGCCTTCTATTTCTGTATTTTCCGGAAATACACCAGCATGGGCATAGTCTCGCAGGAGGCGGAGCAGATGAGCCCGGTTGGCGCGTTGATCATTGGAGAGGTGATCGGGCGAAGCTGAGGAAAGGACATCCGCAGCGTACATCAAGTGACAGGCGATCCTCTCTTTCTCGGGAGTTCCGGTGCCGGGTAACTCGCCGTATGCATTGATCCATGAGGCATCACCGAGAATGGGATTGATGCTGTATAAGGGCGCGTAGCCAGCTTCCGGCGCGGGCCGGCAGGCTAAAGCCAGGCAGAGGGTTAGTGTGATGATGACTCTCATAGGCGATATGCTGCATACCCGACGCAAGAATGGCCAAATTCCATAACGCTGCGCGAAATTATTCATCCTCCGCTCCTGGAATCCTGCGCACGAGGATCTTATCAATACGCTGACCATCCTTATCCACGACCTCCAGAATCAAGTGCTCAAACACCGCCTGATCACCGACCTTCGGAATGGCATTGTGCAAGTAGATGAACAATCCGGCCACGGTGGCAAACTGGTCCTGAATACCCTCGTTGGGCGAAGTATCGAAGTATTTGAAAAATTCCAGCACGGAATATTGCCCATCCACCAGCCATGAGTGCTCATCCCGTTGCACCATGGCGTATTCATCCTGGTCAAACTCAGTGGCATCGCCTACCAGTGCATCTACCACATCATCCATGGTGATGATACCTTGCGTGGTTCCATACTCATCCAGCACGATACCGTAGTGCATTTTTTCCTTCCGGAACAACTCGAGCACCTGGTAGGCATACATATTCTCATTGAGAAACAGAGGTTCGCGGATAATGGGCCTGAGGCTGAACGATTCATCCGTTGGCGAGCCGAACAGATCCTTCAGGAGCACGATTCCGATGACGTGGTCGATATCATCTTCCTCGCACACCGGATATGCGCTATGTTTTTCGGCATTAATCCTCGCGGATATTGTTTCCCATGAGTCCGATATATCGAAATAGATAAGGTCGCTGCGGTGCGTGCAGAGCGAACTCACCTTGCGGTCGCCCAGCTCAAACACCCGCTCCACGATATTTTGTTCGATATCCTGGATTTCCCCTCCCTCGGCGCTTTCCTTGATGATGGACTTAATTTCCTCCTCGGAAACCCGGCTCTCGGAAGTCTTGCGGATCCCCAGAATCTTGAGCAGGATATCATTGGTGAACGTCAGCATCCATACAAATGGCGAAGTCAGCCGGGCAATCCACTTCATCGGCCGGGCCAGCATAATGGCGATGGGCTCCGGATAAGTCATGCCTATGCGCTTCGGAAGCAGCTCTCCAAAAAGGATGGAGAAGAAGGTAATAGCGACTACCACGATACCTACGGCAAGTGAATCAGCCCATCCGGCGACTGACGGGAACCGGGCGAGCCAGAGCGCCAGATCCTGGGTGATGTTTTCTCCGCTGTATACCCCGAGCAGGATACCGATCAGCGTGATGCCAATCTGGACAGTGGAGAGGAACCGGGTGGGATGCTCCGCGAGATCGAGGGCTGTGCGCGCGCCTGACTGGCCTTTCTTGCGGGCATTCTCCAGCTTGAACTTGCGGGAGGAAACCAGCGACATTTCCGCCATGGAGAAAACGCCATTCAGGATAACCAGGAGGAAGATGATGAGCAACTCCATGATGAGGGCGTGTCAAAGATACGCAGTATGGCAGATCGGCTTCCGGCTGCAGGCAGGGCCTTCCCTTACATTCGCATCATGAAAGCCTATGTTTTTCCCGGCCAGGGCTCGCAGTTTCCGGGCATGGCCAAAGAGCTGTATGATGCATCGTCAGCGGCTCGTGATATAATGGAAGAAGCCAATGGCATCCTGGGGTTCCGGCTCACGGACATCATGTTCTCCGGTACCGAGGAGGACCTCAGGCAAACCCGGGTAACTCAGCCCGCCATATTCCTTCACAGTGTAGTGATGGCGCGTATGCTGGGTGATCGGTTCCAGCCCGACATGGTTGCCGGACACAGTCTCGGTGAGTTCAGCGCGCTGGTGGCGAATGGCACCCTGGTCTTTGCCGATGCCCTCAGGCTGGTATATGCTCGGGCCATGGCCATGCAGAAGGCCTGCGAAGCCAACCCTTCCACCATGGCTGCGATCCTCGGGCTGGATGATTCCGTGGTCGAGGAAATCTGTGCTTCAACCCCGGGTGTGGTGGTAGCTGCCAATTATAACTGTCCGGGCCAGCTCGTTATCTCCGGAGAAAACGCTGCTGTGGACGCTGCCTGTACGGCCCTCACTGCTGCAGGAGCCAAGCGCGCGCTGAGGCTCGCCGTGGGCGGTGCATTCCACAGCCCGCTCATGGAACCGGCGCGGGTGGAACTCGAGCTGGCCATCCGGTCCACTCCCTTCTCCAGTCCGGTTTGTCCGGTTTACCAGAACGTAACGGCAAGTGCCGTTTCGGATCCCGGTGAAATCCAGCGCAACCTTGTGCTTCAGCTCACCGCTCCTGTGCGGTGGACGCAGACCATGAACCGCATGATCTCCGACGGCTGCTCGGAAGTCATTGAGGTCGGTCCGGGCAAGGTGTTGCAGGGGCTGTTCAAAAAAGTGAACCGCGACCTGCCGACTGCCAGCGCTGAAGTCTGAGTCATCTTTGTGCCTGACCACTCCCTTCCTGAAAAAAAAACGGGCGGCTGGAAACATCCGGCCGCCCGTTGTATTTCATGACCTGCGCAGGCCTAGCGGCCAACGATAAGTCTGGTTGTTTTGACATCAGTGCCCCGCACTTCGAGCATATATGCTCCTGCAGCCAGTTCGGGCAGCGTAATTCTTCGCCGCACGACCCCGGATGGAAGGTGGCCCAGACCTGCGCTATGCACAAGTTGTCCGGTTTGCGAATAGATGCGCAGTTCCGTATTGCCCTGAACGGACATTGCAAAGGAGAGTTCGATCTCGCGGTTGCCGGTGCTGAGCGGATTGGGCCAGGCCACGAGGTGGATCTGGGCATCCTCCAGCTCGGCTACAGAAACCGTGGTCGCATCATAAAGGATGAAATCATCCAGTGCTGCCTCTATGAGGGAGCCTCCCTGAAGGTTTTCGAGCGGGCGTATGGAATCCGAGGCAATGAACCGGAAGCGCATCTGAGCGGTGGGCTCGAGGTAGTCGCTCACGCGGAATGCGTTGCGTCTCCAGCGCATATCAGAGGTCTTCGTATCCTCAATTTCCGTCCAAGTGGAGCCGCCATTGTTGCTCATGAACACCTGCCAGTAGTCGGCTCCCGGATTGGCACCGCCGGGAGGACTATTGGTGTACCAACGCCAGTAAGCCACCACGGGTTCATCATAGGATGACATATCGATGATGCTCGATTGCAGTGTGGTGCGTCCAGCATCCACGTCGGCCACTCCTATTCCTTCTGATTCGTTGGGGGCATTTCCGGTGACGAAGCAATACTCCCCGTCAGGCGTCACCTGCGTGAACGTCTGCACAATCGTACCCGGTGCGGCATCGGTGGTTTGGGATCCGATGGGGACATCGTTAGTCCATTGGCCGGTGGTCGCATTATCACCGAAAACACCGGTTTGCCAGGCGCCCCAGTCTTCATTGTTGTCACAATCATGCACGCCCACTACTTCTACACCCGAGAGGACGAAGTGAGGCAGGGCGGGGAACGGATCCAGCTGAGCGCCACGGGGCGTCACATTGCTGACGAAGTCATTCACATCGCGGGTAAGGAGGTAGTATCCGATTACTGTAGACGGCTCCTGACCATCTATGGCGGTCATGTAGTTGTTGCCACCGCTGTTGGTCATAGGTACCATTTGCCAGGCACCGTTGTTGATGCGGTAAGCACATTCTACATTCTGAAGGTACTGGGTGAAGGGAAACTGCAGTGTGAGGGTAGCATTCAGTTCGAGCTCCTGCTCTGCGGGAACGAACTGCTGCGCGGTATGCGAAAGCGTGGCATTGCTGAGCAGCGTGATGCCGTGGATGTAGAAACCTTCCACGATGGCATTGCCATTGGGCGTGCCGTTGGTGATATCTCCGTCATCATCGTCGGCCTGAAGCGCGTCAATGAGCACGTCTGTGTAGGCCACACCCTCGTTTCCATTGGTATTCATGGCCTGCAATCCGTTGTATGCCTCGAGGAAGAGAGACATGGTGAGAGGCCAGTTGGCGCCCATGAGCTGGTGGGATCGCCACCAGGCACCCATGATGATTTCGCCGTCGTTGTGCACCTGTCCGAGTAAATCAATCGGATACACCTTGGGCTCTTCGTTATAGATGCGGATACCCTCCTCGTTGTCCGTGTAGAAACCAATGGCCAGCACCGGGTTATCAGTAAGGGAAATGGCCCAGAAGTCAGCGTAGCCTTCGTTCATCGCTCCATTGATGAATGCGCCACCGATGGATTGGTAGTACACGTCATTGATTCCGTGGGCATATTCGTGATAGACCACATCATGCACGAGCGAAGTCGCGTTGCATCCGCCTCCGATATTATAGAAGTTGATGGATTCTCCGTCATAAAAAGCATTGCACTCGCCGGCTACATCAATGTTGGTGGGGATTTGAAAATCCATGTCATCGAATGCCGGAAGCCAGGTCTTGAGGTGTTTGTGAATGCGTTGAACACTGGCGTAGGCTGAGCGCTCGCGGATATTGCCACCACCGAAGACCATGGTACCATTTTCCAGCGTAACCGTTTGCTGCGGTGTGGTTCCATTCGTGTAAATCCTGGACCATGGACCCATGAGCCGCACAGTGGCGGAGGTTCCCGGATTGGCCGTCACGTCGAGCACACCATCCTCGTCCGCATTGAAGGTGGTTCCGCTGATGGAGACCTCGATATTGGGCAGAGGAGCATTCACAGCAGGAATCCAGGGATTCTCTTCGTGAATATTGCCCACGATGGTAGCGGTCGTATTCACCGGTGGGCACATGGCCGGATGGCGGCAGTCACCGCCGTGGTGTTTCACTTCATTGTACCGGGACAGTAGTTGTCCGGACTGCGCATCCACAAGACAGCGCCATGCCGAAGGGATACCGGTTGTGCTTCTGGCGTGCACCGTGAGGGCGTACACCAGACGGGGAGTGAAAGCATTGGCTGAAGGCACCGGGAGGATGCACAGTTCGCCGGGATTATCGATCCACTCGATGCCTTCGACGCCTGCTGATGCTGCGGGTTCGGCAGCGGATGATGGCAAAGCCGGCACCACGCTGAAGTCCTGAATGGGGTAGTAATCCAACCCGAAGAGCACCACCTGATTATTCAGCATTTTGACTGTGACCCGGCTGTCTATGACCTGCAGTCCTTGATACAACTGACGGAAGTTCACCCAGTCGTACTTTCCTGAAGGCTGAGCAGAGAAGGGAACGAGATCTGAGGTGGGCACCCCGAACGCTGCGAGCTGACCTTCGAGGAATGCCATGGCGCGCTCGGACGATGAGTTACCCGAAACAGGAATGGGCTTTCCGTAGGCCCGGTGAGGCAGACCGTTGGCTTCATTGAAGTGGACGTACCAGGTACCATGCTGGTTGATGAAACCTTGCCAGGCCGGCTGATCGCGGAGTTCGGACTGGCGGTTGAGATCCGGACGACGATCCTGGACATAACGCACCTCCAGCGCATCCTGAAAGGATTCGGGAGATTGGGTGCCCCCTCTGGAAACCAGGAGGATAGCGACAAGAAAGAGAAATGTTCTCATAGAAGCATAATTAATGCCCCCAAAATAAACCACACCAGTCATGAACGAAGATCAAAAAACCTTCCCCATTGGAAGGTTAAGGATAGCTCAGGCTTTTCGGGCCTCGGCAATGAAGGAAAAGAGGCTCTGCATGGTTTCCTCCCTCTCCCGGAGTTGTTCCTCCAGGCGGGTTTTCTCATGCCTGAGGCGTTCCAGTTCAGACAGGAGCGCGGTGAGCTCTGCGAAAGTTTCGGATGACGATTGGGGATTGTGCATTGGTTTCAGGTTTTGCAGTTTTTCGGATACCAATTTACCCGGGTGACCTATGAAGGCCATTTATGAGCACTTCCGAGTTTCCAACAACAACGGGTGTGCAAGGGGATTCTCGAATGGCCAAACCGGCGGATTCACGAGGGAAATGGGGCAAATATGATTTTTGTCACCCCGGATATTGACCGCACTCATAATAATGATCCGGGACCTGCGCCCACCTTCGCGCCACACTCCGGTTACCTCTGTGAGGGTTCCGGGAAGAACCAATCCATATGAAAGCCATTCTTGCCACCACTGATTTTTCCACATCGTCATTGAACGCTGTGAACTATGCTGCCCATCTGGCCATATCCACCAATTCCAAGTTGATTCTCCTGCATGCCACCCACATACCAGTAGTGAGCGACAGCTTCTTCGACATGGGTTTTACGCTGGAAGAGTTGGAAAAGACAGATAAGGAGCAGATGCAAATTCTGAATGAAAAGCTCCGAAAGAAATTCGGGCCCGAGTTGAAACTGGAGAAGCAGGTTAAGATTGGATTCACGGGCGAGCTCATTCAGGGCCTGGTGGAAGAAGGCAAAGTTTCTCTGGTGGTGATGGGTATGGGGCACATGGATAAGTTCAGTGAGGTCGTATTTGGCAGCACCAGCACGTCCATTGCGGGCCGGGTGAGTTGTCCGGTTCTCATCATACCCGAGAAGACCACCTTCCGCCCGATCAAGCGCATTGGTCTGGCCTTCGACCAGAAGGAAATTCCCACGGGCACCGGATTGCGTACTATCCGTGATGTGCGTGATGCCTTCGGGTCTGAGATGCACTACATCAATGTGATGGATAATCCCTACGTTGGAAAAGACGACAGTAATCTGAAACCCGTGTACAAAGTATTTGGCGAGAAACAACCGCGACTGCACTTCCTCAATGCAGTTCCCAATCAGACGATACAGGTGATTCAGGACTGGGCCCGGCGCTACAAGATGAACGCCATGGTGATGGTATCCCGTGAGCGAAGCATTCTCTGGCGCATGTTCAATGAGCGCAACACCAAGAAGATGGCATTTTCTACGCGGGTACCTCTGTTTGTAGTATCTGAAACAAAAAATCACTGATACGCACTGCTCTCATTCATTATGAAAATCGAACTAGAAGATCGCAAAAACCTGGGACAGGTTCAACAAGAATTTTCCACGCTGTTCCCTTACCTGAAGATTGAGTTCTTCAGTAAGCCTCATGCTGCGGGAAAAGGATCAGAGAAGAAATACATACGGGGAGCCAGCGAATTGCTGCAGGACACCGCGGTGAACATCAACGGAACTCCACTTGAGATTTTTCCCGAGATGACTGTAGCTGAGCTCGAAGGCATCTTCGAATCACGCTTCGGACTGCATGTGCAGGTTTTCCGTCGTTCGGGCAAGCTCTGGCTCGAAACCACGGCTACTGATAACTGGACACTGGGCTACCAGAATCAACAGGGGCGTGAGTTGTCCTCAGGACAATTGGGTGCACCTGATGAGCCCGTTGACTATCACGAACAAGAATAGCCATGAAAGTGAATGTAGGTAAGGCAGATCGGTCCATCCGGATAATCCTCGGCTTGTTGCTGCTGGCCGGCGGACTCTATTTCGAGCAGTGGTTCTGGGCGGTTGGTATCGTTTTTCTCGTGACTGCGCTTTTTCGCTGGTGTCCCATGTACAAATTATTCGGGGTCAACACCTGTGAAGCGCGTACACCGGGCACGGCCAAAAAGGGCTGATGGGTGCACCAGTCAGACCGGCCATTGTCTGCTACCACTGCGGTGACACTTGCGGGCCAAGGCCGGTGCTGGCCGATGGCAAGTCCTTTTGCTGTGATGGATGCAAGACGGTATATGAACTTCTCGCGGAGCACAATCTCTGTACTTATTATCACGTAGATGGCGATGCGCCTGGTATTGCTGTCAAGACACCCGATTACCAGGGACGCTTCGCCTACCTCGATGATCCGCAGGTAGCGGATAAGCTTCTCACTTATCAGGACCAGACTGCAGCACATACCACGCTCAGTCTGCCGCAGATGCATTGCAGTTCATGTGTGTGGTTGCTGGAGCACCTCTACCGGCTTGATCCCGGAGTCACAGCATCCCGCACCGACTTCCTGCGCAAGGAAATCCGGCTGGAGTTCAGGAAAGATCAGACCTCCCTTCGCAAGGTAGTAGAGCTGCTCACCTCTCTGGGCTATGAGCCCCGCCTTCACCTGGATGCCCTGCATGCACCGAAGCGAACCCATCCTCAGCGGCAGAGAATTTACAGGATTGCCGTGGCCGGCTTTTGCTTTTCCAACATCATGTTGCTCAGCTTCCCGGAATACTTCCATCTGGGGAGCAGTCCGGATGCTACCATGTCGAGGTTGTTCAACTACCTCAATCTTGCGCTTGCTCTGCCTGTGTTCGCTTATAGTGGCGGTGAATTTTTTGCCTCAGCCTGGAAGGGACTGAAGGCCCGTTTCCTGAATATAGACATACCCCTTGCGCTCAGTATTCTGATCACCTTTGGCCGGAGTCTTTATGAAATTCTCACGGGAACCGGCGCAGGTTACCTCGATTCTATGGCAGGCATTATCTTCTTCATGCTTATCGGGCGTTATTTTCAGGACAAGACACACCTTCACATCCACTTTGACCGCAACTACAGGAGTTATTTTCCGATTGCGGTCACGGTCAGGCGTGGATTGCGGGAGGAGAGCATCACCTTATCGTCGCTCCGGGTCGGTGATCGCATCATCATCCGTTCAGGTGAGTTGATTCCGGCTGATTCGCGGCTTATCAGCGGTTATGCCCGGGTGGACTACAGTTTTGTCACCGGGGAGTCAGAGCCCGTGCGGGTTGAAACCGGCCAGCCGGTGTATGCTGGAGGCCGGCAGACCGGAGCCGCTATAGAGCTCGAGGTCATGAAGGCCGTGGAGCAGAGTTACCTGACCAGCTTGTGGAACAAGGAGGCCTTCCAGAGCCAAAAGCATTCTGAAGAACAAACCTTCGTGCATCGCCTGGCGCGCAACTTCAGCATTTTCCTCATCGCCTTGTCTGCAGGTGCCTTTCTCTTCTGGTTGCCCGTGGATCCGGCGCGAGGAATAAATGCGCTGACCACTGTCCTCATTGTAGCATGTCCATGCGCCCTGTTGCTGAGTGCCACGTTTACCCACGGATCCGTATTGCGCATTTTATCCAGGCATGGACTCTATCTGAAAAATGAACGCGTGATTGAAGCATTGAGCCGACTGCGGCATATAGTATTCGACAAGACCGGTACCATTACCGAAAGTGACCGTTCGCATATCCGGTTTGAAGGCGGCGCACCGGATGAAGCATTGTTCGTGTTAGTCCGATCTGTCACGAGCCAGTCCAATCACCCGCGCAGCAGAGCCATCACGCGTGAACTCGCTTTTGCTGACGCGTGTCCCGTTGATGAATTTCGGGAGTATCCGGGCAAGGGCATCGAGGCGCGCGTAAATGGTCATCAGGTTCGTATCGGCTCCTCCGCCTTTGTCAGAGGCCGACGTGATCATCCCTCGGAAGAAAGTCAGGTGCACGTAAGCATCGATGATCAGGTGATGGGTTACTTCACATTCAGTCACCTCTACCGGGAAGAGCTGCCCGCGTTGCTCGCGGCATTATCCAGCCGGCACCACATATCACTCATCAGCGGGGATCATGACACGGACCGTGCGCATCTGGAGCCGCTATTCGGAAGCGGGGCTATCCAATTTGATCAGTCGCCTGAAGACAAGCTCCATTATATCACCCGTATGAGCAAGTCTGATTATCCTGTAGCGATGATCGGTGACGGCCTCAATGATGCAGGAGCCCTTAGGGCCGCAGACGTCGGCATTGCCGTATCCGATCAGGTCAATAACTTCTCACCGGCCTGCGATGCTGTGCTTGAAGGATCCTCACTCGGCAAGCTTGATCAATTCCTTTCCTTCGCCCGGAAGAGTAAGCAGATCATTTATGCCAGCTTCGTGATCAGCTTACTCTACAATATCGCAGGAATCAGTTTTGCTGTTCAAGGCAATCTGCAACCTGTCGTTGCCGCTATCCTGATGCCACTCTCTTCCCTCACCATCATTCTGTTCACCACCGGTGCCAGCCAGATTGCTGCGCGGCAGGTTGGACTGCGCTGACATAAGTCAGCAGGAGTGCTGACCGCACTCACATCGCTGCCCTGCGCACCCCGATACTTTTGGCGCCAACCTTTAGTCCTGATGAGCGCCATTTACATTCTGATCGGTTGCAGCATTCCCATCGCCTTCGGATTTCTGGTGGTCTTTCTGTTCGCCGCCCGAAAAGGGCAGTTTGATGATGACTACACGCCATCGCTCCGAATGCTGATGGAAGATGATGTGACAGGGAAGGATGAGACAGTGTAAACAACCAGTAATTAAATCAAGCCAAAACCTATTTTTTGTATGAGTACGAATATTGAGCGCTTCGACTACGACAACCGGATCGTAAAGCAATTTGCGATTGCCACGGCCCTATGGGGCGCTGTGGGGATGCTCGCAGGACTTATTGTGGCTCTCCAGCTGGTTTATCCGGTTTTCAACTTCAACTTGCCTTACACCACGTTTGGCAGGTTGCGTCCGCTACACACCAATGCCGTGATTTTCGCTTTTGTGGGCAATGGAATATTCATGGGCGTGTATTACTCCCTCCAGCGCTTGCTGAAGGCCAGGATGTGGAGTGATAAGCTCTCGGCCATTCATTTCTGGGGCTGGCAGCTGATTATCGTTGCTGCCGCACTGACCTTGGTATTCGGCTTCACAACCGGAAAAGAATATGCCGAGCTCGAGTGGCCCATTGACATCCTCATCACCCTGGTGTGGGTGGTGTTTGGCGTGAACATGTTCATGACGATCATCCGTCGCCGGGAGCGTCATCTCTATGTGGCCATCTGGTTTTACATCGCCACCTGGGTCACCGTAGCCATGCTGCACATTGTCAACAGCATTGAACTTCCCGTCAGTTTCCTGAAGAGCTATTCCTGGTATGCCGGCGTGCAGGATGCCCTGGTGCAGTGGTGGTATGGACACAATGCAGTGGCGTTCTTCCTCACCACGCCTTACCTCGGAATGATGTATTACTTCATTCCCAAGGCGGCGAATCGTCCGGTATATTCTTACCGGCTCTCCATTATTCACTTCTGGGCGCTGATTTTCATTTACATCTGGGCTGGTCCGCACCACTTGTTGTACAGTGCACTGCCCGACTGGGCACAATCGCTCGGAACCGTATTCTCGGTGATGCTCATTGCACCGTCGTGGGGAGGAATGATTAACGGATTGCTCACGTTGCGCGGCGCGTGGGACCGGGTGCGCGAAGATGTGGTGCTGAAGTTCATGGTGGTAGCCGTGACCGCATACGGTATGGCCACATTTGAGGGGCCGATGCTCTCGCTCAAGAACGTCAACGCCATTTCTCACTTCACGGACTGGACCATTGCCCACGTGCACGTAGGAGCGCTGGGTTGGAACGGCTTCCTCACGTTTGGGGTACTCTACTGGTTGATTCCGCGAATGTGGCGCACACCCATATACAGCCGCCGCGCTGCCAATCTCCACTTCTGGATAGGCACTTTGGGTATCCTGCTTTACGCTATACCGATGTACTGGGCCGGCTGGATGCAAAGCTCCATGTGGAAGCAGTTCACTCCTGAGGGCCAGCTTCAGTATCAGTTCATCGAAACGGTAAATGCCATGCTTCCCTTCTACGCCATCCGGGCGGTGGGTGGATTGCTCTTCCTGGCCGGTGCGCTGATCATGATCTGGAATCTCATGAAGACGGCAGCCGCCGGGAACTTTCTCGCCAATGAACCCGCTGAGGCGCCAGCTCTTGCCCGGAATGTGCAAATGGAAGGCAAGGAGCACTGGCACCGCGTGATTGAGCGCAGACCCGTTCAGATGCTCATCCTCTCTCTGGTGCTGGTAGGTATCGGTGGATTGATTGAGATGATTCCCACCTTCATGGTAAAGACCAACATTCCCACCATCGAGGCCGTGAAGCCATACACAGCGCTCGAATTGCAGGGTCGTGACATCTACATCCGCGAGGGATGCTATACCTGCCATAGTCAGATGATCCGCCCATTCCGCTCAGAGACCGAGCGCTATGGCGAATACTCCAAGGCCGGAGAATTCGTGTACGACCATCCGTTCCAATGGGGCTCCAAACGCACCGGTCCCGACCTCGCACGGGAAGGAACGGATAAGCTCCGTCGGATGGATAGCTGGCATTATAACCACATGGCCGACCCGACCTCCATGTCGCCCGGTTCTATCATGCCCGCCTATCCCTGGTTATTCAGCAATAAAATTGACGTAGAGTCCACCATACCCAAGCTGGAAGCCATGGTTACCCTCGGGGTACCCTATACTGCTGACTATGTAACCAACGGGGAAGCAGAGTTGAAGAAGCAAGCACGTACGATTTATGAGACACTGAAAGTGGACGAGAGCAAACTGCTCACCGGTGATGAAGGTCTTCGCGAAGACCATGAAATCATTGCGCTGATTGCCTACCTGCAGCGATTGGGCCGTGACATTACACAAACCGAAACCGCGAGTACACAAACACCATGAAATTCATCAACTACCTCACCTCAATCGCAGGTGTTGAGATCTTTCCGATGATCTCCCTCTTCTTGTTTGCCGCTGTATTCACCTACGTGCTTTGGCGCACTTTCAGTGAAAGCCGGGAGAGCATCCGCGATCAAAAGAATATCCCTCTCCAATAGACTTAAGACCGAACCTATATGCGATCGATAACCAACATCTTCACCAGCCGCAGCATCTGGACTATATGGATGCTGGCCTTGCCCTTTTGGACCATCGCCCAGTCACCTGCTGATCCGCCTATGCCGGAGGAGGAGTTTTACTCGCCCTACAGCGATCCGATTTTCTACGGTCTGCTGGCTGTGGTCGTCGTGCTCCTGATTTTTATACTTCAGCTTCAGCGGGTGTTTGCCTCCGTTGCCCGTGAATACTCACGCGGAACCATCCGAAATGGCGGACAGTCTGCCCGGATCATTCTTCTGATTCTCGGCGCTGCCGCGATTCCCGGCGCCACCTTCGCTGCGGATGGTGAACAAGCCTCCTTTCTCAAGCATGCCTTTGGATCCAATGCTATCAATGCGCTCTTCTTTCTGGCTATTGCAGAACTTGCGGTGGTCCTTTACTACGTGCGCCTCATCCGCACATTTACAGACGCACCTTATGTTGAAAAGCCCTATATCGGGACAGTACGCACGCGTCCTTCATTCTGGGACCGCTTCAACAAATCGGTGACTGTAGAGAAAGAGGCAACTATCCTGACCGACCATGACTATGACGGCATCCGGGAGTTGGACAATGCCCTTCCTCCCTGGTGGAAATATGGTTTTTATCTCACCATTGCCTGGTCATTGTTTTATCTCGTTCACTATCATGTGGCCAGGAGTGGACCATCGAGTGAAGAAGAATACCAGACTCAGGTTGAAGAAGGTGAAACCGCGATTGCGGCATACCTCGCCCGCATGGGCAATCTCGTCGACGAGACCAATGTGGTCATGATCACGGCCCCCGCTGAGCTTTCGAAGGGTAAGGAAACCTTCGTCAGCCTTTGTGTAGCCTGTCACGGACCATCCGGTGAAGGAGGTGTCGGGCCGAATATGACCGATTCCTACTGGAAACATGGCGGCGATATCAAGGACCTCTTCAAGACCATCAAGTACGGCGTGAGCGGAACCGGAATGAAATCATGGAAGACCGACCTTTCACCCTCCCAAATGGCTGCAGTGGCGAGTTATATCCTGAGTCTGCAAGGCACCAATCCCGCTAATGCCAAGGCACCGGAAGGGCAACTCTATGCACCGGCATCCGCAGATAGTCTGGCTACCCCTGCAGACAGTTTGCCAAGCCCGCCGTACGGGGACTCTGCAGGTATAGCCCTGCTCATTCCATTGACCAGTCTGGACTGAAAAATGGCAGGAGGTGTGGAGGCCTATTACGAAGACGAATCCTTTCGGGATCATGTCAGTCATATTGATCAGGAAGGCAAACGGGTATGGTTTTACCCCAAAAAGCCCTCCGGCCGGCTCTATCACTGGCGGACTCTCCTGAGCATTGGCTTTCTGTTGGTATTGGTAACCCTTCCCTTAATTCAGGTGAATGGCTTGCCGCTTTTCCTGTTCAATATTGTGGAGCGCAAGTTCGTGCTCTTCGGTGTGCGTTTCTGGCCTCAGGACTTCTTCCTGTTCGTGATGGGCATGCTGATCTTCATTGTGTTCGTGGCGCTCTTCACAGTCGTTTACGGTCGCGTGTTCTGCGGCTGGATTTGCCCGCAGACCATTTTCATGGAAATGGTATTCCGCAAAATAGAGTACTGGATAGAAGGCGATGCATCGCACCAGAAAGCGCTGAACAAGATGCCCTGGAATGCCGAAAAGACGAAGAAAAAGGCACTTAAACACGGCATTTTTTTCTTTCTATCATTCCTCATAGCCAACGTATTTCTTTCATACATCATTGGGGTGGATGCTCTCTACAGGATTATCACCGAGCCCCTCTCAGAACACATCAGTGGGTTTGTTGCCATCCTGCTCTTCAGCGGCGTATTCTTTTTCATTTACGCCTGGTTCAGGGAGCAGGCCTGCCTGGTCGTTTGTCCGTATGGCAGAATGCAGGGCGTATTGCTTGACCAACATTCCATTGTCGTTGCTTACGATCACCGGCGGGGAGAACAGCGCGCTCGATTCAGCAAGGAGGCGCGTCCAGGTGCAGGTGATTGCATTGACTGCCATGAGTGTGTGCGGGTTTGTCCTACGGGCATTGACATCCGCAACGGCACTCAGCTCGAATGCACGAATTGCACGGCCTGCATAGACGCCTGCGATACGATTATGGAAAAGATCAACAAGCCCCGCGGACTTATCCGTTATGCTTCCGAGTACACCATCCGCACAGGCCGGAAGCTGGGCTGGACCAACCGGATGAAACTCTACACCGGCATACTTGTGGTGCTCGTGGGTCTGGAGAGTTTCCTGCTGGTCACGCGCACTGATGTTGAGGCCACTATTATCCGGACCCGCGGTGTGTTGTTCAACACGGAACCGGACGGACGCATCAGCAACCTATACAACATCAAGATCATCAACAAAACCTCGCACGATCTCGAAGTCGAATTGCGTGTGCCCATAGCAGGGGCCGAGGTACGCACCATCGGTCGCCATGGCTTGATGGTCAAGGCTGACAGTCTTCTCGACGGTGAATTCTTTCTCCTGCTGCCTCCTGGTGCATTGGAGCAGCAGAAGAATAAAATACCCGTAGAGTTATGGGCCCGCGGACAACGGCTGGCCACTGAAACAACCACTTTCCTCGGTCCTTCCCGAAGGGTTGTAACCAGCGCTCCTGTTGTACCTCAGGTTAAAGCCGGCCATTCGGACGAGCAAGAGGATCATGAAACAGAAAACGACAACCACTAATCGCGGATGAAGCAGTCGGGTTCACTGATGAGATTCCAAATGACCGTGACGACGAGCACAAGCGGGCATCCTGTCGGATGTCGGGAATTTTGCTCCGCTGATTTGGATGCCCATTACGATACGACAGCAGCATCTGTAAAAAACCGAGAACTATGAATTGGGGATGGAAAATCACGTTGGTCTACCTCGGCTTTGTTGCCATGATCATGACCCTTGTAATCAAGGCCCGCAGTGAGCGGGTGGATCTTGTAGCGCCCGACTATTATGCTCAGGAAATCGCCTATCAGGGCCGCATCCAGGCCATACAGCGTGCAGCAGAACTATCCGGTCCGGTGACGTTGAAGATTACGGAACGCGGAATACAGGTCAACCTTCCAGCCGAATGTGCCGGACGTGTTGAAAGCGGTGAAATCAAGCTTTACCGCCCTTCAGATGCATCACTCGATCAACGCTATCCAATTGGAAAAACCTTCACAGGTGAGCTCCTTATTCCGAGTGCAGCGCTGCAAACCGGTCATTACCTCGTGCAGTCCTCCTGGGTCATGGATGGACAGGCTTGCTACCACGAACAAAGTGTATTGGTACCCTGATGGAGTGGATGATCGCAGCACTGGTTCTTGGTCTGGCTGGCAGTCTGCACTGCGTTGGCATGTGCGGGCCGCTGATGCTTGCCTTGCCGATCAATGAAACAACCCGGTGGAGTTGGTTTCGCGGCCGGCTGCTGAATCAGGTTGGGCGGCTATTCACCTACGCCGTGCTCGGGCTGATAGTGGGATTTGCAGGACAACAGCTCGCTATGGCCGGCCTTCAGCAGTGGCTTGCGGTGTTGGCAGGAGTGATTATGCTCCTGATGATTGCCTGGCCTGTGGGACTGAACAAGATCAACCGCGGACCTTTCCGGCTGGTAGCGGTACTCAAAAAGGCGCTTGGAATGTGGCTTCAGCGCCGCGGCTCTTTCGCCTTGTTTGTGTTGGGTATGTTGAATGGCTTATTGCCCTGCGGGCTCGTTTACATCGCTCTGGCTTCATCGCTGGCTTTGGGAGACACCCTTTCATCAGCGGCATTTATGGCCTTGTTTGGCTTGGGTACTTCACCAGCCTTGTTGGCCGTGACCGGCCTCGGAAGAATCATTCGGGAGCGAATACATGTGCGGGCTTACCGGGTGGTTCAGGTGACCCTGATGGTTACCGCATTTCTGTTTATTTTGCGGGGAGCTAATCTCGGCATACCCTATCTGAGTCCCCGTGTTGAAGCCAAAACCGAGCAGCCAGAATGCTGCCACAGGCCTTAGAGATCAGTTTTTCATCCGCTCCAGTTTCTGCGCATCCAGCAGGGTGATGGTAGAACCTTGCACGGCTACCAGTCCCTCTTCCCGGAAATCACTGAGCGTCCGGATGAGTGATTCCGTGGCCGTGCCTACCATATTCGCGAGGTCTTCGCGGGCGATGGCCATGCTGAACGGTTCTGACGAGCCATTGTGATACCGCATCTGGAGACGGAGCAGCGCTTCGGCCGTACGCTTCCGCACGCTGCTATAGGCCAGCAGAAGGAGCCGTTCCTGCTCATCCGCGATGCTGCCGCTGAGGAACTTGATGACCTGCTTCATCACCACCGGGCTCTGCTCGAGCAGCGTGAAAAAGTCTTCTTTCGGGAAAATGACCACCTCACCATCCTCGAGCGCTTCAGCCGTTTCCCGGTGAGGTCCACCCTCCAGCATGGCGTGATAGCCGAAGAAATCGCCTTCATGCAGCATACGCAGAATCAAGTCCTTTCCCAATTCATGGCTCTTGAAGACCTTGGCCTTGCCTCGGGTCAGTAAGTACAAGCCCACCGGTGAATCTCCTTCGGAATAGATGACATCCTTCTTATGCAGCTGCCTCACCTGCTGGCGTTCGGAAATGCTATGGATATCTTCAATACCGTGAATATTATTCAGGAGTTCGGTAATCCCCTCGCGTGTGGGCTCTATCTCCTTGCGCATCTTGTCCGACTTCCTTAGCCGGCTCTCCACCGCATTCAGCAATTCGATGTCGTCAAAGGGCTTTGTGATGTAGTCATCTGCACCCATTTCCATGCCCTTGCGCATGTCCGAGCGCTCTGACTTAGCCGTGAGAAAAATGAACGGGATACCCGCCGTGGAATCGTTCTTGGAGAGCAGGTGAAGCGTGCCGTAGCCATCAAGCACAGGCATCATGATATCGCAGATGATCAGGTCAGGTGGCTCTTTCATGGCCGATTCGACTCCATCCTTTCCATTCTGGGACGTGGTAACCCGGTATCCGGCCAATTCCAGGATTTCGGCGGTGTTCTCGCGGACATCGGTATTGTCCTCAATCAGTAGGAGGTGCTTCATGGTCTTCGGTTTTGGTAGGTGACGACGGAATTCGAAGATAAAAAACGGTGCCCACCTCCAACTTGCTTTCAAAGGAAATAAAACCATTGAGAAGCTCGAGGTATTTCAGCACAATGTTCAGCCCCAGGCCAGTGCCTTGAATATTAGACACGTTTTTACCCCGAAAAAATCGGTCAAACAAGTGCTTCTGATCCTCCTCCGGAATGCCCATTCCGTGGTCGCGTACCTCAATTTCGAGGAACGCACCCTCCTGGCGCAGAGCAATCTCAATCGGGCTATTCTCTGGAGAAAACTTGATGGCGTTGGAAATCAGGTTAATCAGGATATTGCGCAGCAAGGTACGGTCGAGTATAACCACCGGACTGCCTTCTGAATGAAAGCGGATGGACTGTCCGGACTTCACGAGGAACTGCATCTCGATCACCAGCTCATCCACAAATTCCCCGGAGTTGAACTCCACCGGTTGCAAGGCCACCTTGCCCTCCTCCAGCTTGCCCAACGAAAGGAAATCATTCAGAATTTCCGTCAGTCCGCTCACTGCATTCTTAATTCGGTTGATATGCTTTATCCGCTTCTCCTGATCATCCATGGAGTCATACTTGCTGATCAGGGATGCCGAAGAGAGGATGGTGCTGAGCGGTGTGCGAAACTCATGAGAGGCCATGGAGATAAAGCGTGACTTCATCTCATTCAACTCCTTTTCCTTTTGCAAGGCAGTTTCCAGCTCGTCCCGCGAGTGCTCCAGATCATGAAGCGCCTCTTTCAGCACCAGCGTCCTCTCGCCCACCTTGCGCTCGAGGTTTTCATTGAGCAACCGCATCTCTGAATGGATGCGGTTGATTTTTTCCTGTTGCTGATGCCTTTCCGTGATATCAATGATGAAGGCAATGGCGAACAGCCCTTGTTCGGACTCGTAGTAACTCAGACTGATTTCAATCGGAAACTGCGAACCATCCTTCTTTCTTCCGAACAGCACCAGGTTCTTACCCATGGGCCGCTTTGTGGGATGGCGCATATAAGCCTCGCGGTAGTCCACATGACGCTCGGCCAGGCGTTCGGGCACCAGCGACTCCACCAGCATGCCAATCATTTCGCGCTCCTCATAGCCAAACATCGTCCTGCACCGTGGATTCACATCCAGAATTTGGCCTCGTGCATTGGCGATGAGAATGCCCTCATTGACATGGTTGAAAATCGATTCAAACCGGCTCTCAGGGAAAGTGGTATCAGACATGGTCCTATCGCTTGCTCAATCAGGAAACGGTAAATGTAACCAACCGGAGCGGCTAAAAAATGCGAGGGGCCGCCAATCATCCGGTTGGCGACCCCTGCGCTTGCACTACACATCAGGAAATGGCAATCTCTTTCGATCGGGACTGTCCTGCCTCCGCACTGCGCGGAACAATCAACCGGAGAATTCCGTTGTCATAGGCAGCCGTGATGCCTTCCGGCCGGGATCCTTTGGGCAAACGAAAAGACCTCGTGAACGAAGAGGCCCTGAATTCCCGGCGGGTATATCGCTCCCTTTCCTCGTTCTTTTCCTCTTCCCGGCGAGCTTCAATGGTGAGTACTTCATCCTCGAGTTTCACTTTGAAGTCTTCCTTTCTGTATCCCGGAACGGACAACTCCACTTCATAACCAGAGGGCGTTTCCCGAATGTTGGCAGCCGGAATAGCCCGGGCCAGCGATGGAAGGGTAAACACATCATCATCAAAAAAATCCCTCCCGAAGAAATCGGTGAACAGAGAGGGCGCAGTGCCCGGATTTTTCACAGGTGCTTCTGTCATGGCTGTTTGGGTTTTTGATTGTTGGTCAAATCTCCGGACTGGGAGATGATCACTGCTATGACATGCCTCAACGAGTCCGATGACTTCAGTCAACCCGGCGCTTGTCCGCATACCTCCTCAAAGCGCGGATTCCGTAAAACAATCCGAGCACCAGCAAGCCCGATGCGAAAAAAATCCGGGCAATGGGGCGGGTTCCGTCGTTGAAGTAGAACTCCCCGATCATCCAGGTTGAATTGGCCATGATCCACAGAGTAACTGCCAGATTGTACACCAGATCTGCCGGCTCCTTACGAAACCGGAAAGTCATCCAGATGGCCACCCCTATCGTGGGTAGAATCATCACCATACCCATGGACTTAAAGTCGGAAACCCAGCATATATCCTTCACCAGCCAGCAGAAAATGTGCAGGTTTTCTATTCGGCGTAAGGAAGCGGGAATCATCCGGATCAGTCTGGAAAAGAAGTGGGACGAACATACGGAATTCCTCCGTCGCATCAAGTGATCAGCCCGCGAAGTTGCCGGTACCGCGCACGAGGCGATAAATGGCCTGATCCTGCCTGAAGTCCAGCTCCACCAGTTTCCAGCGGATGCAGCGGGCGAGCAGTCGGACCATCGCTGGCCGCGGCATGCGCACTGCGCGGATCAGGGCCGACAGACTCAATCCTTCAGGATGAGACGCCAGCTCCCTGAACAAACTCATTTCGCGCTCTGTGTGGGTGTAATGCCAGGGCCTCAATTCTTCCCCGTGGCGCCAGACTTCCAACAGGACGCCGGGTGCCGGAAGATTCTGGTCACCCCGACGGATGAAGGCCTTCCACTCGCCTGGCTCTACCTCCGCCTGATGCGGACGATTCGCCGATGGGCTCACCCGCACCTCCATGACGGTGCGGTGATCGGACTTCCAGAGTTGCACTTCCAGGGCTAACGCCGGTCGGCAATGCTGTTGTGCAGCAGTCTCGAGCATGTGGTATTCCTCATCTGGACGAACACCGCAGACAGTCCCATTATCCTTTACCCCAACCAACAGCCGTCCGCCATCCGAATTGGCAAAAGCCACCAGGGTCCGGGCTATCTTGCGGGCGTCATCCACCCGCATCTTGAAGTCCTGCTGCTGGTGCTCACCTTCA
Source organism: Flavobacteriales bacterium (assembly GCA_947456965.1). GTDB lineage: Bacteria > Bacteroidota > Bacteroidia > Flavobacteriales_D > Sanyastnellaceae > CANGTU01. Next base: position 39,005 of record CANGTU010000011.1, read on the forward strand.
GCAATCATCCGGAGAATATAAGGAACCGCCATGAAGCAAATTTGCGCGGGAATAGCATTGGAACAACGGCCCCACCGTGCTCAGAAAACCGCTGTGGCCTGTCTGATTTCCGAAGGGAGAATGCCCAGATGTGACGCGTGATATACCGGCTTGCCCGCCAGGAGGAGAATGGCCTGAGGTGACTCATGGTGAATCCCGTAACGCGCCGTAATCGCATCCGAAACCGGGCGGTAAGCAAGCAGATCAAGCACATAGACGACCGTGCGCTCACCCAGCTCACCGGGGCGGGCTGAACGGATTCTGTTCAAGGCCGTGGAACTGATCGAGCACCGGGTGCTGTGCTTGAACAGCAGCACAGGGTGGTCATGCGATTCCAGCTCAAGGCGATCCAGCTCAGCGATCTGTGCGATGGAATTCCAGTCCATAGATGATATCACTTGATCCGGCTGGTGATCTCCGCACTCAACGGATCCACTTTACTTTCGAAGTGCGCCAGCCACTCACCGGTGGGAGAAATGAGAAACTTATTGAAGTTCCAGGACACCTCAGCATTTCCCGAGCCGTTGAGTTCTTTGCGGGTCAGCCATTGGTATACCGGATGCTGGTTTTTACCCTTGACATCCAGCTTTTGAGACATGGGGAAAGTCACCCCGTAATTTCTCTGACAAAATCCGGCAATATCTTCTGAACTGCCCGGCTCCTGTGCGAAGAACTGATTGCAGGGGAAGCCGATCACCACGAGTTTATCCTTGTATTGCTGAGCAAGCTCCTCGAGCGGCTTGTATTGGGGCGTATACCCGCACTTCGAGGCCACATTGACACAGAGCACATACTTGCCCTTAAAATCTTTCATGTGAATGGTGCCTCCCTCGAGGCCACCCACGCTTAACTCGTAGAATGACATAGTCTTGGTTCCAATTAGGTTAGCCGGTTGCTGAAAGCGCCCGCGAAAGGCAAACAGAGCCAATCCGAACACGATAACGACCAGGATGAGTGCAATTTTCAGAGGCATAAACATCAAACTTCTGCCATTCCGGAATGTTCGCGGATCGGCCTGATTGGCTGAAACAGCGTTCCTGAAGGCGACACCGGTCGTACTTTTGCAGCCGCTAAAAAAAGAAGGATGCTCGCTGTTTCCAACCTTTCCCTGCGCTATGGAAAGCGCACCCTGTTCGAAGACGTGGAACTCAAATTCACGCATGGCAACTGCTATGGCGTCATCGGAGCCAACGGGGCGGGCAAGTCCACCTTTCTGAAAATCCTCTCCGGGGAGGTTGATCCGACCACAGGTCATGTGCATATAGGCCCCGGTGAACGCATGAGCGTGCTGCGGCAGAATCACTTTGAATTTGATGCATTCACGGTGATGCAAACAGTCCTGATGGGCAATGAGCGGCTCTGGAATCTCATGCAGGAAAAGGATGCGCTCTATGCCAAGCCGGACTTCAGCGATGCCGACGGCGAAAAGGCCGCAGAACTGGAAACCTTGTTTGCCGAGATGGATGGATGGAACGCTGAAAGTGATGCAGCCAATCTGCTCAGCGGACTCGGTGTAAAGGAAGACCTGCATCATACGCTCATGGGCGAGTTGAGCGGTAAGGTGAAAGTGCGGGTGCTGCTGGCCCGTGCGCTTTACGGAAATCCCGAAATCCTCCTGCTGGACGAGCCCACCAATGATCTGGACGTAGAAACCATCACCTGGCTCGAAGACTTTCTGGCCGATTTCCAAAACACGGTAATTGTGGTTTCGCACGACCGCCACTTCCTCGATGCCGTGTGTACGCATATCGTGGATATTGACTTTGGTAAAATCCAGCTCTTTACCGGAAACTACACGTTCTGGTATGAATCCAGTCAGCTCGCTCTGCGCCAGCGTGCCGACCAGAATAAAAAGATGGAAGACAAGCGCAAGGAGCTTCAGGAATTCGTAGAACGATTCAGCGCCAACGCATCCAAGTCGCGTCAGGCCACAAGCAGGAAAAAACTCCTGGACAAACTGGTGATTGACAATATCCAACCGTCCAACCGCAAGTATCCGGGCATCATCTTTCGTCCCGATCGCGATTGCGGAGATCAGATCCTGGCTGTGGAAGGCATTTCCAAATCTTCCGCCGAAGGAGTGCTCCTCTTTCAGGATGTATCCTTCCGGCTGGTGAAAGGCGATAAAGTCGCTATCCTTTCCCGCGAGCACAGCGCCATCACGGCGTTTTTTGAGGTCATCACGGGCCATGAACCAGCCGACACCGGCACGGTGGAATGGGGCACAACCATTACCACGGCATATCTGCCCAACAACAACGCCGATTTTTTCCGGTCGGATGACAATCTGGTGGATTGGCTCCGTCAGTATTCCACCAACAAGGATGAAACCTATGTGCGCGGATTCCTGGGCAAGATGCTCTTCAGTGGTGAAGAGGTGCTGAAGAAGTGCAATGTGCTGAGCGGAGGTGAAAAAGTGCGCTGCATGATTTCACGCATGATGCTGGCCAATGCCAACTGCCTCATCCTGGATGAGCCCACTAACCACCTCGATCTCGAGTCTATCACAGCCTTCAACAACGCCATGAAAGAATGGCCGCATATCGCCCTGTTCTCCTCCCACGACCATGAGTTCACGCAGACTGTGGCCAACCGTATCATCGAGATCACGCCAGCAGGCATTCTGGACAAGCGCATGTCCTATGATGATTACATCAACGACAAATCCATCCGGGAGGTGCGGGAAAAGATGTATGGCAGCGTGACCATCGGAGGTTAGACCCGCTGCTTCGTCCAGGGTGCGCCGAGTTTGTGCACCTCTGCGGGCTCATGGATGTTCACCCGATGCTCAGGCAACCGGAAGGAGCAGGTAATCATGGCTCTGGCCACCAGCACATCGCGGATCGGGCGGTACATGCTTAATCCCGGCACGAACCGCAGCAAACTCATCAAAGCGATACCAATCAACTCTCCGATCCGTATTTCTTTCCGCTTTCCGCTGAGGAATGACGGCCTCAGAATATCCATGCGCTCGAAGGGGAGTTCCTGCACATCCCGCTCCAGCTCCCCTTTCATCCGACTATAAAAAACCCTCGACTGAGGCGAAGCTCCGGCAGCGGAAAGCAGCACCAGGCGCTTGACACCATTCCCCGCCGCCAACGAGGCGGCCTGAAACTGAAAGGTGTAATCCACTTCCCACTGGGCATCCCGACTACCTGCAGCACGAATGGTGGTCCCCATGCAGCTGAACAGCACATCACCCTTCAGCCATTCCGACCATGCGGCAGGATTCCGGAAATCCACTACGTGTTCAACCAGACCGGGATCTGATCGCCTCATACTCTTGCGCACAAAGCAAATCACCTGACTAAACCTTCTGTCCTTCAGCAACTGGCTCACGAGTTGCTTTCCCACCAGTCCGGTGGCACCAATCACAAGTGCTGTCATTTCATGAAAATGATAAACGAAATAAGCTTTTCCAGAAACTTCCTGTGTGTTTGGGACACATGAACCCCTGGATTTCGTAAGCAAGATAGATGTTGAAGAACTGAACACCGACAAATTAACCATCTGAGGTCGTAATGGGCTTCCGGGGTTAAATGAGCTATTTTCGAATATTCAATGTTGAATCCCCGTAAGCATGCACACAGCGCGACTCATCATGATTTCTTCTTCTTTGATCCTGATGGGATTTTCATCCTTGACGGCTCGCGCACAGACGGATACCATAGCGACCGGCGTCGCCAGTTATTACGCCAATACGTTTGAGGGACGAAAGACCAGCTCGGGAGAGCTCTTTCGCCAGGATTCGCTGACCGCTGCACATAAGACCTGGCCATTCGGTACGTTGGTCAGGGTAACCAACCTGTCCAACGACAGCACCGTAGTGGTGCGGATCAACGATCGTCTGCCGAAGTCATCCTCCCGAAGTATTGACCTCAGCCTGAGCGCAGCAAAACAACTCAATTTTGTCATAAAAGGCCTGACCCGGGTCCGTATGGAAATTCTTCCATCCCGGGATCCGGAGAAAAAGGAAAATCCTGCATCCGGGGAGTGATCAGCGCACCACAAGGACGTGACCTGAAAGCTGGCGTTCCTCCACTTCCCTGCCCTTCGCACTGAGCTTCCAGAGGTAAACACCATCGCCGGCAAAGTGCTCTCCACCATGAACGTTCACCATCCAAGCCTGGGCGGGATCATCCGTGCGGAATACCACATCTCCCCAGCGGTTGAAGATGACCAGTTCATAGGATTCCGGAGGATAAGAGAACTGGGGAAGAAACACATCATTGATGCCATCGAAATCCGGTGTGATGGCCGTGGGGACGTAAATCTGGAAATCGTCCACCACCACAATGTTCCCGAGAAATGAAGACAAGCAACCGTTAGCTGCCACGGCCGTCAGCTGCACCGGATACACTCCCGGAAACTGAGGCAGTGTAATCTGCAATACGGAATCCGAGGAGATGAAAAGCGGATCATGAAAGAAGGTCCAGAACAGCGAGTCAGCGCCCTCACTCACACTGGTGAGTGAAATCTCCGTGTTGTTTACAGTAGTGACCCATGGAACAGCTTCATAAGCTGCAACCACCGCGGGAGGCGCCTCTACTGCCACGTCATAGTCAGCCGTGCATGAAGGCCCAAAGATCACCGTGACCAGGTAGTTACCTGCACAAAGTGACTCAAAGGAAACTTCAGCGCCATCTGCAAATCCATTTCCGATGGACGCCGATACCGGGCCTGAATCATTGATCAGCAGGATGCTTCCATTGCAGTCACTGGCACACTGTACCGGCTGCGGGGTGATGGTAAGGGCCGGTGGATTGCTGAAACTCACTGACACCCCATCCGAAAGGGTGCAGCCATCCTCGGTAACCGCAGCCACCAGAAAATACGTACCAGCCTGATTCACGGAAACGCCAGAAAGTGGATTGGTGGGTGAACTGAAGTTCACCCCCGACTGCGGTTCCCAGGTAAATGTGCCCCCTGAAAAAGATGCCTGAAGAGCAGAATTCAGATCGCACAATACCAGGTCATCACCGGCATCAATCGCCAGCTCAATATCACTGATGGCGACGGTGAATGAAACCGGACAATCTGTGGACGTGCCATTGATCACCAAGGTGTACGTGCCGGGAGTCAGTCCCCCAGCCGCTGCCGCATCACACCCCGAAGACGTCACCGATGAGCCGTTCAGCAAGAAAGAATAACATTCGCCTTCCAGACCTGAGGCCGTGACGGACAGCCCACCATTCTGACCGGCGCAGGAAGGGGTAGTCGTGATATCCGCTGATACGGCACCCGCAAGAGGAAAGGTATACGAAAGGTTCAGCGGATTGCCGCACAAGTCGCTCAGAGCGTTGGTAAACGAAAGCACCACGTCACCTGAAACGCCACCAAGGCCATTGACCACAATTACAAACTCATGATCGGAATTGCCCGAAACACCGGTTACCTGACTGACGGGAAACGTCTGACCATCATGCTGTACCGACATATTCCCCGGAACCATTCCCGCCGTCTGGCAGGATTCGCTCAAGGTCACAGTGAAATTGTTCTGGCTGCAATTGGTCACAATACTGGTGACCACCGGTGGCTGGTCGTCGAATATGCTGACGTCGCTTTGCGTAAAATCAAGGGTGTAGCCGTTCAGTGTGGCACTGAAATTCATGACCACCAGAGCATATACCTGTCCGGCAGTCACTGTCAGATCCTGATTGAAGGGAGGGCCATTGATATCGCCCGGCCCGTTGCTCGAACCGAATCCGCCCAGAGCGGTGGATATTCCGGTTGGCCCCTGCACGCCTCCGAACAAACCGTATGAATTGCAGCTCACTTCCGGAGAGGCACCGCTGTTAATGCCTGCGCAGCCGTTATCCGTGATATCAAAAAGCGACCAGTCGTAGTCGTCATTCAGATTATTAGGCTCGAGAACAAAACCGAAGGTCCCCGACTCCTGAGCAGTGAAGACGTACCAGGAACTATTGAATTCCCCGGACACATTGCACGTAAAAGGGCCTATCTCCACCACATTGCCTGTACCGGCGGGAGAATTCGGAATGGAGTAAACATCTTCACAAACCGAGACAGCTGTGTTACAATCCCCGTTCTGAGAAAGGGCTGCAACAGGCATCAAGATCAACAAGCAGGTGAATCGAAAAGAGTTCATTGCGATCTGATCATCTCCGGGACTTCTCGAGTCTGAATGGGGTTGTCCTGCGCACAACAGCTAAACCTATTGCCCCGGGTAAAGCACCCGGAAAAAAATCAGCTGTTTGGTGAACGCAAGGCAAAGATGCGGGTACAGGGGGCAAAAATCACAAATCATGAAAACCTTATTGCTCATCCTCGCCGGAATCGCCGGTATGAATTCCGTCCTGATGGCTCAGTCGGCAGGCAGCTACCTCTACAATAACCCGCAGTCGTTCAATGATGAACGCGCCGTAATTGCTTTGAATAACCCATCGGGCAATACCGTCAACCTGAAAGCCGAAGTATTGATGAATGTCAAAGCCACATCCTACACGGCCATATTCGCGGCCACCCAGAGTGGTCCGGACGCCCCCGCTGTGGATTCCATCATGGCACTGCGCATACAGCTGGTTCGCTATGGCCTGGTGCAGCTCGGGGTTCCCGAAAAGGACATCCACATTGATGCCGTATCCATGGTCCCCACTTACACCTACAAACTCGAGGAGAAAAAATACTCCCGCCGGGCCACTGAGGTTCCGATCGGCTTTGAAATCAAGAAGAATATACACGTGCTGTTCCGGGAGCAGTCGCAGCTGGATGGCATCATCAGCCAGATGGCACTGGCCGATATCTATGACCTGGTCAAGGTAGAGTACAACATTGATGGTGCCCAGACCTACCTGGAAGAATTGAGGGAAGCTGCATTGAGCGTCATTGAAACCAAGAAGAAGATCTATCCGGCCCTGGGCATGCACCTCGAAGTCGCCGCGCTGGCTGATGGCTTCAACATCACTTATCCGATGGAGCGCTACAAGTCATTTACTGCTGCCCATACTGGCACTACTTACTCCCAGCTTCAGGCCTTTGCGAGCTTGAATTCCACAAGTATCAGTGTGAACGGATCCAACAATTCTGTTCGGCTGAGCAGCGATGCTCCAAGGGATTACCTTCAACAGCAGTTTATTCTCCAAAGTGCTGAGAAGAGCAAGACCATATTCTACGACAGGGTGCCTTACAATCAGTTCGACAAAGTGATTCACGCGGATACGGAAGAGCCGTGCATTCAGTTGTATTACACCCTCCAGGTGACGTTTGCGCTGACCACCGAAGAGCAGCACCAAGCCTTGCTTAAAGCCCGCAAGCAGCAGGAAGAAGCACAGGCTCTGGCTGCGGGTAAGCGCCAGCGTCGTGCTCGCAGGTAAAGGACTGCCTGAGCGCTGCTTGACTGAATTCCGGGAATGATTACATTTGGGCCAACCCCTAATCTTATCGTGCCATGAGTAAAGGAAAAGACGTCAAAAAAGAAACAAAGAAGCAGCCGGCTAAAACGGCGAAGGAAAAGAAGGCAGAAAAGCGCGACAAAAAGCCGAAGTACGACTGATTTCCTTCATCCAGTAAACATTCAAAAGGCCGCATAAGCGGCCTTTTTCTTTGAAGCTATTTGCCGATACAAAAACGGCTGAAGATCGAATTCAGCAGATCATCCGCATTGATTTCACCGGTGATTTCACCCAGAAAATAGAGTGTTCGCCGGATATCTATCGCCAGAAAATCGCCCGTTACGCCTTGGCTAAGTCCCCGGATTACTTCCCTGATGGACTCCGATGCGCGTGTGAGTGCTTCATAGTGGCGGAGATTAGTCACGATGGTTTCTCCTTCGGAAGTGCTTCGGATGCCGGAGCAGGAAACAAGCATATTCCGCAGCTCATCGAGTCCGGCGCCTGTAAGGGCTGAAATGGCCAGCACTGGCACCCCGAGCCGGCCCGTCCACTCAGCGGTATTCAGACGACTTCCCACCCGGTCCATCTTATTTGCCAGCACCAGAATGGACGATCCTGAGGCTGACATATCGCGGAGTAGCTGAAGCTGCTTTTCAACCTCATCGAGTGGAGTGGAGTACGGATCGGTGAGCCACAAAAGGATACGGGCTTCACGGGCCTTGGCGAAGCTTCGCTCGATACCCAGCCGCTCCACAGTGTCTGTCGTTTCCCGGATACCGGCTGTATCGATGAACCGGAAGCGAATACCTTCCAGCGTGACATGGTCTTCCACCGTATCTCTTGTGGTACCGGCAATATCACTTACGATAGCCCTTTCCTCATTGAGCAGGGCATTCAGCAAGGTGCTCTTGCCCATGTTAGGCGCACCAAGAATCGCCACGGGGACTCCGTTCTTCATTGCATTACCCAATGAAAAGGAGTCGCGGAGCCGATCCACAACCCCACCGATTTCAGTGGCGAGTTCAAGCAGTTGAGGCCGGTTCGCAAATTCTACATCCTCCTCAGCAAAATCGAGTTCCAACTCCACGAGGGATGCAAAATGGATAAGCTTATCGCGGAGCATGGTGATTTCGCGGGAAAATCCACCCCGCATCTGATGCATCGCCTGGCGGTGCGCCGCGTCTGTCTCAGAAGCCACCAGATCGCCAATGGCTTCGGCCTGACTGAGGTCCATGCGCCCGTTGAGGTAGGCCCGCATGCTGAACTCACCCGGCCGCGCCATTCGGCATCCCCGGCGCACCAAAAGCTGCAATACGGCCTGCTGCACGAAGAGTGAACCATGGCAGTTGAACTCTACCGTATCCTCACCGGTGAAGGAATGGGGGCCACGAAAAACGAGAGCCACCGCTTCGTCGAGCACCCGCTCACCATCCCGTATCAGACCCAGCCGGGCTGAATGTCCGGGCACCTCGTGAAGCGACCTTGAAAACACAGAGGATGCCAGCTCCAATGCCCGTGGACCGCAGATGCGAACCATAGCAATGGCGCCGGCGCCAGCGGGAGTGCCCAGGGCGCAGATGGTATCCGTGGTATCCACGTGCATGGTGCAAAGGTAGAGGGATGGCATCCGGGCGGCTTCCTGCCCTATTTTCGCGACCAAATTCCAAACAAGGACCATGGGCGTACTCGTAGGTAAGAACTCCAAAGTCATCGTGCAGGGCTTTACCGGCAGCGAAGGCACTTTCCACGCACAACAAATGATTGAATATGGCACTCAGGTCGTGGGAGGCGTGACTCCCGGCAAGGGGGGCACCCTGCACCTCGACAGGCCGGTATTCAATACCGTTAGTGATGCCGTGAAAGGAACAGGCGCCGACGTATCTATCATTTTTGTTCCACCTGCATTTGCCGGCGATGCGATCATGGAAGCCGCCGACGCAGGCATCAAGGTCATTGTGACCATCACAGAGGGGATTCCTGTGGCCGATATGGTCAAGGCGAAGGAGTATGTAAAAGACCGGAATGCCACCCTCATCGGGCCGAATTGCCCGGGTGTTATCACCGCCGGCGAAGCCAAAGTGGGCATCATGCCTGGCTTTGTATTCAAGCCCGGTCATGTGGGCATAGTATCCAAGTCCGGAACACTCACCTATGAGGCAGCCGATCAGGTCGCCAAGGCAGGCTTAGGGGTTTCTACGGCCATCGGGATTGGCGGTGACCCTATCATTGGCACAACTACCCTGGAGGCGGTCAAACTGCTTATGGCTGATCCCTCGACCAAGGGCATCATCATGATTGGGGAGATTGGTGGAGAGCTGGAGCCCAAGGCTGCCATGTGGATCCGGGAAAACGGGACCAAGCCCGTAGTGGGTTTTATCGCTGGTGAAACAGCGCCAAAGGGCCGGACGATGGGTCATGCCGGAGCTATTGTTTCCGGTGAGCATGAGTCAGCATCTGCCAAAAAGAAGATCATGCGCGAGTGCGGCATCACCGTGGTGGACAGCCCGGCTGAGATCGGCATCGCCATGGCGAAGCAGCTGGCCTGATCACCATCGCTTTCTTCAGGCCTTCACCCGGCTGACGCCCACCGGCCATTCTCCTCTCAGAAGGTCGAACATGCGTTCGGTGTGCCGAAGGTCGCCGACAAAGTCCACATCTGCCGTGTCCACGATCAGCACCCGGAGGTCCTCATGCTGTCGGATAAACTCGATGTACTGGCGCTGGATATCTTCCAGGTAGCGGTCAGTAATCTGCTGTTCGTAAGGTCTTCCACGCTTCCGTATATTCATTTGCAGTTGCTCCACTGGCAGGTACAGGTACACCAGCAGATCCGGCTTTGGAATGCTCGACTCCACCATTTCATACATCTTCAGAAACAGTTCGTACTCGTCGGGGACCAGGTTGTTCCGCGCGAAAATCTGGCACTTGCTGATAAAGTAATCGGCCACCACGGCAGGTGTAAACAAGTCGCGCGCGAGGAGTTCTTTTTTGAGTTGAGAAAAGCGCTCGGAAAGAAAGCTGAGTTCTACCGGGAACGCATAACGCTCCGGGTTCTCATAGAATTTCGGAAGGAAAGTATTTTCAGCAAATTCCTCAAGAATGAGACGCGAGCCGATGTGCCGGGCATACATGGTGGCCAGACTGGTCTTGCCCGCCCCTATATTGCCTTCAATCACGATGAAGCTATGCGCTGGCATAGATGCTCACGGGTGAAGGATCATCGCACACTTCCAGCAGTTCGGCAGCCGTCCGGTTCAGCGCGGGATGTCGCCATTCGGGGTCGAGCGCAGCGAGCGGCACGAGCACAAACCGGCGGAGATGAAGCCGGGGGTGTGGGACGTACCATGCCGGTTCCTCGCTGACCTGCTGATCATAGGACAGTACATCCACATCCATTTCCCTGTCCACGTAGGAGCCCGTAACCCGGCGCCGTCCGTAGAACGCCTCCAGTTCAGCTATTTCCTGCATGAGTTCCTGCGGCTCCAGGTCAGTGGCAATCCGGATGACCTGATTGAGGAACGGCGGGGAATCCTCCATCTGCCAGGCAGGAGATTCCACTATGGGAGACTCCCCCTCGATATCCCCGACATTGAACTCCAGAAACATCCGGGTTTCAGCAAGGTTGGCAGCCCTGTCACCCAGATTGCCGCCGATACAGAGATACACATGATGCCTGGCCATAGCCCGCGAAATTAGCGTATCCACCTCTCAGCCGGGATACAGGCCGCTGGTGTAACAGCCTCTCTTCACCTAAGATGAGTGTCTAACTTTGACCACAAATACACTGTTTCCATGAGTTTCTTCAAAAATGCACTCGCTTCCATGGTAGGAACCGTTCTGGCCATGATTGCACTGATTGGGCTGTTGGTCCTGATTATCATACTCTCCATTGCCAGTTCCAAGGAAGGACCATCAGGGATTGTCCGCAACGATTCTATTCTGCATATCGAGCTCGATGGATTGTTCACCGAGCGCACCAACAAGCACGGGGGCGGTTTTGACCCCTTTGGATCCGGCTCGGGCACCGGCCTCGACCGCCTCGTTCAGGACCTCCGCTATGCTGCTACAGACGAGCGCATCAGAGGAGCGTTCATCGAAGTGAAAAATCCCATGGCTGCGCCCAGCACCATGCGTGATATCCACAAGGCCATTGCCGATTTCCGCGCCTCAGGAAAATGGGTCGTGGCCTTTTCTGAATTCTACACACAAAGTGGTTACTACCTGGCCAGCGCAGCCAGTGAAGTGTACCTCTATCCCGAAGGAGAATTCGACTGGCGGGGACTGAACGGCGAAGTGATGTTCCTCAAGAATATGCTGGATAAACTCGAAATTGAAGCACAAGTAATCCGCGGACCTGATAACAAGTACAAATCAGCCGTGGAGCCCCTCATTTACGACCACATGTCGGATTCAGACCGCGAACAAACAGCCGCTTACCTGGGTGATATCTGGCGCCTGATGCTGGAAGATATCTCGGCCAGCAGGGCTACATCGGTGGCCGCTCTGAATGCGGCGGCGGATTCACTCAGCTTCATGAACAGCCTGCCTGAGGCAGTGGATGCCGGTGTAATTACCGGGCTCAAATACCGGGATGAGGTCATTGCCCTGCTGCACGAAAAACTCGCGGCGTCAGGCGCAGAAGAAGCCAAAGATGGCGGATCCAGAGAAGAGGATCTGCCTCTTGTCAAGATGTCCAGCTACCACCGGAATGTTCAAGAGAAACAGGAGGGCAATGCCAAGGACCAGATAGCCGTAATCTACGCCGTTGGAGCCATTGAAAGCGGCGAAGGAAATGACCAGACCATCGGCAGCGAGCGCATCGTGGAAGCGCTCCGCGAAGCCCGCGAAGATGAGGATGTGAAGGCCATCGTGCTGCGGGTCAACTCACCCGGTGGCAGTGCCCTGGCTTCGGATGTTATCTGGCGCGAGACCAAGCTCATCCGCGATGCCGGAAAGCCACTCGTGGTCAGTATGGGCGACTATGCAGCGAGCGGCGGATACTACATCAGCTGTGCGGCGGACAAGATTTTCGCTAATCCAAATACCATCACCGGATCAATCGGTGTGTTTGGTGTCATTCCGAACATGGAGAAATTTTTCCAAAACAAGATCGGTATCACATTCGACCGCTTCAAGACCAATCCCAATGCCGACCTGATGAGCAACTCGAAGCCGCTGAATGAAAAACAGCTGGCGGTCATGGAAGAAATGGTAGCCGAGGTATACACCGACTTCATCACCAAGGTGGCGGAGGGCCGCGGTCTGAGCGTGGCGCAGGTTGACTCTGTTGCGCAGGGTCGCGTATGGAGCGGCGAAGATGCCCTGCAAGCAGGGCTGGTGGATCAGCTCGGTGATCTTCAGGCGGCCATTGCAGAAGCTGCAGCACTCGCCGGAATCTCGGAATACGAGCGGATGGAGCTTCCTGAAATGATTGACCCCCTCCAGAAGTTTCTCGAAGGCATGCAGAATAACCCGGAAGCCCAGCAGTCCCTGGTCAGAGAAGCCATTTACCGCGAGATGCCCCTGCTTCGCGAGGTGGAAAGTCTTCGGAATATGAAAGGTGTGCAGGCACGCATGCCCTTCATCCTGAATCTGAACTGATCCAAACCGGCAAGCCGGCGCACGAGGGAGGGATACCACACCGGGATCCCCCCCTCCTGCTTTTGAGGATGCGGCCTGTTTCCCCCTGAGCACGGCGTGCCTCGATTGTCCGCTACTTTTGTCCAAACAGCACAACTCATGATTGTTATAACCGGAGCTGCCGGATTTATTGCCTCCTGCCTGGTTCGGCGTCTGAACGACGATGGATTCAGGGACCTCGTGCTGGCCGATGACTTCTCAAGGCCCGACAAAGCCGTCAACTACACAGGCAAGCATTACCGGGAGCTTGTGGACAGGAAGCATTTGGCTGACTGGCTGCGGAAGCATGATGACCAGATTCAATTTGTTTTCCACCTCGGGGCCCGCACCGATACCACGGAGATGAACACGGCCATCTTCGATGAGCTCAACCTCCACTATTCGATGGAAATCTGGAAGATCTGCGCAGAGTTAGCCATTCCGCTCGTTTACGCTTCCTCAGCGGCCACCTATGGAGCGGGCGAGCTGGGCTATTCTGACAGCCATGAGATCGTGTCCAAACTGCGACCACTGAATCCCTATGGCGAGAGCAAGAACGAATTCGACCAGTGGGCATTAAGGCAAGAGGAGAAGCCCTTTTTCTGGGCAGGTCTGAAGTTCTTCAACGTTTATGGTCCCAATGAATACCACAAGGGCCGCATGGCATCGGTGGTCTTTCATGCTTTCAACCAGATTTCCTCCACGGGCAAGATGAAGTTATTCCGTTCGCATCGCACCGACTATCCCGACGGAGGACAGATGCGTGACTTTGTGTACGTCAAGGATGTGGTGGAAGTATGCATGCACCTGATGCATGATCGTAAGAATTCCGGGATATACAACCTCGGATCGGGTGTGGCACGCACCTTTCTCGACCTCGCCGGCAATACATTCCGCGCTATGGGACGTGAGCCCCTGATTGAGTTCATTGATACTCCGGCGGATATCCGTGACACCTATCAGTACTTCACCCAGGCCGATATGCATAAACTTGCAGGGATCGGCTATACCCGGCCATTCTGCACGCTGGAGGAGGGCATTGCTGACTACGTGGGCAATTATCTCATGCACGAGCAGGCCATCTGGTAGCGCGAGGAAGAACCTTTATCTTCGCTACCTGTTCAATCCCGCATGACACACATGGTCTACCTCACCCGACGCGAGCGTTTCAATGCGGCACACAAACTCTGGGTTGCAGAATGGGATGAACCAACCAACCTGCGCACATTCGGTGGATGTGCTAACCCCAACTGGCACGGGCACAACTACGAACTCTTCATTACCGTCAGGGGAACTCCCGATCCGGTCACCGGCTTTTGCATGGATCTCAAAATCCTGTCAGACCTCGTGGAAGAGCATGTCATCAACCAGGTGGACCACCGCAACCTGAACCTGGATGTTCCTTTTATGAAGGGGCGCCAGACGACGGCCGAGAATATTGTCATCGCTTTCTGGGAACAACTGGAAGGTCCCGTGAGCGATCATGGCTGCACCCTTCACGCCCTTAAACTTTACGAAACCGAAAACAACATCGTCGAGTACTTCGGCGGTTCCTGAACATGGAATACGACGAAAAAAAATCCCTGACGCCATCCGAAGAAGCCATGGCTCAAGCCGTGCAAAAGATTCTTACGGAACTCGGCGAAAACGCCGATCGACAGGGTTTACTCAAGACTCCGGCAAGGGTGGCTCGCGCCTACACCTACCTCACTCAGGGCTATGAACAGGACGCCAGGGAAATCCTGCGCAGTGCCATGTTCGATGAAACGTACAGCGAGATGGTCATTGTCAAGGACATCGAAGTGTACAGCCTGTGCGAACATCACATGCTCCCGTTTTTCGGAAAGGCTCATGTGGCATACATTCCCAACGGGAGAATTGTTGGACTCAGCAAGATACCGCGGGTGGTAGATGTTTTTGCCCGCAGGCTTCAGGTGCAGGAGCGGCTGACACTCGAGGTCAGAGACTGCCTCAATGACACCCTCCAACCCCTCGGAGTGGCAGTTGTGATAGAATGTCACCATCTTTGTATGCAGATGCGAGGAGTTTCGAAGCAGAACTCGGTGACCACCACATCCGCCTTCAGCGGAGCGTTTTTGGAGAACGATGTGACCCGTCGTGAGTTCATGCACCTGATCGGCTCCAAGTTGAATTAATACCCGAATACACGTTTACTCCTATGGACAACTCAATCAATCCCTTTCAATCAAGCGACGGCGTCCTCGATGCTCAGTCACTCAGCACACCGCGGGCCTTTGTAGCCAATGTGTTCTCGTACATGTCTCTCGCGCTGATCATCAGTGGCGTAATGGCCTGGTGGTTTGGCACCACTGATCTGGTGTACTACCTCATCGGAAAAGGAGGCCCCACCGCGCTGGGTTGGGTGACTATGTTTGCTCCCCTTGGCTTCGTGCTGGCGATGAATTTTGGATTCAACCGCATGTCACTGCCGGTTCTGATTGGCGTGTTCCTCAGCTTTGCTGCCGTGATGGGCATCAGTCTCAGCTACATCTTTCTGATCTACTCACTTGACGTCATTGCCAAAGTATTCTTCATTACCTCTGCCTTGTTTGCCACCATGGCGGTGATCGGCTATACCACGAAGACGGACCTGACGCGGCTGGGTTCCCTCCTGATGATGGCCCTGATCGGGCTGATCATTGCCTCACTCGTGAACTACTTCATGGAGAGCGAGCGCCTGGACTACATCATCTCCTGCGTGGGCGTGCTCATCTTTACCGGACTCATTGCTTATGACACCCAGAAGGTAAAACGCATTGGGGCTGGTGTAGAATACGGCACTGCTACCGCAGGCAAACTCGCCATCATGGGTGCCACTTCCCTGTACCTCGACTTCATCAACCTGTTCCTCTTCCTTCTTCGCATCTTCGGAAGAAGAGACTGAGAAGCCCGATATCCAATAGTAAAGGCAGGGAGAAACCCTGCCTTTTTTTTTCGAGTACCGGATTCCGGTCTTACTTCCTGAACCTCCTCGTGGACCTCTTCTTATTGAACTTCTTGATGGAGGAATTATTGATCCAGTAATCCGTTTTGAGCATGATGAAGAGGTATCCGTCATTATCGCGAAAGTCACCGCGCTGCTGACCGGGAGCTGTCACACTGGCGGGCAGTCCGCCGTTCTGCTGACCCAGTGATGGGTTGGACAGGTAAGCCGCAAGATCACCGGTACCATCCTCGTTGTACAGAGCGATGTCATCCGGGCTGAAGTAGGTGGAGCTCACATCATCCATATAGTCCGTGAACGTAAACCGGTACTGTGCCTCAATCCCCACGCTCCATTGCTTGTGCATGTAGTACATGAGTGATACGCCGACCGGCACATTGATCTGGGTACGCCTGTACATCGGAGGTCCTCCCGGCAGCCCCTGCCCCTCGGTGCGCAGCGGATGCAATGCCACCCACTGATCCTGCACAAAGGCCTTCGGATTGAAATGGAAGATTCCGAGACCGGCAAATGCGGTGAAGTATGCACCGCGGACACGCCAGGGTCCCTTCTCCTGATTGACCCGATCCAGCTTGTACTGGTGGCCCTTTTTGCCCCAGAGCCGAAGCCAGCCCTCAGCCATAAGATTGAGTTCAAAAACATTCGACCGGAAACTCAGGTTCCTGTTATTCCGGAATACCTCATTGGTAAGGCGGTCGCTGCCAGAGAGCCGGCCGTAGGAAAACAGCGCCCGACCATACAAGTGCTTCAGAAACGCGCGGCGATAGCCCACAAAACCGGCGAAGTTGAACTCCGTCATTTCGATATCCCGCAAGTCATTGGTACCAACCCCATCCTTTCCCCCGAGATCGCCGAGGAAATTGGCAACACCCATCCCCGCTTCGACATGACTGCGGTAACGACCCCAGTTAGAGCCTGTGAAAAAATCAAACTCCTGGGCACCGAGCATGCCGGCAATAAACATGGCGATGTGCGTTAAGGTCAACGGCCGGAGCATACCCAAAGATAAGCGCTCACAAACTCAGCGGGAGTTACAGAGAAAAATGGCGGGATACCTCGTGCAGGGCGATACCCGCCGTGACGGCCACATTGAGGGAGTGCTTGGAACCATCCTGGATAATTTCCACCACACCATCAGAGACATCCAGAGCCTCCTGCGAAACCCCACTGACCTCGTTGCCAAAGACCAGCGCAATCGGACCATCCGGAACGAATACAGTGACCGGGATACTTCCGTGCGCCTGTTCAACAGACCAGATGCGGATATTTCTTGAGCGGATTTCTGAAAGCGCATCAGCAATCTGCCCGACATACCTCCAGGGAACACTCTCCGTGGCACCAAGAGAAGTCTTGAGGATTTCGCGATGAGGAGGACACGGAGTAATACCACAGCAGATCACCTCCTGTACCCTGAATGCATCGGCACTGCGGAAGATGCTGCCAACATTCAGACCGCTCCGGATATTATCGAGAACGACGATCATCGGCCTTTTCTGCGCCCGGTGATAATCATCAGGCGATATTCGGCCGAGTTCATCCATGGTCTTCTTTTCCGCCATCCTGCGAAGATAACCCGCCC
Organism: Flavobacteriales bacterium; assembly: GCA_947456965.1. Taxonomy (GTDB): domain Bacteria; phylum Bacteroidota; class Bacteroidia; order Flavobacteriales_D; family Sanyastnellaceae; genus CANGTU01. The sequence continues at coordinate 56,559 of CANGTU010000011.1, forward strand.
GACTTCCTGCCTTGCCGGCGACATCGCTCACTGCAATAGAGGACTGAATCCCAGTCGCGAGCCCATTTCTTTCTCCACGTGTAAGGCCTTTGGCATTGAACACATGTCTTGACCGGAAGATTGGATTTACTGACTCCTCGCATAGAGTTCCAACACCTGGCCATGCTTGAGGTTCAGCCCTCGAGAAAATCCTCGGGCCGCTCCCCGGTGACCTCTTCCGATGACCAGTCATGGGATGCCCAAAGCTCCTCCATGGCTCCCTCTTTGAGAGCGTACTGGCACTGTGCCAGTTTTCTGAATTCTCCGAGCTCGAGAATATATCGAACCAGCAGACTTGAGATAGGCATCAACTCCGCCCTGACAGCAGGTATCGCTGGATGCCGCAACCGCTCATCGGTGGTGGATCCCATGAGCCACGCATGAATCGCAGGAAAGGCACTGAGAGGAATATCATTGCACAAGCCTGGTTTCTGACTCGTATCCACGTCCTCCGCTGCATGGCGGAAGAGGTCGAGAAGCGTATCGAAAGATCCTGAAGAGCCGACGAGTGTCTGGCAGCCATAGGTTCGGATAGCCTCGCGCAGATCCCCCATCTGGGCATCAAGTATCCTGTACAGCGCATTCACCGCCTCGTGATCCATGCGCTCGCCGGGCTTGATCTGATCGTGCAGCCGGCTCACCCCGAGCTGGTAACTGCGTTTCCAAAGAATACCACCTGCATGGCCGATGATCAGTTCGGTGCTCCCCCCTCCGATATCCATCACCAGCAGAGGCTGATCCTCCATAGGCCAGGCCAGCGAAACACCTCCGAAGATCAGTTCAGCCTCCCGGTCACCATCAATCACATCCACCTCAATGGCGGCCAGATGGCGCGCACGGTGAACGAATTCAGGGCCATTTTCCGCATCACGTATAGCCGATGTGGCATAGGCGTAAACCTTCTGCACACCATAATTATCCATCGTATGGCGAAATGTCAGCAGCGCATCCAGGCCGCGGATAAACCGGGCATCCAGGATGCGGCCACCCTCATAGCCGCCTGTACCCAGTCGCACGGGCAACTTATTGCGAAAAATGGCCTTCCACCCAGCGCGGTCTGCTTCGGCTATGAGCAGATTGAACGTGTTCGATCCGCAATCAATAATGGCAATCCTCATCCTGAATGTAGTGTGGGTGCAATGATACGCCTCCCATCGCCCGCTATCAGTAGCGGATCCATTTCCAGAGTTCGCGGTAGCTCACCTTCTTGCCATACATGAGAATACCCACCCGGTAAATCCGGCCTGCCAGCCAGACGAAGAAGAAGATGGTGATGACGAGTACCACCATCGACAGGATGATGAGCCACGGGCTTGCACCAATAATGGCCTTGACCATCATTGTAACTGGGCTGGTCAGTGGAAATACAGCGAAGAATGAACCAATGGAACTCGACGGATTTCCTATCATCGTAGCAGATACAATGTAGGCGAATACCAGCGGAAGTGTAATGGGCAGCAAAAACTGCTGCGTGTCTGTTTCTGCATCAAGGGCGGCACCGATTGCGGCAAACAGGGAACCATATATCATGTAGCCACCTATGAAGAAGAATACGAACAAACCAATCATCATGGGCCAGTTAATCTGAAACAACCAGCCTATGGCTTCATTCTCCATGAGCTGTTGTGTGAGCACAGCGCGGTCCACCGCCCCTGCCTGTATGAGTTCGGCATTATCCACTACGGCAGCTCCGCTGGCAATTTCAGATGAGAAGAAGGACATCCCCACCGAGAAGACAATGGCCGAGAAAATGACCCAGATCAGGAACTGGGTCAGGCCCACGAGTCCGATGCCAATCACCTTCCCCATCATGAGTTGGAAGGGCTTGACGGAGGATACAATGACCTCGACAATCCTGTTCATTTTCTCCTCCAGCACGCCGCGCATCACCTGCACCCCATAAAAGAAAATAAAAAAGTAGATGGCGATCGCAAACCCAAAGCCGATGGTGGCTTTCTCCTGAGTGCGGTCCTCTTCCCCGAGACGTTCAATATTGATTTCATGGAAACTCACCTCCACGCGCACCCGCTTATAGGTTTCATAGTCCAGCTTCAGACTATCGGTAACCCTGAACCGCTCCAGCGATTCCTGAAGTCCTGAGCGGATTTCTGATTGCACGTATGTTGGCGGATACTTCTTGAAGAACATGTTGCACCGGCCATCGCTGATACTCACATCATCCAGTTCCACCATGACATTGTAAAATCCTTCCTTGAATGCCTCTGGTGACTGAAGGTCCTTGCTGAACGAGAAGCGAAGTTTATCCTGATCGGCAAACTGATCAGGGTATCGGGGCACAAGCTTTCCGGTGGCCGGATCCATCTGCGTGATAATTCCGATTGGATCTACGATAAGCACGTCATACTCTGTGGTATCGCTCAGGGTGACGGCAATCGCACCAAACATCAGGGCGGCGAAGAACAACGGACCGAGAATGGTCATCACGATGAACGACTTCTTGCTCACACGGCTGAAGTATTCACGCTGGATAATCAGCAGGATCTTATTCATTGATTCGCGGCATTATAGGTTTTCACGGCTTCGATGAAGATTTCCTCCATCCCCGGGATCAACTCCCGCATGGAGATGATGGAAACATGGGGCAGCAGGGCGGAGAGCAGTTGATTGAGGGTATGTCCGCCAATCAGCCGGATATGCGCTACCATATGACCGCCCCGTCCGAAGCTCTTGACCAGTTCAAAATTGGCGCCCAGACTAATCCCCAGGTCCAGAGCCATGCCCTCATATTCCAGTTCGAAGAGGTGGGTACGGAATCGGTTCCTGACCTCTCCCACCGCTCCATCAAGAATAACCTCCGACCGGTTGATCAGGGCGATATTGTCACACAACTCCTCCACACTGCCCATGTCATGGGTAGACAAGATGATGGTGGTTCCCTCCGCCTTGAGCCGGAGCATCTCATTGCGGATCAACTCCGCATTGATAGGATCAAACCCGCTGAACGGTTCATCCAGAATCAGCAGGCGAGGCTCATGCAGAACGGTCGTAATAAACTGAATCTTCTGGGCCATGCCCTTGGATAGGTCCTCCACTTTCTTATCCCACCATGCCATGATATCGAAGCGATTGAACCAGGCATGAAGTCGTGTGCGGGCCTCGGCCTTGGAAAGGCCCTTGAGCCGGGCCAGATAGAGGCATTGCTCCCCTACCTTCATCTTCTTGTACAGGCCCCGCTCCTCGGGCAGATAGCCAATGCTGTTGGTATGAGAGGGATCCAGCAGCTGACCATCGAAGTATACCTCCCCGGAATCCGGACCGGTAATTTGGTTGATGATGCGAATCAGACTCGTCTTTCCCGCACCATTGGGGCCCAGCAGTCCGAACACCGTGCCCTTTTCCACCTTCAGGGAAACCTCCCGGAGGGCCTGATGGCCGGCGTATGATTTAGAAACATTCCTGACTTCGAGCGTATGCATAACGATGAGTTGGTCAGCAAATCTAACGGACGGTGGGCTCGCGAACCTATCCAAAAAACAACCGGTTGCAGCACGTGGTGTTCGGATCTTAAGACGGACAAGCGGAGGCCGGTCAAGGTGATTGAACCGCCCCCCCCTGGGAAGCCGGGGGCCCGGATTCGCTTCCCGACCCACCACCAAACCTCCCTATCTTCGCGCGCCCAACGCTCTACAGATATGCTGAACATTGCTGTGGTTGGAACAGGCTATGTGGGTCTCGTGACCGGCACCTGCTTCGCCGAAACCGGAAACCATGTGGTCTGTGTGGATATTGATGCAAGTAAGGTGGAGCGCCTGAAGAACGGAGAAATCCCGATCTACGAGCCCCACCTTGACGTGCTATTCGAACGCAATATCCGGGAAGGCCGTCTCCATTTTACCACCGACCTCAAAGCTGCGGCCGAGGCTGCGGAGATTATCTTCCTTGCCCTGCCTACGCCTCCGGGTGAAGACGGCAGCGCTGACCTCAGCTACGTGCTCGGTGTCGCCTTTGAACTGGGAAAAATTCTCAACGGCTACAAGGTTATTGTGGACAAGAGTACTGTACCCGTGGGCACCGCGGAGCAGGTGCAGAAGGCTATTGCCCAAAATGCCAGGCACCCGTTTGATGTAGTCAGCAATCCTGAATTCCTTCGCGAGGGTTTTGCAGTGGATGATTTCCTGAAGCCCGACCGCGTGGTGGTAGGGACCTCAGGTGAGCGCGCCCGAAAGGTGATGGAAGAGTTATACAAACCCTTTACCCGCCAGGGCAACCCCATCCTGTTTATGGATGAGCGCAGTGCCGAGCTCACCAAGTATGCCGCCAACGCTTTCCTGGCCACCAAGATTTCATTCATGAATGAGATCGCCAACTTCTGCGAAAAGGTTGGTGCTGATGTGGATATGGTGCGGCTTGGTATCGGCTCTGATACCCGGATCGGCAAACGCTTCCTCTTTCCTGGCATTGGCTATGGCGGAAGTTGTTTCCCCAAGGATGTGCAGGCCCTTGCCCGTTCAGGCGTGGAGGCCGGCTATGAATTCCGCATCCTGAAGAGCGTGATGAAGGTCAACGACCGGCAAAAGACCATCTTGCTCGGCCCGCTCCTCGAATACCTTGGTCAGCAACTCACCCGGTCGAAGGTGGCCATATGGGGTCTGGCTTTTAAGCCTGATACCGACGATATCCGCGAAGCACCGGCTCTCTACATGATCGAACATCTGCTGCAAGCGGGCGTTCAGGTGAGCGCATATGACCCCGAAGCAACGGAGAATGTGCGCCGCCAAAAGGGGTATCACGTGGAGTATTGCACCGATCAATACGACGTTCTTCGCGATGCTGACGCTTTGCTCATCTGCACGGAATGGTCGGCATTCCGCAATCCCGACTTCGATCGCATGGCGTCGCTGATGAAGTCAAAGGCCATTTTCGACGGCCGGAACCTTTACGAAACGGCGCGTATGAAAGAGCTGGGCTGGCTGTACAAGAGCATCGGCCGTCAAACGGTAGCGCCCAACGAAAATAACCAGGCATGAAACGCGTCCTGATCACCGGTGCCGCCGGCTTTCTCGGATCTCATCTCTGCGACCGGTTTATCCGCGAGGGCTACCATGTCATCGGTATGGATAACCTCATCACTGGCGACCTAAAGAACATCGAACACCTCTTTCCGCTCGCGCATTTCGAGTTCTTTCATCATGACGTTACCCGTTTCATCCACGTTCCCGGACCTCTTGACTATATCCTGCATTTTGCATCTCCGGCATCTCCCATTGACTACCTGAAAATCCCGATACAAACTCTGAAGGTCGGCTCGCTGGGCACGCACAACTGCCTCGGACTGGCGCGGGAGAAAAAGGCCCGCATTCTGGTGGCCAGCACCAGTGAAGTATATGGGGATCCTACGGTGCATCCCCAGACGGAATCCTATTGGGGTAATGTCAATCCTGTGGGCCCCCGCGGTGTATACGACGAGGCCAAGCGCTTTCAGGAAGCCATCACCATGGCCTATCATACGTTTCATGGCCTGGAGACACGTATCGTTCGCATCTTCAATACGTACGGACCACGCATGCGACTCAACGACGGGCGCGTGCTCCCTGCCTTCATCGGGCAAGCGCTGCGCGGCGAGAACCTGACTGTGTTTGGCGACGGATCACAGACCAGAAGCTTTTGTTATGTGGATGATCTGGTAGAGGGCATATACCGGCTTTTGCTGAGCGACTATTCCGGGCCTGTTAACATCGGAAACCCGGACGAAATTACCATACTCGACTTTGCCGAAGAGATCATCCGGCTAACCGGTACGCAACAGAAGATTGAGTTCAGACCTTTGCCCACGGACGACCCCAGACAGCGCCAGCCCGATATCACGCTCGCGCGCACCCTGCTCGGCTGGGAACCCAAAGTGCACAGGTCGGACGGGCTGAAGATTACCTATGAATACTTCAAGTCTCTCACCACGGACGAGCTGAACAAAGTGGAGCACAAGAATTTTGAAAAATACATCCGCTGAATCGTGGTTGAATACCAGGCACATTCTTCTGCTGTCATAGATGATGGCTGCTCCATCGGGCGAGGAACCCGAATCTGGCACTTTTCCCACATCATGCCCGGCAGCATCATCGGTGCAAACTGCAACATCGGGCAGAATGTCGTGATCAGTCCGGACGTTGTGCTGGGCAATAATGTGAAGGTGCAGAATAATGTAAGTCTCTATACCGGTGTTGTGTGTGAAGACGACGTGTTCCTCGGACCATCCTGCGTGTTCACCAATGTTATCAATCCCCGCAGCGCCATCCCGCGGAAAGACCAGTATGCCCGGACAGTGGTGCGCCGCGGAGCTTCCATTGGTGCCAATGCCACCATCGTGTGCGGTCATGAAATCGGGCAATACGCATTCATTGGTGCTGGTGCCGTGGTGACACGTGAAGTACCTCCCTTCGCGCTGGTGATGGGAAATCCCGCGCGGCAGACCGGATGGATGAGCCGCTCAGGCCACAAGCTGCGCTTTGATCAGCATGGCCTGGCGTCCTGCCCGGAAAGCGGAGAACGGTATGAATTATCCAATGGTCGTGTGCGCCTTATCGAAGACTGAACTCACCGAACTCCATCGTTATGAAGATATACGAACCGCTCCTGGAGAAGAAAGCCACCCTATGTGTCGTCGGACTCGGATATGTAGGCCTTCCCATTGCCCTTGAGTTTGCCCGCGACGTCCGCGTCATCGGATTTGACATCCATGCCGGTCGGGTGGACATGATGAAGCGCGGAGAAGATCCCAGTCAGGAATTGGCTGCCTCCGAATTTGTGAACCGCGATATCGAGTTCACAGCAAACGCCAGTGATCTGAAGAAGGCCAACTTCTTTGTCATTGCCGTTCCCACCCCCATCAACAATATGAACCTGCCCGACCTTGGACCCGTGCTTGCTGCTTCCCGCACTGTGGCGCAAGCACTGAAACCAGGTGACTATGTCGTGTATGAATCAACGGTGTATCCGGGCTGCACAGAAGATGACTGTGTACCTATTCTGGAAGAGCTCTCCGGACTGAAGATGGGCAAGGACTTTAAGGTTGGCTATTCCCCAGAACGCATCAATCCAGGCGATAAGAACCACACCATCCGTACCATCACCAAAGTCGTGAGCGGTTGCGACAGCGAGGCACTGGATGAGATTGCCCGGGTGTATGATATCGTTGTGGATGCCGGCACGCACAAAGCCACATCCATCAAGGTAGCCGAGGCGTCCAAGATCATCGAAAACACGCAGCGCGACGTCAATATTGCCCTCGTCAATGAGTTATCGCTGATCATGCACAAGATGGGCATCAACACCTACGACGTGCTTGAAGCCGCCCGCACCAAGTGGAACTTCCTTCCCTTCACACCCGGACTTGTAGGAGGTCACTGCATAGGGGTAGACCCCTATTATCTCGTGTACAAAGCCAAAAAGCTCGGTTATTTCTCCAAGGTCATCAGTTCAGCGCGCTTCGTGAATGACTCGATGGGTTTCTATGTGGGTAAACAGACCGTGAAGAAAATCCTTGAGTCCGGCAAGAATTCTCTGGAAAGCCGGGTGCTTGTGCTCGGTGCCACCTTTAAAGAAAACGTAAGCGATATCCGCAACTCCAAAGTCGTGGATGTCATCCGCGAACTCGAATCCTTCAGCGTGCAGGTAGACGTCATGGATCCCCATGCCGACTCCGATGAAGTGATGCACGAGTACGGATTTCACTTGAACAACCAACCCGCGGAAGGCCAGTATGATGCCATTGTGGTGACTGTTGCCCACCGTGAATTTATGGCCTTTACCGAAGCTGACTTCCGGAAGTACCTGCGCAATGACAAAGGTGTTATCATGGACATCAAGGGACTATTCAAGGGCAAGATTACGGGACTCACTTACTGGAGTCTGTAAGCCAACCTGAACTCATTTTGTTTATGAAGAAGTATCAACTGCTGTTGACCGCATGCCTCGTGTCAGCTGCTCATGGTGGAATGACGCAGGATACCCTGCGCATGCTGCCCGAAGTAACCATTTCTGAAAAAAGACTCATCGCTTCGGCTGCAACACGAAATGTTCAGATTCTCAACCGGGATGATCTGGAGCGTATGCCGGTGCAATCCGTTCAAGAGGCCCTGGCCTATATCGCAGGAGTTGACCTCCGGCAACGCGGACCGTGGGGCGGACAGGCCGATATCACCATGCTTGGCAGCACCTTCGAGCAAGTGCTGATTCTGGTGAATGGCATACCCATGCGCGATCCGCAAACCGGCCACCACAACGTCAATCTGCCCATAGATCTGGCCATGGTCGAGCGCATCGAAGTACTCAAGGGAACCGCAGGAAGAATTTACGGAGCTAACGCACTGGCCGGAGCAGTGAACATCGTCACCCGTAAGCCCGGAGAACAACAGCTATTCATCCAGGCCTATGGCGGTTCCGATATGGACGAAGGAAATGATCGCGGACGACCATACGCGCTGGGCGGCGGCCGTGTCTCCATAGGACGTAGCTCCGAAGATGGCGCCTCAGGCCACCAGATCGATTATTCCTTTTTCCGGACCGATGGCTTTCGGTACAATTCAGCCAATACACAGCACCGGCTGAACTACCTCGGACAATACAAGGTGGCCGGTGGCCAGCTCGATGTGATCGGCTCGGCATCGGACAATCAATTCGGTGCCCATGGATACTACGCCTATCCATTTGACACAGATGCGTGGGAGCGAGTGCGTACCGCCTTCGGAGGAATGCGATATACCCTGGTTGCAGGAGAATGGAAACTCAGGCCGCTGGTGTATTACCGCTATAATCATGATGACTATATATTCATCCGCAACAGACCGGAAGTGTATAGGAATAACCATTTCACCACAGCAACCGGTGCAGAGTTTCATGCCTCGCGCACCAACCGCTGGGGCACGTTCGGAATTGGCTACGAGAGCCGCGCTGAAATCATCCGCAGCAATAATCTCGGACATCATGAACGCTTTTTTCACGCGCTCTATGCAGAGCAGCAGATCAACACATCCGGTGGCCTGCAGCTCACCGCAGGAGCCAACGTGCAATACGCCTCAGGTTACGGGGTGCGAATCTATCCCGGCGTGGAGTGCAGTCAGACCATATCACGGTCCGTCGGCTTATTTGCCCACATCGGGGGCGGCAGCCGGCTGCCAACCTACACAGACCTATATTATTCAGACAGGGCAAACAGGGGCAATCCAGATCTGCGGCCCGAAACGGCCTGGACCGGAGAGGCTGGAGTACGCTACCACCGTGGCAACCTGACTGCCCAGCTCTCGGGATTCTCCCGCCTGACGGATTCCTTCATCGACTTCGTGCGCGAAAATGACACATTGCAATGGCAACCGCGCAACTTCAGTCAGGTGCAGATCTATGGCGGTGAAGCCATGCTGCAATACTCCCGCCGGAGTGAAGCGCAATTCGCCTTGCTGAATGCATCCGTTCGCTACACCTACCTGGCAGGAGAAGTATCCCGTGGTGTTCTGCTCAATAAGTATGCACTCGACCATCTTGCCCATCAGCTGATTGTTCAAGCGGAATGCAAAACAGGAAAACGCCTCAGCCATTCCATGATTTGCCGGTATCTCGAGCGCTTCAATGGCGCCAGCTACGCCGTTTTCGACTATCGTCTCCGCTACTCAGGCGGGCCTTTCGCCGCATTTGTGGATGCCGCCAACTTGCTGGGTCGCCAGTATGTGGAGAGCGGGTTCGTACCCATGCCCGGAAGATGGTTCCGCATCGGGGTAGAATGGCGTATCTGAGGCCTGTATCTTTGCCTCCATGGACAAAATCATCCTGATCACCGGGGGCGCAGGATTTATCGGATCCCACGTAGTAAGGCATTTTGTGAAAAAGTACCCCGACTATCGCGTGATCAATTTCGACAAGCTCACCTATGCCGGATACCTGGGCAACCTGTCCGATATCGAGTCCGCTCCCAACTACACCTTCATCAAGGGTGATATTTGCGATGCAGAGCACGTGGAACGGCTGTTATCTGCTGAAGCGATCACCCACATCCTGCACCTCGCCGCAGAAAGCCATGTGGACCGAAGCATACTCGATCCGATAGGCTTTGTGCGCACCAATGTGCTCGGCACTGCAACCCTTCTCAATGCAGCGAAAGACGTGTGGAAGGGACAGATGGAAGGCAAGCTGTTTTACCACGTATCTACCGATGAAGTATTCGGTAGCCTCGGTACTCACGGCTCTTTTTCCGAAACCACTGCGTATGATCCGCACAGTCCGTACAGCGCGAGTAAGGCATCAAGCGATCACTTTGTGCGAGCGTATCACGATACCTACGGACTGCCCATACTCATCAGCAATTGCAGCAACAACTACGGCACGCACCAGTTCCCTGAGAAACTCATTCCCCTCATCATACGCAACATCCGCGACAAGAAGCCGCTGCCGGTATATGGAAAGGGTGAAAACGTGCGCGACTGGCTGTGGGTGAATGACCACGTGCGGGCTATAGATATCCTGCTCCACGAGGGCAAAGCAGGCTTTACCTACTGCATTGGTGGGAACAACGAGTGGAAGAACATTGACCTCGTGCGCCTGCTGTGCAGCATCATGGACGGCGAACTCAATCAGCCGGAAGGTGCCGCTGCTTCGCTCATCACCTTCGTGACGGATCGTCCGGGCCACGACATGCGCTACGCGATTGACGCCACGAAAATCATGGCCGAAACCGACTGGAAACCCACTCAGGATTTCCGCATGGCACTTACCGATACGGTGCGCTGGTACCTCGCAAATCCGCAATGGATTGAAGCAGTCACTTCCGGTGAATACCAGCACTATTACGAACGCCAATACGCCGGCCGATAATCATGTCGTTCCTCAAACGCATGCTCGGTAAAACGGAGCAAACTCATTCTCCCGCAGATCTTTCGCTGGTGGGCATTGATATGCACAGCCATTTTATTCCCGGCATCGATGACGGCGCGCAGAATATGGACGAGACCATGTTCCTCCTCCGTGCGATGAAAGACCTCGGCTACCGCAAGGTGATCACCACGCCGCACATCTACACCGATCTCTATCCGAATACGGCAGAGCGCATTCTCTCAGGACTCGTAAAAGTGCGCGAACAAATTGCAGCCGACGGACTCGAAATTGAAATTGAAGCCGCCGCAGAGTATTTCCTGGATGAGCATTTCGAAGCACTCATTGAAAAGAAAGAACTGCTCACGTTCGGTAACAATTACGTGCTGTTTGAACTGGGATTTATGCAGGAACCTCCCACCCTGCCGAGAGCAATATTCAATATGCACCTGCAGGGCTACAAGCCCGTGCTCGCGCATCCTGA
>CANGTU010000012.1 GCA_947456965.1 Flavobacteriales bacterium
CCAGGTGTGACGGTCTCGGTGAAAGAAACGGTCACATCCGTGTCGCAGTTGTCTGTGGCGCCGGGAATGGTCGGAGCAGGAATGGTCTCATCACATTCGTAGGTCTCGTTGGCCGGGAGGAAATCAAACACCGGATTGGTTGTATCCACAACGGTAACCGTTGTAGATGCGGTGCTCACATTATCGCAGAGGTCGGTGACAGTCCACGTCCAAACGATACTGTAGCTATTCGGGCAGTCGCCTGAGATGATTTGGGTTGATGTTTCGATCGTCACATCATCACCGCAGTTATCGGTGATGGGAATAGTGGGCAGGGCAGGAACGCTGCTGCATTCCACGGTGAAATCATCGGGATTGTCAATCACCGGCGGCGTATTGTCCAGGATCGTGATATACTGGAAAGCCTCGGACGAATTGCCACATTCATCTGTTGCAACATAGTGGCGCTGGAGCACACCCAGACAGCCGCCTGAACCGAGCACTTCAGATTCCAGTTCGACGGTCACCGAGCCACAGTTGTCAGCAGCGGTCAAGGCCGGAACAGCATCCACCTCAGTACATTCTACTGAGAGCGTAACCGGGAATGGGTTGAATACGGGTGCGGTTGTATCATTAACGGTAATGATTTGCTCCACTGTGTTGACGTTAGAGCAGTTGTCAGTGGCGGTAAACGTGCGCATGATTGTGTACTCCTGCGGGCATGAACCGGCTATGGTTTCCTCCGTTACGACAACATCTACCGGGCCAAGACAAGCGTCAATAGCGGTGGGTGTTTCGATGATGATATCCTCATTGCATTCATAGGTGGCATCAGCAGGAGTGAAACTGAATACCGGTGCAGTGGAATCCACTATGGTGATGGTTTGCACGCAGAATGTCCGGTTTCCACATTCATCATCTGCCGCCCATGTGCGCGTGAGTGTTCCCTCACAGGGATTCGTGTAGTTGATTGAACTTTGACCGAGGTAGGTGATGATTGTCGCCGAGCAAGCGTCAGTTGCAGTTACCACGGGAACTGCTGGGAGGTCAGTACCACACTCGATGGTCACATTAGCCGGGCAGTTGTCGAACACCGGACCGGTGGTATCCACCATGGTGATCGTTTGGGACGCAAACGTGTTATTGCCGCAGGCATCCTCTGCGCGCCAGAGGTAAGTGGTCTCGGTTTCGCAGTCCACTTCCAGGTCAGCGCAGTTCGTATTGGTGAATAAATCGCCATTTCCGCTGCGCCATTGACCATTGAACCAACCTTCCCAGAAAAACCAACCGCTCATGCCATTGCTGGCGTTGCGGGAATTGGCCGCCTGACCGAGCTGGAATCCGTAGTAATAATTGGCGGGTTGGTGTGAGAGGTAAAGCTCATTGCCCGCGTAGGCGTTGAAACCGGTGAGCCGGGAGAAGGTGGGCACCAGCTCATAGAATTCCCAGCCCGTGAACAGCGAGCCTGGGGTGGCCAGGTTCAGGTCATCCTTGTAGCTGCGTCCGAGAGCAGACCACTGGGACCAGTTGCGGCGATTCTGAAACCACATTTCCACCTGCCATCCCTGCGTTGGGTTCGCATTGTTCACGACGGTACCAGTAAGTTGAGCAGTACCATCAGGGTATTCCTGAAGAACTGGAGAGCCTGTCCATGACCAGTAATTACTGGCTGCGAGACCGAGCGCCTGCACACCATTGAGCCAGATGGAGCCATCCGGGCCAGGTCCGAGCGGTGTAGTAAGCTGACAGAAGCTGTAGCTCGCATTCAATCCCGCCCCGCCGGAAGTGGTGGAGGTGAACACCGTTATCTGCTCTACAACACCGCATTCATCAGTGGCGGTGAGCAGCGCAGAGCCGGGCATAGGGGAACTACACTCCATGGTAGCGCTGGCTGGCACCGATGCGAAGACCGGGCCTTCATTATCTATTGCCGTCAGAACATGCGAACATGTCCCGGAGAGATCAAGAGGAATTCCTCCCACATTTCCCTCCACATCCACTAACCAGTTCACAGCATATGTGCTCTGGCAAGATCCGGAGGTCAAGGGAGTTAAAGTAAACTCGAAGTTGACTGACCAAATGACGAAATCCGGACAACCCACCACCTCAGCCACCGGTGAGGGCGGAACAAATCCGGCAAGGTCCCCGCAATAGACCACTTGATTGGCCGCGCAGCTGATCGCGAGAACAGGATCACATGGAGATTGCGCCTGGACGGTTCCAAGCCCGATCGCCATGAATGCGATTCCGGTCAGGCACGCTCCCCTCCACTTTGATAAAAAAGCATGAAATGATGAGAATAGAAAGTTTCCCATTTCAGTTTGATTTGGTTAAGTTGGTAACTCAGGTCGGGTTGGTAATTCCCGGGTCTAAATAAACGAAGAGCCGTCGATGAAACAAGGATTTTGATAGATGATTCTCAAAAAATCGCCCACCATCACACCCTCGTTTTGCCCCATCTCATATCTTTCTCACTCATTTACAGCGCATTATCAAAATATACCCGAAAAACCCTCATCGTCAAGACGGCTAAAAGCCTCCGGGTTGCTTGCCAGATGACGAGACTCGTCACCGGATTACTCAACCGGGCAATCAGGTGTAAAGAGCGAATGGGCTGCGTACAAATGAGCTCATAAATTTCTTGCCTCTTCCCTGTCTGATTGCTTACATTTGCCGCCGCTTTCTCGGTGCCATAGCTCAGTTGGTAGAGCAAAGGACTGAAAATCCTTGTGTCCCCGGTTCGAATCCTGGTGGCACCACAGAGGGCAGGAAAACAGCAGCACTGCGTAGTTTCCTGCCCTTTTCTTTTTTTGCTGAAGTACATTCGGCCCCATGTCAGTCACGCCTTTGCGTATCTATCCGGAGGTCACCCAACTCGGAGCTGCCCTGGACACTTTGCTATCGGATGAGTCAGAAATTTACCTGATTACGGACTCCCATGTGGCAGCGCATTGCCTGCCCGGGCTTATCGAGCACTCTGCTGCCTGCCGCCATGCCGACATCCTTGAAGTAGAACCTGGTGAGGGCTCCAAATCGCCCGAAATCGCGGCGCACTGCTGGAATCACCTGGCTGAAGCAGGAGCTACCCGACACGCCAAACTGGTATGTCTCGGTGGCGGTGTTGTGACGGACCTGGGGGGATTCATCGCGTCAACTTACAAACGCGGTATTCCGTTTGTGCTGCTGCCCACCAGTCTGATGGCGATGGCAGATGCGGCTATTGGCGGCAAGACAGGCATTGACCTCGGTGCAGCCAAGAATGTGGTGGGCACCTTTGCCCGCGCCGAAGCAGTCCTCGTTTGTCCGGAATGGCTTGCATCATTGCCGCAGCGTGAATGGGAATCTGGTCTGGCCGAAATGCTCAAGCATGGTCTCGTTGCGAATCGTGCCCACTGGAATACCCTGCTGGCCCTTGGCCCCGGGCCAGCCATCCCTGCCGAACTGCTCGAAACCACGGCCGCCATCAAGCTGGACATTTGCAAGGCCGATCCGTGGGAAACAGGACCTCGCCGCCTGCTCAACTTCGGGCACACCTTCGGCCATGCGCTGGAATCCACCTTGCTCGCCGCAGGAAAACCCATTCCTCACGGCCATTGCATAGCGGCCGGCATGCAGGCAGAAACGATACTTTCAGCAAACTGCGGCCTCCTCCCGCGCGAAGAGGCCGATACCATTGTGCAAGCCCTCATGAACTTGTTCGCTGCGCCACCAGAAGGGTGGCCAACCTTCGACGCCCTGGAACCCTTTTTCCACTTCGACAAGAAGCGCACGAGCCGCACTACCCTCAACTTCACGCTGCTCCGGGCAACCGGTGAAGGCATCTGGGATCAGGAAATGGAGATAGAAGAAGCTTGCCGGGCCTGGACGGCATTGATCAGCGCGTAAGCACAACGTAATCTTTGATCAGCGTGCGCAGAAACACGGGGGTATCCCCCGGTCGATCCGTGACGCCCAGACGATCAGCCATGCGCGAGGCCAGCTCATCAAGAGCTTCAGAGTGAGCGCGGTTCCGGTGGCGCTGGTAACGCTCCAGGGCATGCTTCACCAACACGATATCCGACTCCCGGAAATGGCGAATCGCCGGATATACCGGAGTATAGCTGTGAATACTGTCAATCTTCAGGACATCCTTCAGACTCAGGTTGAGTTTATTGGAAACCCGGACAACCGTGGTATTCGACACCATATCGCCAATCCGCTGGGCGTATTCTGTACTCGATACCATGACTGAACCCACAATGCCCAGCGTTCCATACACATCTACCAGGCGGAATACCCAACGAAGCAGATAATCATAGAACATCGGCTGGCGGCCGTTGAGCTTGATCACCTTGATCTTCATGGCCCGCTTTCCGATCGTCTGCCCATTCATCATCACCTCCATGATCAGCAGCGGAAGCATGACCATAGGAATGTAAAAAAGGTAAAGGAAAAAAACACCGATGTGTGCCATGAAGGAATTAGGCAAAAAAGCAAAAAACGCCGCAGAAAGCGATAGGACGATTAGCTTTACCAGACTGTCCAGGATAAAGGCCACAATGCGGTCACCAGTCGAGGCCAGCTCGTAAGTGATCGTGACATTCTGCGTAGTACGGATATCAATAGTTCTCATTCAGGATCAAAACCGCTTATTTTCGGCGCATATCTTATCGCCCGGCGGGTGAAATTATGCAGGAAACCGAATTCATCGGACAGAACAAAGAGAAGTGGCAGGAGTTCGAGCAGCTTCTGGGCAACCGGAACAAAGATCCCGACCGTCTGACCAACCTGTTTATCGAAACTACCGATGACCTTTCCTACTCCCAGACCTATTACGGCAATCGCTCCATTCGCGTCTACTTGAACCGTGTGGCGCAGCAGGTGTATCAGGCCATTTACCGAAACCGTTCAAAATCCCGGGGAACCCGGGCTTCTTATTGGTTGCGGGACCTTCCCGAGGCATTGTGGCATGGACGCAGGGCACTTCTCACCGCCTTCCTCGTATTTATCGGAGGCGTTGCTATTGGCATCTTCTCCTCGGTGCACTACCCTGAATTTGCTCGGATCATCCTGGGCAGCTCCTACGTGGAAATGACGGAGGCCAATATTCAGAATGGTGACCCCATGGCCGTATATCAGGATGATGATGCCATGGAGATGTTTTTCTCTATTGCGCTGAATAATATCCGGGTTGGATTTTTCGCTTTTATCCTCGGACTCACCTTCGCTGTAGGCACTTATTATGTTCTCCTTTACAATGGCATCATGGTAGGGGCCTTTGTTTATTTCTTCATTGAGCGCGGGCTTTTCCGTGAATCGTTTCTGGCCATCATGCTGCATGGTACACTGGAGCTTTCCATGATTGTGCTGAGCGGAGCCGCCGGGCTCATTCTCGCCCGCGGGCTCCTGTTTCCCGGCACCTATACCCGCACCCAGGCACTGGTCCATTCCGCAAGATCTGGAATCAAGATTATGCTCGCCGTAAGCGTATTCCTGGTTTACGCAGCCATCATCGAATCCTTTGCCACACGATATACCCGTCTGCCTGGCGTACCCAACGGACAGTTGATTCTGGACCTTTTCCGGCTGGTGGTCATCCTGATTTCAGCAGGCATTGTGACAGGCTACTTCGTTATCTATCCCCGCGTGCTTCGTCGCCGCGGGCACATCGGCGATCCCGTCATGGAGGAGTTGCCTCCCACGCCCACACATGTCATTCCGCTGGATACCATCAAGACCGGTGGGCGCATCTTCACGGAGTCGTTTCTCATTTTTGGCCGCAATGCCCGGCGGGCGGCATCCACCGCGGCCTTGCTCTCGCTCGCATTCACGGGATTCTATACGTGGTTGTCGGCGGGGAAGATGAATGAAATTTTTCAGTGGCCCTCGGATTATCTCAATCCTCTTGGCCCCTTGTGGGTTTGGGACAACTATATGTACCACATGAATTTCAGCCGTTTTCCGGCGGCATTTCCGGCACAGATCATACTCTTCACCCTTTGGATGTACCTCACCGGACGACAGTTTGTGCGAACTGTATATCCCGAAAGACCAGTGCCCGGAGCGCGTCATCTCCTCGGCGCCCTGCTTATTGCAACTTTAGCGGGCCTCCCGTTGCTCCTGAGTCAGGGCTGGACAGTGCTCATTGAACTGTTCTGGTTTCCCATTTGCTGCTTCGTTTATATGAGCGGAATCTTGCGTGACCGGTTGTTTCCAGCTTCGCTTGGCGATGCCATGCGTCTGCTACGGGGATCATTCTGGAAAACCATAGGGACAGCAACGCTTATTCTGAGCATCCAATGGCTGATCCTGATGATCTTGTACAGCGATTTTGCCTGGCTCGGACTTGATTTCATCCAGATGAACCTTTCGCGCTTTTCATGGCTCAGCCGCCAGCTGCCCTATGTCATCTACACATTCCTCATCGCATTCATCTCCCTGATGGCTTTCAGTCTGACTATCTACGGTATGGGCCTTCAGGTGTTTTCTCAGCAGGAAGTCAATGAAGCCAGCTCACTGCGGCAGGCCATCAACAAGATTGGATTCAAGCGTCGCGCCTATGGCCTCGAAAAAGAATAAGGCCATACTGCTCTTTGCCTTCCTTTGGGTGTCCTTGGCCGGAGCGCAGGATAATCCAGCAGGGGATACAGCCAGCATATGGACCCCTCAGCAATGGAAGGAAACCACCAGCGGACTGGACTACACCAACCCGGATGAGAAAGAGAAAGAGGAAAAAGAAGAAGAAAACAAGGATCAGTTCGACAACGACTGGGATGCTACAGGCTTTGTTGACTGGCTGAATGATTTCCTGACTTCTGAACTGGGCAAAACCGTGATGCTTTTCCTGATCATCGGCGGACTGGCCTATGTTCTTTTCAGGATGCTCACGCGCATGCCTTCAAACAAGGACAGTAAGCTCCCCGCCGACCTCAGCTACTTCCTGGAGCACATCGACGAAACGTTTCAGGAGTCGGATATGGACCGGATGCTTCGCCTTGCGATAGATGCCTCAGACCTCAAGACAGCAGTGCGCATACTCTACCTGCGCCTTCTCCGACAGTTGCATGATCAATCCTGGATCAGCTGGAAGAAAGATAAGACCAACCGGGACTTCCTCCTCGAGATGCGCGGGCATCCCGGATACCGAACCTTTAAAAATCTCACCCTCACCTACGAAATTGTATGGTATGGTGATACCGAGATCCGCATGGAAGAGTTCGACGGGCTAAACCAACTGTTCACTGAATACCAATCCACACTGCAGCCAAAACCAGATGCAAAGCAGGAGTAACATACGGCTCATCATCGCGGCAGCAGTGCTGATCGTAGTTGGATTGGCAGCCTATCTCCTGCTGGTTGGTGATAGAGTGCTCTGGATTGAAACCTATAAGCCAGATGATAAGAACCCATACGGCAGCTATGTATTCTTCCAGTTGATGAATAAAATCAACGGGGGCGAAAGCTTCTACAGAGTAAACGATACCCTCTCCAGTGAAATGCCCGAAGACCCTACGCCTGATGTAGATAATTATCTTTTCTTAGGCAATCAGGCCTACCACGATTCAGCCGATACTGAGCAATTACTCCATTTTGTGGCCGCCGGCAACCGTGCGTTTTTCCTTGTGGATGATCTCTCCAACAGATTCCTGGACAGCACCCTGTGCGGCTTCTACAATGAAGAGATGAAACTCTACTGGATCCAGGCAGAACTGAAACAACGAGAAGATAGTCTCGCAACCAGTGCCGCTGAATCAGCGACTCCGGATACCGAGTCAGAATACGACTGGACAGAAGAGGACGAAGACTACTATGCTTTCGAGCAGGAAAATGATGTTTATGAATACCCCCTGTTTGAAATGATGTTTGACTCGAGCGCATATCTCACCTTGCGCGGACGGCCTGAGTACTACCCCCTTCGCCGGGTCCTGGAGTATGAGACCACGATGGGCCAATGGACCTTCCTGCAGGATACGATCTATAGCATTGATGGGAATACCTCGGAAATTCTGGGAAATATCAATGAAGATCATCCGGTTTTCATCCGGATCCGTTATGGCAAGGGTGATATCTACCTGCACACCACTCCGTTAATCTTCACCAATTACTTTATGGTGAGCGACACTGCCAATGCTTACGTATCAGCGGTAGTGAGCCGAATGGGAAGCGGAAAAACCTTCTGGGACGAAGAAAACCGCGACTACGACTGGAAAGCTTTCAACCAGAATACCGAAGAATGGATGAACGATGAGGGGCCGCTCGAGTTTATCCTGTCCGAGCGCTCTTTGCGCAATGCGTGGTACCTCTTGCTGTTCAGCGGCATCCTGTATCTCATCTTCGGAGCGCGCAGAGAACAACGCATTATACCCGTGCGGGAAAACATGGACAATACCTCCATAGAATACGCGGAAGTCATCTCTCAGCTCTTTATGAAGCAGAGTGATCATAAGAAGCTCATTCTGCTCAAAATGGACCTTTTCAAGTCACACCTGCGGGAACGCTTTATGCTCCGGCTACCTCAGCGCACCGGCGATGAAGATGATACGTTCTTCCGGCAAGCAGCCCAGAAGACCGGAGCGGACATCGAACTGATCCGGGAGATCTTCCAGCGCTACGCCTACCTTTCGCTGATAGAAGGTGTAGACACTCCGGATATGCTGCATTTTCACAACCTCATTGAACAATTCTACACCCAGACTAAATAGGTTCAAACCATCTTTCCATGACTGAAGACACCCCCCTGAATGCCGAAGCCGGTGAACTCCGGAATGAAGCTGCTGAAGTCCGCACCGAAACACCTCCAAGCGAGTGGTCCATCGGAATCGAACCGGCCCACCGCGTGGATGTGCGCCCCATTGCCGATGCCGTGGAGAGCATCCAGTCCGAATTGGGCAAAGTCATCGTCGGGCAGCATGAGACCATCGAACTGCTGATTGCAGGAATCCTGATCGGCGGGCATGTGCTCCTCGAGGGGCTCCCAGGCATAGCCAAAACGCTCACCGCTAAACTCCTGGCCAGAAGCGTAGACACGAGATTCAGCCGGATCCAGTTCACACCCGACCTCATGCCCACGGATGTGACCGGATCTTCGGTGTTCGATCTTAAAGATAACGCCTTCCACTTCCGTCGGGGGCCCATCTTTTCCAACATCATCCTGATTGACGAGATCAACCGGGCACCGGCCAAGACGCAAGCTGCCCTGATGGAGGTGATGGAAGAAAAGCAACTCACCTATGACGGGCAGACCTATGCCATGGAGTTTCCCTTCTTTGTTATTGCCACGCAAAATCCGGTGGAACAGGAAGGGACATATTCCCTGCCCGAGGCACAGCTCGACCGCTTCATCTTCCGCATCCGCATGAACTATCCCGATCTCGCCGGAGAACAGGCCATCCTGCATCGCTTCAGCAACGACTTCGATACGCGACGCAGCCATGATGTCAAGCCCGTCGTAAATCCTCAGGAACTGGCGCGGATGAAATCGCTGATTGAGCAGGTCTATATTCGCCCTGAACTCCTGAACTACATCGCCGCTGTGGTGCATAATACGAGGAACAATGGCGACTTGTTTATGGGTGCATCGCCCCGCGCCTCCCTCTCCATAATGAAGGCCTCCAAGGCCATGGCGGCGATAAGGGGACGCGAGTTTGTAACGCCTGATGACATCCGGGCTGTAGCTGTTTCCGTGCTCAACCATCGCATCATCCTGAGCCATGAGCGAGAGATGGAGGGGCATACCGTGGAAGAAATTATCAGCGATATCCTGCAAAAGGTAGAAGTACCCCGATAAATCGTGTCTGATCATCAACACCATACACGTGTCCGCGGGCTGCGCAGTTTCCGTCTCAGCAGGCGGTTCTTCACCGTTGTAGCCAGTCTGGTGGCCTGTCTGGCCATGGGCTTTGCCTGGCAGCCACTCGAATTTGTGGGAATTACCGGATTACTTATCCTGTGCCTTGCCACACTGGTAGAATGCCTTCTCCTCTACTTCGGTACACGACTTCATGCCGCTCGTGATCTGGGCAAGTTGCTCAACCTCGGCGACGCCAATCCCGTGCATATCGAGTTGACCAATCACAGCAGACTCGGCTGTGTGATCGAGCTCTTTGATGAACTTCCCTACCAGTTTCAACTCCGCAATTTCCGCATGGCGCTGCGGCTCGCGCCCGGCGAAAACCGAAAACTCCGATATGACCTGAGGCCCACTGCGAGAGGTGAATACCATTTTGGCTACCTGAACGCCATCACCAGCACCCGTATTGGACTCTGTGCACGCCGAATCCAGTTGTGCTCACCGGAAATGATACCGGTATTTCCGAGTGTCATCCAGATGAAGAAATATGAACTGCTGGCATTCGCGCGCATATCGAACTTTGAAGGCATCAAGAAAGTGCGCAGAATTGGCCATAGTTATGAATTTGAGCAGATCAAGGCCTATTCCACTGGGGATGACATCCGGAGCATCAACTGGAAAGCAACGGCTCGCCGGCATAACCTCATGGTGAATCAGTACGAAGATGAGCGCTCGCAGCAGGTATACACCATCATCGACAAGAGCAGAAATATGCACATGCCATTCAATGGCCTTTCCCTGCTCGACTACAGCGTGAACACCTCGCTCGTGATCAGCAATATCGCTTTGCACAAGCATGACAAGACCGGGCTTATCACGTTCTCCCACCGCATTGGAACTACCCTGCCTGCAGAACGCAACCACAGCCAGCTGAAGAAGATCCTTCAGGCCCTCTACCATGAGAAGCCTCAGCCCTTTGAAGCCGACTATGACCTGCTCTACCGCGCGGTGAAGAATGTCATCTCAAGCCGCAGTCTCGTATTCCTCTATCTCAATTTTGAGAGTCCTTATGCTCTGGATCGAGCACTTCCTGTGCTCCGCAAGATCAACCACCTTCACCTGCTGGTGGTGATGATCTTCGAGAATACCGAGCTCATCGACTATTCAAGAAAAGAGGCTGAATACGTATCGGACATTTATGCACAAACCATCGCCCTCAAACTGGTGAATGAAAAGAAGCAGATTGTCTCCCGTCTCAGGAAACATGGCATACAGACTATTTTGAGCCGCCCGGAAGACCTCAGCATCAATACGGTCAACAAGTACCTCGAATTAAAAGCGAAGGGGCTCATTTGAGCCCCTTCTCCTATGCCGGTTATCCGGTTCTGCTGATCAGTTGACCAGTCGCATGGTAAAGACGCTGGAACCGGCGGTGAGACGCACGAAATAAACCCCAGGTGAATACTGATCCATTTCTACTTCAGCGCGGAACCTGCCTGCTGGCATCTGGCGATCAAACACCCGACCCACCTTCTTGCCCGTGAGATCATAAAGATCAATACTCACAAGGCCCGGGCTGGCAAGAGCAAACTGCACCAATGCCGGATTTCCGCCCGCGGGGTTCGGTATAATGGCCTCCAGTCCGGTATTCACACGCTCATTTTCAGCCACCGAAACCGGATCCCCCCAGGAGAGATCGTCGATCGTCACCGATGATCCCGGGCTTACACCGATGATATTGCCGCCAGGACCATAAATCAGGAAACTGATGTTACCCACAGTCGGAGTGCCATTGCCTACCGTCTGCAGCAGGATGCTGAATGCTGTGTAAACATCAGCCGCAGCCGTGACTGATGCCGTGGCAGTCTGCACCGGCTGATCTGTTGCATCATTGACCACTACCAGACTGTTGAGGTAATCACCGCCCACGAAGTTGGCCTTATACCACCCGTTGAGGGCCGCGCTGGTTGAGGTTACCGGAAAATCATCAGACACAACAGTGCCTCCGAATGTGAGACCACTCGCCGTAAATGCATCTATCCGGACCGCTGAGGAACCCTCATGGGCATCGGATACCTGAAAAACAGATGGGGCGGCCACATTGCTGGTTGTCCATCCTTCGGGATCACCATCCAGCCAAGTCTCAAAACTCGGGTTGGGGATCTGGGCCAAGATGCCACCGGCCATGCCGGTCAGCAGAATTAAGGGATACAGTTTCTTCATATTTTACCTTTATAAGCAGATACAATAATAGTTCGTTCTACCCGAAAACAAACCCGGTCAATTCTCATAGAACGCCCGCACCCGGCATCCACCGGGCACTGATGCCGTGTTCCGCCGGACACATGCCGGCACATGGCGGATATCATCCAGGCAAAGCTCAATATCGATCCTATTGACATTCACTCACGGTGACGCTCATGCGCCATCAGCCTGCTGTGCCTGATCCACGTGCTTAACCGGCTCCGCGACTGAATTCCCCCCGGGGCCGTGGCAGCCTCCCGTCCGATGTATTTTTGCAGCCGCCCTAAGCGCCGCAGCCCCATGGATATTCCGAGTAAATACGATCCCTCAGCCACGGAGAACAAGTGGTATGCCTACTGGATGGAGCACGAGCTCTTCCGCAGTGTGCCCGACCAGCGTGAGCCTTATACCATTGTGATTCCTCCGCCCAATGTAACCGGAGTTTTGCACATGGGGCATATGCTCAACAACACCATTCAGGACTTGCTCATCCGCCGCGCGCGCATGAGGGGATATAACGCCCTGTGGGTGCCGGGAACGGATCACGCATCCATTGCTACGGAAGCCAAGGTGGTGCAAAAGTTGCGAGCCGAAGGCATCCGCAAGTCCGACCTTTCACGTGAGGAATTTCTTGAACACGCCTGGGAGTGGACTCGCAAGCACGGAGGAATCATCCTCGATCAGCTCAAGAAACTCGGGGCAAGCTGTGATTGGGAACGGACGAGGTTCACCATGGATGAAAAGTACTATGACAGTGTCATTGATGCCTTCATCGACCTCTATCGCAAAGGAAAAATATACCGCGGCGAGCGCATGATTAACTGGGATCCAGCTGCCCTCACCGCCTTATCGGATGAAGAAGTCAATTACAAAGAAGTACAATCCCGCCTCTACTACATCAAATATCAGGTAGCAGGATCCAATGAGTTTCTCACCGTTGCCACCACACGGCCGGAGACCATCCTCGGCGATACGGCAGTATGTGTAAATCCAAAGGATGAGCGCTTCATGCGTTTCCATGGCAGCAAAGTGATTGTACCTCTCATCAACCGCGAAGTACCTGTGATTGCGGATGAGTACGTGGATATGGAATTTGGAACAGGATGCCTGAAAGTCACCCCGGCTCACGATCCCAATGACTTCATACTCGGCGAGAAGCACAAGCTCGCTGTGGTCAACATGATGAATGACAACGGCACGGTGAGCGAGGCCGGACAGCTCTACGTGGGCATGGATCGGTTTGATGTGCGGAAGAAAATCGCAGAAGACCTCGCCGCGGCAGGCTTACTGGTGAAGACCGAGGAACACATGAACAAAGTAGGCTTTTCCGAGCGTACGGATGTCGTGATTGAGCCACGCCTCTCACTCCAGTGGTTTGTGGATATGAAGGAGCTGAGCAAGCCCGCGCTGGAACATGTCATGGATGACACCATCCGCTTCTTCCCGCCCAAGTTCAAGAACAGCTATCGCAACTGGATGGAGAACATCAAAGACTGGTGCATCTCCCGGCAACTCTGGTGGGGACATCGCATACCGGCCTGGTATGGGCCTGGCGGCTCCTTTGTAGTAGCCAAGACCGAATCCGAAGCTCTGGAAGAGTTCAGCAAGCAACATCCAGGTATTACGGCCGGACAAATCAGACAAGATTCCGATGTGCTGGATACGTGGTTCTCTTCCTGGCTCTGGCCCATCAGCGTATTCGACGGATTTTACACCGAGGAAGAAGTCCGGTATTACTACCCCACCAACGACCTGGTAACCGCGCCCGAGATTATGTTCTTCTGGGTGGCGCGAATGATTATTGCGGGCTACGAATACCGCGGCGAGATGCCGTTCCGGAATGTCTACTACACCGGCATTGTGCGCGATAAGCAAGGGCGAAAAATGAGCAAGTCGCTCGGGAACTCACCCGACCCCATAGACCTGATGCAGCAGTTCGGCGCGGATGGTGTTCGCGTGGGTATGCTCCTCTCCTCCCCTGCAGGCAATGACTTGCTTTTTGATGAAGGTCTCTGTGAACAGGGCAGAAACTTTGCTAACAAGATCTGGAATGCCTTCCGGCTGGTGAAGGGTTGGGAAGAGCGCGTGGACCCAGTGCTGGCCCAGCCCGAATCGGCGCGCGTAGCAGTGGCCTGGATCAGAGGGCGACTCCATGCGACTCTTGCCGAGCTCAATGACGACTACGATAAATTCCGCATCAGCGAGGCCCTGATGCGCACATACAAGCTCGTATGGGATGACTTCTGCGCCTGGTATCTCGAGATGGTGAAGCCACCCTTCGGACAAGGAATAGACAGCATCACCTATGCCTCCACGGTGGAAATGCTCGAGAACATCCTCAAATTGCTCCATCCGTTTATGCCCTTCCTCACAGAGGAAATCTGGCACTACCTGCGCGAGCGCGAGCCAGGAAAGGGCAGCATCTGCGTCGCGTCCTGGCCTCAGGAAGAGCCTTCCGATGCATCCCTGCTCCGTGCCTTCGACAACTTCTCCCAGGTTGTGGCAGCGGTGCGTACCATTCGCAAAGACAATGCGATCCCCAACAAGGATTCTGTGCGTCTGCTGGTGAGAAGCCAGAGCGAGAGAAACACCCAGTTTGATCCACTGCTCATTCACCTGTGTAACCTCGAGGCCATCGAACCCGTGGCAGAAAAGCCCACCAATACGTTCAGTTTTATTGAAAACGGAGTGGAGTATTTTATTCCATTCAGCGGTGATGTAGATGTAGAGGCGGAAAAAAAGAAACTCACACAAGAACTCGACTATGCCCGAGGCTTTCTGCGCTCCGTTGAATCAAAACTCAGCAATGAGCGGTTTGTTAACAATGCCCCTGCGCAGGTACTCGAGACTGAGCGCAAGAAGCAGTCTGATGCACACGCGAGGATTGCCATGCTGGAAGAAAAGCTGGCAGGGCTGAGCTGAAGCAGAGACGACGCCAATTCATGTTACCCCGAATCCCGGCTACTCGTATCTTTGGCAAATGGCAACTATTTATCTGGGAGAAACACCCACACACACGGCTGGCGAACTACCGGCAGTTGGAACGAAGGCACCCGATTTTCGACTGACTGGAATGGATATGCAGGACATTCGTTTGTCCGACTACGCCGGCAAAACCGTGGTGCTCAATATCTACCCTAGCATTGAAACCAGTGTGTGTTCCGCCTCCACCCGCGAGTTCAACAAGCGGGTGTCCGCCCTTGTCAATACCGTTGTGCTTTGCATTTCCCGCGATCTGCCTTTTGCTTACAAGCGCTTTTGCGGAGCAGAAGGCATCGATGGCGTCGTGTGTGCCTCCGAATACAAAGATGAAAGTCTGAGCGCCGGCTACGGAGTAAAAATCCTGGATGGCAGGTTTACCGGACTGTTGAGCAGGGCTGTTGTGGTGATTGGTCCGGACGGTATCATTCGCTACACCGAGCAAGTACCCCAGATTGGCCAGGAGCCCGACTATGACAGCGCGGTGGCCGCCACGCGCGGATAATTCCGATCCGTATGGTTCATCGCAGAGCCATGGATGACAGGCGGGCCTGTCCGGAGTGACTCCAATATTAAATTTTACCCCAACTCCTTCACTGCCCGTGCTCCGGGTATCGGGCTCGGCTACCTTTGTTGGACACCACACAGCCCATTGCCCGGGCCCTGTATGAGAGTTGCTCCAAAGAAGAAAAAAAAGACGGAGTTCCTGAACCGGGAAATCTCGTGGCTCTCATTCAATGAGCGCGTGCTTCAGGAAGCCCAGGATTCCAACGTGCCCCTCATCGAGCGGGTGCGATTTCTTGGCATCTTCTCCAACAACCTCGATGAATTCTACCGGGTGCGTGTGGCCTCCATCCGTCGTGCAGCGCTCTTCCGATCAAAGTCACTGGATCCTATGGACTTTGACCCGAGGCAAACGCTGGAGGAGATCCGGGAAACGGTATTCCATATTCAGGAAAAGTTCAATAAGACCTTCGACAAACTCATGGTGGAACTCCGGAAGGAGAAGATCCACTTTGTGAGCGAGAGTGAACTCAGCCCCACTCAGAAGGTCTTCGTGGACAGGTATTTCGAGAACAGGATCAGGCCGTATCTCGTGCCGCTCATGCTCTCGGGCAAGACCAGTTTCCCGCCTCTGAATGACACCTCCATCTACCTCGCCATCGAATTGGGATATAAGGCCAGGAAAGTATCCAGTGCCTATGCCCTCATTGAGATACCGGCAGAGCTGCCTCGCTTTGTGGAACTGCCAGCCGAAGGACAGAAACGATACGTCATGTTCATAGACGATGCCGTGCGCTACCGCATGCGCCGGGTGTTCGGGGTGTTCGACTATGACCAGGCCAAGGCTTACGCCATCAAGATTACGCGTGATGCCGAGCTCGATATCGACGATGATCTCTCGAAAAGTCTCGTGGACAAAATGGCTAAAAGCCTGAGCCAGCGCAAAAAGGGTGATTACGTCAGGATTAACTACGACCGGGAGATGCCGAAGGATTTCCTGGACTTTATCCTCAAGCGCACACGGATCAAGGATACGGAAAACATCATTCCCGGTCCCCGCTACCACAATCGTCGTGACCTCATGCGTTTTCCGGATTTTGGCAGGAAAGATCTCTGCTTTGAGCCCTTGGAACCTGCGGTGCATCCGCGTTTGCGGGATAAGCCCAGCGTCATGGATGAAATCCGCAAAGCCGACCTGCTGCTTCATTTCCCCTACCACTCCTTCATCAGCATACTCGATCTCTTGCGCGAGGCGGCCATTGACCCGCACGTACGTACCATCCGCATCAGCATATACCGGTTAGCCAAAGACAGCCAGGTGCTCAATGCCCTTATCAATGCAGCACGCAATGGGAAACGCGTAGTGGCAGTAGTGGAGGTACAAGCGCGGTTTGATGAATACAACAATATACTTGCCGTGCAGGCCCTTTCAGAAGCCGGAGCGCGCGTGATTCCCGGAGTTCCCGGGCTCAAGGTTCACTCCAAGCTTATTCAGATAAGCCGGCGTGAGCACGGCAAAACCGTGCGCTATGTGCACATTGGCACGGGCAATTTTCACGAGCGTTCCGCCACCATTTATTCCGACACCTCCCTGCTCACCTGCCACCGGGACATCGGTCGTGAAGTGCGCAAGTTGTTTGAATTCTTCGAAAGCAATTACACCCGCCATACGTTCCGCCACCTGGCCGTTTCACCATTCAACACCCGGCGTCGGTTTACAGACCTGATCAACGGAGAGATTGCCTTTGCACGTCGGAAGCTCCCGGCATCGATCATCCTGAAGATGAATAACCTCGTGGACGCCTCTCTGATCCGCAAGCTCTATGAGGCCTCTCAGGAAGGAGTCAAGGTGCAGCTCATTATCCGCGGGGTATGCTCACTCATTCCAGGTGTTCAGGGCATGAGTGAGAACATCAGCGTGATCAGTGTGCTCGGACGTTTTCTCGAGCATTCCCGCATCATGGTTTTCCACAACAATGGCAAGACCCTGTACTTCATCTCAAGTGCCGACTGGATGGTTCGAAACATCGACTTCCGCGTGGAGGTGAGCACCCCGGTATACGATGAGGGTCTGAAAAAAGAACTTGCCCATTATCTTTCCCTGCAGCTCTCACCGGACGCCAGGTCGCGGGTTATAGACGAACGCCATCAAAACAAATTCAGGGTTCCCGCTTCGGGTAAAACTTTTGATCCGCAAATCGCAGCTTACAGGTATTTTCGCGGCTCCAGCGGCGAAAAGCAAGCGTGAAATTTGCGGCCATCGATATCGGATCCAATGCCATTCGTCTCCTGATCGAGGAAGTCCACACCGATCAGGGTCAGTATCATATTGAAAAGGTATCCCTTACCCGCGTTCCCGTGCGACTGGGGGAAGACGTATTCATCCGGGGTAAAGTATCCAAGGAGCGGATGCGCCAACTGGTTAAAACCATGAAGGCCTTCTGGAATCTCATGGAGGTGCATCATGTGGTGTACTTCCGGGCCTGTGCCACCAGCGCCATGCGGGAAGCCCGCAACCGGAGAGAGGTCCTCAACAAGGTGCGCAAGGAAGCCGGCATCGATATAGAGGTGCTCAGTGGTGACGAAGAGGCCGAATTGATTTTTTCCAACTACTTCACGCAGAATCTGAAGACTGACCAGAACTTCCTTTATATCGACGTAGGAGGCGGATCTACCGAGCTCACGCTGATTGAAGAAGGCGTGCGCAAGCGAAGCAAATCATTTGATGTCGGGACCGTCCGGATGCTGGCCGGAGCTGTGAAACCCAACGAATGGAAGAGGATCCGCGCCTGGCTGGATGAATCCATAGTACCCGGGAAGCCGCTCAC
Source organism: Flavobacteriales bacterium (assembly GCA_947456965.1). GTDB lineage: Bacteria > Bacteroidota > Bacteroidia > Flavobacteriales_D > Sanyastnellaceae > CANGTU01. The sequence continues at coordinate 18,304 of CANGTU010000012.1, forward strand.
TGGTATAGGAACCGGAGGCAACGTGAACACGATGTTCAAGCTGCAGGGTAAAAAGATGCAGGAGACCATTTCCCGCCAGGAAGTTCAGGAGCAGCATGAGTACTTGAGGAGTTTTACTCTGGAGCAGCGTATTGTGCGTCTTCGGATGAAGCCCGACAGGGCCGACGTGATCCTGCCCGCAGCGCAGATCTACCTGACCATCATGGATTACGCCGGTATTGAGGAAATGATTGTGCCCAAAATCGGGCTCTCCGATGGCATTATCCTCGACATGTTCAACGCCTGGAAGGCCTCTCCTGCCCGCTTCGAGAAAGATTACGTGGCCTGACTCACGGGCCACGTTCCCGATTATTTTTGTTTCCCCCGGAACCACTTACAAGTAATTGACCCTGAACATATGCAGCGACTCCTGACCCTTTTTATTCTTGTTGTTTCCAGTACTCCATTGCTCGCTCAGGTTCTGGGCACTCCGCTCGCCAGCTGGGACTTTGCCAATGGCATTCCGGCTAACTGGCAGAACGGAAGCACATCCGGCATCGGCGTGTGGGAATACCGCGGCCCCAATACAGTACCCAACAATACTGTTTGCTCCCGGGGATCATGCGGAACAGGCACCTTGCCGCCAGCCTCAGTAAGTCTCGCTAACGGCTTCGTGATATTCGATTCCAACTATTGGGATGATGCCGATAATCTCTGCGGCGGACTGGGCTCCGGGGTGGATCCTGCCCCGCACACCGCCTGGCTCATCACCAATCCGATCAACCTGAGCACCGCCACGGGAGCAGTCATTACCTTCCAGCAGCAGGTGCGGATGTTCCAGGCCTCCACGCGGGTCCAGGTTTCCACGAATGATGGTGCCACCTGGACAGACGTCATCGTGAATACGGTGAACAACTCGCCCAACGTGGAGTGGCGCACAGGGAATATCTCCGCCATTGCCGCCGGGCAATCCAATGTCCGGTTCCGCTTCCTGTTCACCGGAACCTACTACCACTGGTGCCTGGATGATATTACCGTGTACCAGCCCAACCAGAATGACCTCATGCTGAACAGCGCAACCTACACGCTCTTCGGCGATCCTATGCTGGCCACCAATGTATCGGATATGCAGTATGATCAGTATCCGCAATTCATGACGGCTCCTTTCAACTTCAAGGCCCGGGTGACCAATGTTGGCAGTCAGTCGGCCACAAATGTTCAGGCCACTGTGGGTGTGCTCAATTCTACGGGTACCTCGCTGTACTCACAAACATCCAATACCGTAAACACCCTCAATGCAGGAGCACAGACTACCCTTTCCATCGCCAATTCTTATAATCCCCCCACAGCTCCTGGTGACTATCGCATCACCTATCAGTTGAATATGGCGCAGGCAGATCAGAATCCGCCTAACAACCGGGATACCCTGGACTTCACCATCACGAGCAATACCTATGCACGCGATGAAGGCCCGATGCAGAGTGTCTTTGTGCCTCAATCCCAATATCTCGGACAGCGCCATCATGTGGGTAACCTCTATGAGATCCGCACACCAGGTTACCAGCTCAATTCCATCGCAGCAGCCGTAGGCACGGGCACCGCTCCGGGCACTGTGGTAAAGGGCTATGTCTATAATTCTGACCTCAGCACCATCCTTGCTGAGTCCAATCCATACACCATTAACCAGGCCGATATCAATACCCCCGGAGAAGAGAAAATAATTATCCTGCCCTTCAGCACTCCTTTTCCGGTGGCTGATGACTCCATTTACTGCGTCATGATTGGCAATGTCAACCCTGCGGAGGTCCTGCGTGTTTGCCGCAGCGGCAATAGCCCCGATAACACCTCCTTCGTCCGGTATCCCGACAGCTTTGGTCTGTTCTATCTGATTACCACTCCGGTAGTGCGCATGAACCTTTTCCCACTGGGCGTCATCAGTGGCTGTACCGATCCTGAAGCGGCAAACTACAATCCAACTGCCACACTGGATGATGACTCATGCCTCTACCCCGGATGCACTAATCCTCTGGCTGATAACTACGATGCCGACGCCAACTTCGATGACGGATCATGTGTGCTTGCCGGATGCACGAACCCACTGGCCGACAACTACAACCCCGCGGCCACCGATGATGATGGCAGTTGCCTTTTCCCGGGATGCGTGGACCCTGACGCAGCCAACTTTGACCCTCAGGCCAACGTGGACGATGGAAGCTGCCTGTATCCGGGATGCCTTGACCCTGCGGCCGACAATTTTGATCCCGGGGCCAACGTCGATGACGGAAGTTGCCTGTACTCAGGCTGCACAGACCCGGAAGCCGATAACTACGATCCCCAGGCCAATGTTGATGACGCGAGCTGCCTCTACTTCGGATGTACAGATCCCGAGGCCGATAACTACGACCCGCAGGCCAATGCGGAGGATGGATCCTGTGTATTCACGGTAGCCGCCATCTTCACCTTCGACACAGCAGGCTGCGCTCCCTATACCATCAATGTGCTGAATCAGACCGCTGTTATCGATGGCAGTTTCTGCACATTCACCATCAGTGATGGCACCATAACAGAGGGGTGTCAGCAATCTTTCCTTCACACCTTCACCGAACCGGGCGAATACTATGTGACTATGCTCTACACGACCACCACCGGAGATTCTGAGGATACCATCGGTCCTATCGTGGTTTCGGGATACCCGGACACTCCTGTCATTACAGAAGATGGCACTGCCATCATCTGCAGCAATTGCGAAGGGCAGGAACTCACCTGGACCTATCAGGGATCTTTGGTGGCCGGTGCTGCAGGCAGCACGCTTGAAGTCGCCAATCCGGAAGGCATCTATCAGAATGGCTACTATGCGGTTACCAGTACCAATGAAGGCGGATGCAGCTCCACCTCTGATCCCCTGCTCGTGCTCCATGCCCAGTTCAGTTTGAGCCCAGAGAGCGGATGCCTGCCATTTGACATCGTCATGGATGACCTTACCGTTCCCGTGGATGGGATGACATGCGTTTTTGATGTGGATGGACTCCTCATTCCATCGCAAGGCGGAACGTTGAGTATTTCTGTGAATGAGCCTGGACCAATTCCCATTACCCTGACGTGCAGCCTGGACGGTGAAAGCGATGCCGTCACCCAAACCGTCATGGCATACGCCACTAATGTCCCCAACCTCCTGTACGATGGAATCGTTGGCGAGGTCACCTGCACCAATTGTGAAGGCCAATCCACCGTGTGGAGTGTTAATGGCACACAGGTGGCCATTGACGTAAGTGTCCTCTCCGTATTGGACGGACTGGTTTCTGTTGTGCTCACAGCTGAAGGAGGCTGTGTTGGCGAAGGGCAGTTGCTGGTCATCTCCGTTGGTGAGCAGGAATCCGCGGAGGTGCTTCTCTTCCCCAACCCCGCGAGCCATGCGTTCAGTATTCAATCCGGATATGTGGTTTCGAGGTGTGAAGTAATGGATGCAGGAGGCCGCATCTGGCTGGACAGCCAGCCCATGCGAAGCCGGTTTGAAATGGACACCCATACACTCGCACCCGGATTCTACTTCGTGCGGCTGCAGGGCAGTGGCGGTACCCGCGTGCTCCGGCTGGTCGTAGCGCACTGAGCGGGCAACATCTTAACCAAACGTGAAAGTGCTTAATTCACCGTTAAATAGAAGACTGAGAGAAACCAGCCGCTGCAGCTTTGTACCGCTCAAGTCAGGAGACAGCTCCATCGCAGAAGCGTTAATGTTTAGTTAAAGCACCCCACTGCGAGCGCCCTGTGGTCCTAGTTTTGAGTTTAACAGAAAAACCAAAAACGCAATAAAAACAATGAAAAAGTTACTCTTCTCTCTGGCTCTTGCCGCTGGATTCTCCACGATGGCTATTGCCCAGACACAAGTTGTTTCCGGTCCGGCCATTACCGTGGACAAGGAAGTACATGACTACGGAACTGTCGCCTTTGGTGGCAATGGACTGTGTGAGTTTAAGGTGACCAATACCGGCACAGAGCCATTGATTCTGAGCAAGTGCAAGGGTTCATGCGGCTGCACCGTTCCCACCTGCGAACCCAATCCGATTTTGCCTGGCGAATCCACCATGATCTCTGTGAAGTATGACACCAAGCGTTCCGGTCCGATCAACAAGTCCGTAACGATCAACAGCAATGCGGTGAACGAGCCGGTGAAGGTTGTGCGTATCAAGGGGAATGTGGAAGCTGATCCCAATGCTCCCGCCCCGAGCGGAGTTCCGGTGAAAGATCCCGGAGGAGCCCCGAACAATAACTAAGCGGACCTCAAAAAATAAGCAAACGGCCATGGAATCCATGGCCGTTTTCTTTTGCCATATGGGATCCAGATAATGCAATCAGAATTCTATCCCGATCCAGAATAACCGTGAAAGCTCACGCTTGCTCGTTCTGGTTGCTCACCATGGGGCTGACTGCCATTCTTCGCCCGAAACTATCGGGCTGGCGCTGGTGATCTCCCGGTTTTGAATCTCCTGACCGCCAGCGCATACATCACGCAGGTTGACCGGTAGCGTGCCCGACTCCCGCAAGGGGACTTAGACTTGTCGGGACAGGAAAAGCACCCTGATGCCTCCATTAAAGAATACTTGGCTTTGCTTCAATAAAAAACCGCCCCGGAATGATCGGGGCGGTCTTTCGAGCGGAAATAAATCCGCGTTATTCGATAATCAGTTTCTCCACAGCGCGTCCGCGATCTGTAAGGATTTCAACCGTGTACATGCCACGGGCAGGCATTGCTTCGTTCATCTGCCAGAGCGAGGACTTCATTCCTTCGCGGAAGAACACACACTTACCGGCGAGGTCGTAAATCGCGATACGCTCAATCGGCGCATTGGCGCGGAAAGTAACGTTCTCACGAGCAGGATTCGGGAATACGGTAAGGGTGGCCTCTTCCGTTTCCTCAACACCTACAAAGCAGGCGTTGCCTGGCAGGTTCAGGACGCAGGTAACACGGGGTATGGCATAACCAATGATCGAGTCAATGAATGCACGGCCCTTTTCGGCTGACATGTCGGGGTTGGTCAGCAAACCATTCGCGTTGTTTGGATTGGCCGCAGCCCACCATTCCCAAGGCGCTGAGTCGGCCGGCTGGCCTGCAGGGCGCACCAGCGGATACAGCCCGTTAAAGCCATTGTTATTGGCATTTGCGGCTGTTGTATAGGGCTCTCCCGGAGCGTAATTATCGGCCAGCAGGAAGACATCGTTATTACCGAAAAGATTGAGCTGGGCCTGAACGTCATAGGATCCACTCACTTCCACAACCGGAAGGTTGACACCAGGTACGATCAGCGTACCGGTAGTATACGGAGCAAAAGGATCGGTTGGAGTCTGGAAAGAGATCATGGGGGGATCCTCAGCGCCTACCCATGAGATATCTCCACATGCACCACCCATGTTGACGGCCACATTGAAATCGGAAGAATAGTCTTCATGGTTCACGTAGCAGAGGGTGTCACCATCATTCGGGTTGATACCGACAGAAGTGCCGTAAATATCTCCGTTCACTTCCTCGAGTACCATAGGCACCGGAACGATAACACCCGGGCTCACTTCCACGTTGCGGATGAACTTCGGAAGGACGACATCATCGTAGTTATTGATGGTAGCTGCAGCGAAGGAGATGTATCCGCCTGTGCCCTGTCCCCATACCACCACTTTATCGGGATCGATACCGTAAGGGTTGTTCTCTTCAGCCACTGATCTGCGGAAAAAACGGATCGCAGTGCGGCAATCTTGCACCCCGCGATAAGCAGCGTTGATGAGGGTAAACACACGTTCGTCCTGGGTTGGGGCAATCGGGTTCCATCCCAGGCGGTAGTCGCAGGAAGCGACAACATAGCCCATGCGGGCGAGGCGCGTACAGATTTCCACGGCTGCAGAGTCCGCGCGAAGACCACCCGGACTTTGGTTCTGCGGATGAGGCAAGAAGTTGCCGGTGTGGAAATAGAGTACCACCGGACGGTTGGTTTCCGTGTCGCCGGCAGGTTCATAAACGTCGAGCTTCAGGTCCTCGGGAATCGCTTCACCCAAGAGCTGATACGCCAGTACAGTGGCATTCACGCCGTATGTCACGTTGGTGGTGACCGTCACCTCGTCAAAGACTTCGTTGAGGTAACGCTGGGCCTGAATTCCGGAACAAGCCAGAACGGCCATCAAGGCAGTCAGAGTAAACGTTTTTTTCATTTCAAATTAGTTTATCTTCAAAGTTATATTAATGTCACCCTTCACAACCAAGAACCACCAGCAGAGATTTCCACAAGCCTGCCGGTTAACCTCAGGGCTTAGCCCTGGGTTCATAGAGGATACTGATATAACCCAGACGGCCGATCGCAGGACCTCCGTAGGCCTGAATGGCCTGGTTATTCAGGAGGTTAGACGCTCCCAGTTTGACCATAATATTCTGCCGGGCCAGCGTATAGTTGATTTGGGCGTCGAGCAGATCATAAGTCGGGACAAACCCGGTGAACTGAGGCGATCCCTCGAACAGAAAGCCCTCCATCCACTTGTAGTTGACACCATATCCCCAGCTGTTACCGTTATCCTGCTTCATCCACTCACGGGCCGTAAAGCCCACGTTGAATTTGTGTTCGGGCGTATTGAATGCCGGAATGATAGGATCATTCTCATCGGTCTTGACAATCCGGTTCCAGGCGTAATTGGCTTGAAAGGAGTGAATTTTGTGGAAATAATAGTTCACGCCGATGTTGAATCCCTGAGTCTGGACCTGATTCTGGGAGTTGGCCGAATAGCGGTATACCTGAACATCCAGAGGAAGTCCAGTGACCTCGTCAAACTCAGCATCCAGACCGATGTTAAAACCGATGAAGTGGGTGTACCAGCTCGTGTAGAAACCTGCGTCCACGTATATTTTCTCGCCCAGTGAGCCGCGGTAACCGGCTTCCAGCGTGCGTACCTGCTCCGGCCGGATAGGCGCAATGTTGAAATAACGGATCTCGCCGGGATCCAGACTGCTTCTGTACTCCTGAAAACTGGAAATGGTGATCAGGCTATCCACCCCATTCAGGTTACCGCTCAGGATGGCGGGCCCCACGTTGAGAAAGAGATACTGGTCGGCCAGTGTGGGATTGCGCAGCGCGGAGGAAAAGGAAACCCTCAGAAAGTGCCTTTTGCCGGGTTGGTATACAACCGAGGCCGCCGGGCTGAAGACGGCTTCGAAATTCTGATTTTTGTCTACACGCGCAGTGATACTCGTGATCAGTTTGTCCTCGAAGTATTTCCGCGAAATACCGGCGTAGATCCCGATTTCCCGGTTGATAATGCGGGCTGTCGTATCGGAAAAGATGGTACCATCCGAAAATGGCCGATAGATGCGGCCATTGCCCCCGATTCTGTAGGTAAAGAATTTCCGGTCTTCCCACTGATACTCCCCGTGCACATGATAGAGTGCTGAACGGTCGAAGAACCGGGTGCCGCCTTCGCCTTCGTTGTTCTTGGCTGAGGTAATGCGCTCGAAGGCCTCGTTGAAGCCAGGTGAACCAGGTTCCAGGTAACCATCGGGTGAGATGCCACTGGCTCCGGCATTGCCGTTGTTGGTCCAGTTCTCTACGATGCCATGCCAGTAGATCAGAGAGTCCTGGTACTCATTCATCCAGGAGTCTAATGCATCATAGTCATAGGGCAGGAAATACTCGGTAAACGGGTCGCCCGGCTCCCAGTCTGGATTCTGAACCAGGCCGGGGTAATCGAGTCCGTTAATGCGCGGATTGATGCTGTCCTGCCAATACTTGATATAGGCCTGTGCCCATTCCTCATCTGGGCGCGCTTCATCCAGAAGCCGCAAGGCTGTGAAGTATGGATCGAATGATCGGCCGGCGTCCTCTCCTGTGGCATAGGTTCGGATGAACCACTTGTCTTTCTTGCGCAGTTCGAGTCGTCCCTGATAGAAGAGGATATCGCGCAGACTGAATCGGTTGTCGCCCTGAAAAACGGTGGTGCCATTACCCAGGTTTCCGGCGAGAATCAACTCGGGCGAGTTGGCCTCATCCTCGGGATCCAATCGCCAGTGAAGAGCCGCATTGGCCTTGAGGTTGCGTGTGTCATAGTTGACCAGATCACTTTCCCGGTATCCCGTGCGGTAGAATGTGCCCACGCCCCGGTAAGTCCATGGCGCTGCTGTGGAGAAGTCATTGGCCGGAAAGTACTCATCACCGTATGTATTGACCGCATCGAACCGGCCGGGATTGTCCTCGCCGTCTGGGCTGCCGTAAATCGGTTGATCGTTATCTGCCTCCCAGTCGTCGGCTCGGAGGTAATACACATTGAGCTTGTAGGCCAGAAACTTCTGCTCATTCTTGTTCTTAAAGGATTGCGCCCACCGGATCTGCGGCTCTACGAGATTCCGCTCGCCTATGCGGAGCTGGGCCGACAACCCCTCGAATACAAACGGGCTCTTGGTTTCCATGAAGATAACCCCATTGAATGCACCGGGGCCATAAAAGGCGCTGCTCGCACCCTGTATGATTTCCACTCCCTTCACATCGAGGTCAGGCGCTCCGAGGAAATTGCCCAGCGAGAAGTTGAGTCCGGGCGACTGGTTATCCACCCCATCAATCAATTGAAGCGTTCGCACCGGAGATGTAGAGTTGAAGCCCCGGGTATTGATGATCCGGAATCCCAGACTAGCCGTAGTGAGATCCACGCCTTTGAGGTTTCCCAGACCTTCATAAAAACTACCCGATGGCGCCTCTTTGATGGCCATCAGGTCCATGCTCTCCACCGTGAGCGGCGACTGCTTCTGCTTTTCCGTGATCCGGTCAGCCACGATATCAACGGCATCGAGCAACTCGGCGTTTTCCTGAAGCCGGATGATGATGCGCGCTGATGCGGAACTGACAGCGACTTCCTGGGTGGTGTACCCGACGTAGCTCACGACCAGCGTAACGGGTAGTTTCGACACCGTAAGCGTGAAATCGCCGTCGAAATCGGTCAGAGAGCCATTAGCAGTCCCCTTTTCCCCCACAGAAGCGGAAAAGAGAGGAGCACCGCCGACTGCATCCACCACACGGCCTCGTATCACTTGCGCGGTTGAGGTGACGGAAATGGTCAGGAGAAGGGAAAGGATGAACCAGCGGATGGCCATAGTTTAATCCCGGGTTTTGGCGAAAGTAGTGACAGCTGGCTATTCCAGCGACACCGAAAAGCCATTGCCGGGAGTACTTTCGCGGAGCAGCCGCACAACCAGCCTCAGGATGCTCTTCAATTCCCTTGACTTCGCTCTTTTCCTGCCCTTGGTTTTCGTGTTGTATTGGTTTGTGACCAACAGGTCGCTCCGGCTGCAGAATGTGTTATTGCTCGTGGCCAGCTATTTCTTTTATGCATGCTGGGACTGGCGTTTCATGTTTCTTCTCTTGTTCTCGACGGCACTTGACTACTACACCGGATTGCGCATGGAAGAGGCCTCGGGTCCGCGCGCGCGCAAAGTCTGGTTCTGGCTGAGTGTGGGCATCAACCTCGGATTTCTGGGAGTGTTCAAGTACTACAATTTCTTTGCAGATTCGTTTGCTTCGGGACTCGCCCTCCTCGGTGTACAGGCGCATCCGGCTACGCTTCAGGTCATCCTGCCCGTAGGCATTTCATTTTACACTTTCCACGGGCTCTCCTATGTGATTGATATCTACCAGCAACGCATCAAGGCAGAGCGCAATGCCGTGGACTATGCCCTTTTTGTGAGTTTCTTTCCCTTGCTGGTCGCTGGACCCATTGAACGGGCAACCCACCTCCTGCCGCAAATCCGGAGGAGCAGAATCTTCAGCTACGATCGCGCAGCAGACGGTATGCGGCAGATCCTGTGGGGATTATTCAAGAAGATCGTGATTGCCGACAACTGCGCTGTTTATGCCAATGTGCTCTTCGATGATCCCATGGCACATTCGGGCAGTGCCTTGTTCCTCGGGGCCATCTTTTTCGCCTTCCAGATCTACGGCGATTTCTCCGGATACTCGGATATCGCCTTGGGAACGGCCCGTCTGTTCGGCATCGAACTTCTGCGCAATTTTTCCTATCCCTACTTCTCCCGCGACATGGCCGAGTTCTGGAGGCGCTGGCATATCTCCCTGTCCTCCTGGTTTCGTGACTACCTGTACATTCCACTGGGCGGCAGCAAGGGCGGATTCTGGATGAAGGTGCGCAACACCTTTGCGATCTTCCTCGTGAGCGGCTTCTGGCATGGAGCCAACTGGACTTTTCTGGTTTGGGGGGCGCTGAATGCCTTGTTCTACATGCCTTTGCTTATATCCGGCAAAAACCGCGACCATGTGGAGGTGGTAGCGGCCGGGCGTATACTCCCTACTCCGCGCGAATTCATGCAGATGTCTGCCACCTTTCTGCTCACTGTACTTGCCTGGATTTTCTTTCGCGCTGAAAACCTCCCACACGCCATCCAATACCTGACTCAATTATTCAGCGGGCCATGGGGAGTACCTCGTTTTGATGGAATACAGCGGTTACCTGTGCTGGCCCTGCTCATGGTCCTGTTCATTGCCGTAGAATGGACAGGTCGTACGCGCGAGCATCCGCTGGCAACATGCACCGCCATCCGCAGCCGCGCTGTCCGGTGGAGTATTTATGCCTTCATCATCTTCCTCATCGGAATGTATATGCCGGCTGAAGAATCTCCTTTTATTTACTTCCAGTTCTGATGGATATGAAACTCTTCCTCCGTCGGCTGGCCGCATTTGCGTGTTTCGCATCCATCGTCTATTTGCTGCTGCTGATGATCTGGGGCAACATCTTCGGCGAGTGGAAACTCCAGAACATCCTGTATCGCCGGGCGGGACATGGTCATTCCTTTTCACGATTCCGTGAAGCAGATACCACGAAAAACGTGGATTTACTATTCCTCGGCTCATCACATGCCTACCGCGGATTCGATACCCGCATTTTTGACTCAGCCGGATACCGGTCCTTCAATCTTGGATCCAGCTCGCAGACACCTCTGCAAACGCGCGTGCTGCTGCATCGCTATCTGAATGGATTAAATCCGAAGCTCGCCATCCTGGAGGTGTATCCTAAACTCTTTGCGACGGATGGTGTGGAATCTGCACTGGATGTATTGGCTAATGATGAAGAAGACCATAACTCCTTTCGCATGGTAAGCAAGATGCACAATCCCACCGTTTGGAATTCGTGGCTCTACAGCTCTGTCCGCGAACGCCTGGGTTGGGAGCGTCACACCCGTGAGCCGGCGAACAGAAGGCTGGATCAATATATCCGGGGAGGTTATGTGGAGCGCGATCTGGAGTATTTCACCCACACCCGTCAGCAGCCGCAATCCTGGAGTATACGTGCTGATCAGGAAGAGGCATTCAACGAAGTGCTCTCTATGCTCAGGTCACGAGGAATTCCTTATCTCCTGGTATTTGCTCCGATCACGGACAGTATTTACTATGCGCACAGCCGCCGCGAGGATTTTGATTCTTTAATGGCATCACACGGGCCTTACATCAATTTCAATCTCGTGATCAGTATGGACGATTCACTTCACTTCTATGATGAGCACCATCTGAACCAGAAGGGTGTGGAGCGATTCAATGCCGCATTACTGGATACACTGCGCCGGCTTTGGCCTGATGGTCCCGACTCCCGTTATCCGTAAAATCCCGGACAGTGCTTCATAATCAACCACGGCCAGCTTCCCGCATCAGGTTCATAACCTCCTCGGTGATGTCCTCGACCGATGGTTTGGAGAAGTAGTCACCATCTGTGCTGTAGGCGGGTAAGTGTGGTCGTGCACTCAACGTGCGCGGTTCGGAATCGAGGAAGGACCATGTCTTCTGTACATTGAGCACCTGGTCGAGAATGTACGCTGAGGCACCACCCGGCACGTCCTCATCCACGATCAGCATGCGGTTGGTTTTCCTGACAGAGCCCGCACAGATGTGGTGGATATCAAAAGGAAGCAGTGTGCGCACATCCACCAGTTCCGCTGAAATACCCATGCCTGCCAGCAGGTTCGCTGCTTCCGCACAGAGGTTGAACGTGGATCCGTAGGAGATGATCGTAATATCCGAACCTTCCCTTACTACTTCCGGAATACCAAGAGGAATGCGGTATTGGCCCAGATTGGAGGGGCGTGCCTCTTTCGTTCGGTATCCATTGAGGCATTCCACGACGATAGCGGGCTCGTCGCCCTCCAGCAGCGTATTGTACATGCCTGCTGCCTGTGCCATGTTGCGCGGCACGCACACGTGCATTCCGCGCACGCTGTGAATAATGGCTCCCATCGGGCTGCCGCTGTGCCAGATGCCTTCCAGGCGATGTCCGCGTGTGCTGATAATGGCCGGGGCTTTTTGTCCGCCCCGCGTGCGGTATTGCACTGTGGCCAGGTCATCGCGCATGATCTGGAGTGCGTAAAAGATGTAATCCAGGTATTGAATCTCAGCTACAGGACGAAGGCCGCGCATGGCCAGTCCTATGGCCTGACCCACGATGGTTGCTTCACGGATGCCTGAGTCGGCCACGCGCAACTCACCATACTTCTCCTGCAATCCCTCGCAGGTTTGGTTGACACCACCGATTTTTCCCACATCCTCTCCGAAGATGAGCAGCTCTGGCCTCTCGGCCAGTTTGAGGTCCCAGAAATCCCGGAGCAGGATGCGCCCGTCCACGAGCTCGGTCTGATCGGCATACACAGGATCTACGGGAGTGATATGTCCGACAGCGCGGGCAGACGCACTATGGAGATGAGAGCTGTAGCGTTGTTCGCACTCGCGACGAAGATTTTCCAGCCAGGTCGCCAGAGCTTCGCGGGGCGCTGAAGTGTGGTGGCGGGTGAGGAGCAGGGCTCTCCGGCATGCACTGAAAAGATCCTTGCGGATGGGGTCAGCCGTCTTGCGAAGTTGAGCGGCAAGTTCAGCGACACCGGCAATATCGGGATGTGCTGCGGCCAGACCATCCAGCAAGCCGAATGACTGCTCGGCATCACGCTGAATATCGGCACGGAAAGCAGCCCATGCCTCTTTTTGCTCACGGCGCACCTGAATGCGTGCTTCTTCCCGAATGGCATCCAGATCCTCCTGCGAGGCGGCCCCATCCATGATGATAAACTTGCCGAACTGCACAATGCAGTCAAATTCATCATACCACCTCAGCAGTTCCTTTGACTTATATCGTTCATGCGATCCACTTGTGCTGTGTCCCTGAGGCTGGGTGAGCTCCTCCACATGCACGAGTGCCGGCTTATGGTTCTCCCGGCAAAAACGAACAGCCAACTCGTAGGTGGCCATTAGTTCCGGATAATTCCATCCCTTTACCCGGAAGATGCGGAACCCGTTGGAGGTATCTGTTGTCTCGAATCCGCTCAGCGCTTCAGAAATGCTTTCCTTGACCGTTTGGTATTTCTTCGGAACCGATATTCCCCACCCATTATCCCAGACACTCATACACATAGGCACACCGAGCACGGCCGCCGCATTCATCGTTTCCCAAAACAGTCCTTCAGAAGTACTGGAGTCACCGATGGTCCCGAAGGCCACTTCCTGTCCCGCGTTGGAAAACGATGTGAATGACGCGAGTCCTGGCAACTGACGGAAAAGGCTGGAGGCCTGAGCCAATCCGAGCAGCCGGGGCATTTGTCCGGCAGTTGGACTGATATCCGAAGAAGAGTTCTTCATGGCGGCGACCTCCTTCCATTCGCCCCTCTCATCGAGGAAGCGAGTGGCGTAATGACCACCCATCTGACGGCCCCCTGATGAGGGTTCAGCTTCCGTATCCGTGTGCGCGTATAGTGCGGCGAAGTATTGCCTCACGGTAAGAGCCCCGATGGCCATCATGAAGGTCTGATCACGGTAGTATCCCGAGCGCCAGTCGCCCGGCCTGAAATACCTCGCCATAGCGATCTGAGCGATTTCCTTGCCATCGCCGAAAATGCCAAACTTGGCTTTGCCAGTGAGCACTTCCTTTCGCCCGAGCAATGAAGCTTCACGGCTGATGCAGGCCAGCCGATAGTCATCCAGCATGCGTTGGCGGATCTTCTCCACGGTGAGGACCTGCTCAGGTGATTCGAAAGACTTGGACATGTTGCAAAGATAACCGTCGGCAGGCGGTCAGCCGGCTGATTCAGGTGGCCAGCCGGGCGGCGAGAAGAGCCCCCAGCCGGGCGTTATTTTTCACAAGTGCCACATTGGCGTTGAGACTGCTGCCCTGCGTGACTTCCGCCAGTCGGGCCAGAAGGAACGGTGTCAGGGCCTTTCCCCGGATACCGGAACTACTGGCTTCTCGGATGCTTTCCCGGATAACTGGCTCAATGAGGTCGGCCGGTATCTCGGATTCTTCAGGAATAGGATTAGCGATCAGCGCTCCAGCATGGGGATCCAGCGACCACAGACGACCAAGTACATCGGCCAGTTCCGAAACCTCATCAATGCGCCATTCGAGTGGCAAACCCGAGGACCTCGAGTAGAATGCCGGGAACTCACTCGTCCGATACCCCAGAACCGGCACACCAAGCGTTTCCAGGTACTCCAGAGTAGCCGGCAAATCGAGAATAGCCTTGGCTCCGGCTGAAACCACCGCCACACCTGATCGGGTGAATTCCATCAGGTCGGCCGAAACATCCCAAGACAGTTCGGCTCCCCGGTGTACGCCTCCGATGCCTCCCGTAGCGAATACCCGGATGCCGGCTAATGATGCCACCATCATGGTGGAAGCCACGGTGGTAGCACCGGGGAGCTGGGGCCGCGCCAGAAACAAGGATATATCGCGGCGGCTGACCTTTCCCACTCCCCTGCCTTCCCGGGCAAGCAGTTCAAGTTCACTGGCTGACAAACCAACTTTCAGCCGTCCTCCCTGAACAGCGATAGTGGCAGGCACCGCTCCCCCACTGCGTACCGTTTCCTGCACTTCCAGAGCTGTTTCGAGGTTCTGCGGCCACGGCATACCATGGGCTACAATCGTAGATTCGAGGGCCACCACTGGTTGACCGGAACGGAGGGCCTCATGCACCTCCGGAGCGATGGTGAGGAAATCATGCGGTTTCATGGAGCAAAGGTGGATGACACCGGTTGCCGCTGGCAAATCTTGACCAGGATTAAGGAGTCGTGGCCGGGAGTACCAATACGTTTGTCTGCATGAAACTCCTGTTGGGCTATCTCCGGCCATCCCGCGGACTGTTATTTCTGGCTCTCGGGCTTGCTGCAGTGAACCAATGCTTTTCACTTCTCGACCCTTACATCAGCGGTCGGCTGATTGACCAGTTGGGTGTTCACCACGACCAATACACCGGTGAAGGAGATCGCTTCTTGCGCGATCTGCTGCTTTTTCTCCTCGCTCTGGTCGGTGTGGCGATGGTATCCCGAGTAGCCAAAAACTTCCAGGACTATTTCACCAGCGTCATCATCCAGCGATCCGGCGCGCGACTTTACACGGATGGTATCCGGCATTCCCTTGATCTGCCGTACGAGGTGTTTGAAGACCAGCGAAGCGGTGAAACACTGGGCAAATTGCAGAAGGTGCGGGCCGACTCTGAGAAGCTTATCACCGTGAGCATCGGCATTCTGTTTCAAAGTCTGGTGGGCGTGATTTTCGTGATGGTCTACGCCGTATCAGTGCATTGGCTCATTGCGCCGCTCTTTCTGGTTACCGTGCCCCTGCTTGCCATGGTGAGCAATGCTCTCAGCAAACGGATCAAGCAGGTATCCAGAAGTATCCTGTCCGAAACCACCTCCCTGGCCGGAACAACCACCGAATCGCTGCGCAACATTGAGCTGGTCAAAAGTCTTGGACTGACCAATCAGGAAATCGGGCGTCTCAATCAAACCACCCAACGCATTCTTGGTCTGGAATTGCGCAAAGTGAAATACATCCGGTCCCTGAGTTTTGTCCAGGGCACTACGGTCAATTTCCTGCGAACAGCGCTCGTCGGATTCCTTTACTGGATGGTATTCCGGGAGACGATATCCCTCGGACAACTGATGACACTTACTTTCTATTCCTTCTTCATCTTCGGTCCTCTGCAGGAGATGGGCAATGTCATCGCCTCGTACCGGGAGGCCGAGGCATCGCTGAAGACCTTTGAAGACATTCTCGCCATTCCGGCCGAGCGGCAGCCCGAGAATCCGACCAACATGGGCCCGATCCACCGTGTGGCATTCAAGTCTGTTGGGTTCCGCCATCGCACTGCTGCCGCTGATGCCCTGCAAGATGTATCATTTGACGTTGGTACAGGCGAAACCATCGCCTTCGTGGGGCCATCTGGCTCAGGCAAGACTACGCTGGTCAAGTTGCTGGTGGGATTGTACCGACCTGTGAATGGACAGATACTCTTCGATGAAACCGACAGTAAGCAAATTCGCCTCGACGACTTGCGAAGGCAGATAGGCTTTGTCACTCAGGACACGCAGTTGTTTGCCGGGACGATTCGAGAGAATCTCCTGTTTGTGGCTCCCCAGGCAAGCGATGCAGATATGCGCGAGGCACTCCGCAGGGCGAGTTGCGACACGCTGCTCAGGAGAGCCGCAGAAGGGCTGGATACTGTGATCGGAGAAGGGGGAATCAAAATCAGTGGCGGGGAAAAGCAGCGACTATCTATAGCACGAGCCCTGTTGCGGAAACCACGCCTGCTGGTGCTCGATGAGGCAACCAGCGCCCTCGACTCCATCACCGAAGAAGAAATCACCGGTACCATCCGGGCGATCAGTGCTGAGCGCGAAACCATCACCTTCCTCATCGCCCACCGGCTGTCCACTATCATGCATGCCGACCGAATCTGCGTTCTCGAGCGCGGCAGGATTGTAGAAACCGGCAGTCACGCAGATCTGCTGGCGCAAAAAGGTCTCTACTATGCCATGTGGCGGCAACAGATCGGAGAGCGTTTTCGCACTCCAACATTGTGAATGGTGACCGATCGTGTGCTCCGGAGAATAAGCTCAGGAAAGCTCTTCCTTTACCCTGATCCTGCGAAAAGTCAGGTTGATCCGTTCGCCCATCGGCTTGCTCGTTTTGGGAACCGCATGTTCCCAACGCTCTTGCATGTTCTGCATGAGCAGCACGGATCCATGACCCAGACCCATTTCAAAGGATCGCTCGCCGCCGCGCTCGCGGATCAGAAAGCGACGTGATGAACCAAACGAGACTGACGCAATCAGCGACTGATCCATTTCGGGCTCGTTGTCGCGGTGCCATCCCATGGAGTCGCGTCCATCCCGATACCAATTGCCGAGCACGGAGTTGAAAGGGAATCCCGTTTCAGCGGCCAGCAGACCGGCGATCTCTTCCAATACAGCCACCAGCGGTGATGAAGGCCATCGAATACCGGAGTAGGTATATTCGGGGCCATACCAGGTCGTAAGGCGCGGCTCATCGTACCAGCGGCCGTAAACACGAATCTTATTCTGTCTCCAGACAAGTTCGGAACGCAAACGCGCTATCAGGTCATTGGTAAAAAATCCGGGAATAAAAACCAAGGCTTCAGAGCCTTCGCGGAAGAGCGTGCGCGGAGAACGGTCAGGCATTTCCTTCAGCGCCCGCATTCGGTCCATCGGGTTGGGGCGGTTGGACAGGCGCAGGGGGCGACTGGTAAGGCCGCGAGGCAGGCCGGCTGCTCACCTTTTCATCATCAGCCAGCAGATCAACCTGATCGAGCCGGATATCAGTCTGCTTGCGAAACTCTTGCGTGCCCTGCATGATTTCATTCTGCACATCGCGGGCAGCGTTGCGGAACTGATACACCGCCTTGCCCAGCGTCTGCGCAAGTGCAGGAACACCCTTTGCCCCGAAGAGCAGGAGATACACAAAGAGAATCAGGATAATCTCACCAATACTCATGTTGCAAAGGTAGCAGTTTGATGGCTGAACCACCGGAAACAAGAAGCCCCGGGAACATATCCCGGGGCCACCGATTTCTTTTTTTTTGAGAGGATGATCAGGCCGTGGCCACTTTGGTGTCTGAACCTTCCTTGCTCTCTTCGCGCGAACCAAACAGGCGGCGCATATCCACCACAATCGGGGTGGCGATGAACAGGGTGGAATAAACACCGGAGATAACTCCGATAATCATAGCAAAGCAGAAGCCCTTGATATCATCGCTACCGAAGATGAACATGACGAGCAGGGTGAGCAATACAGTCATAGAAGTATTGATAGTACGGCCCATCGTGCTGTTCAGTGCTTCGTTGATGGTCTGATTGACATCCGCATTGCGGCGTCCCCGGAAATACTCCCGAATCCGGTCAAAGATGACCACGGTATCGTTGATGGAGTAACCGATAACAGTCAGGATCGCACCAACAAAGTTCTGGTTTACCTCCAGCGTGAACGGCATCAATCCATTGAGCAGGGTGAATGCTGCGATGACCACAAGGGCATCGTGCAGCAAGGCTACGGATGCACCGATGGCGAAGTCAATCTTGCGGAACCGGATCACGATATAGACACCCACAAGCAGGAGCCCGACGATCGTGGCCCAGAAAGCCTCGGTGCGGAAGTCATCGCTCATGGTAGCATCCACTTTGTAGGATGATGTGATGTCGAAAGCGGTGCCCACATTTCCGAGCCCGGCTTCCACAGCTGCAGTCACCAGCTCGTCTACGTTCGTATCCTCGCTGTTGATCAGATAGTTTGTGGTGATTTTGAATTCACGGCCAGCCGTTCCGATGGACTGCACTGTGATGGCTGCTTCGCTGCCATTGGTTTCTACGAGTGCCTTGCCGAGGCCATCGCGCACGGCGTCCACATCAACCTGCGAAACAAAGGCCACCTTATAGGATGATCCTCCGGCGAAGTCAACACCCATATTGAACCCGCGGGTAAACATGGAAACCAATCCGGCTCCGATAATGACCAGCGATACGATGTAGAAAATCCTGCGCTTGCCTACGAAATTATAGTTCACTTTAGTGAACCAGTTTTCGGTAATCTTGCTGTAAAAGGTGATTGGTTTCTTGCGGTCGAGACGGCGATACAGGATCAGTCGGGAGATCAGCAGTGAGCTGAAGAGCGTGGTGAAGATACCGATAATCAGGGTGGTGGCGAAACCCTTGATCGGGCCACTGCCGATAGCCAGCAACACGAAACCGGTAATCAGGGTGGTAGCGTTGCCGTCCACAATGGCGCTCACAGCTTTAAGGAAGCCATCGCGGAGTGAAACAGATACCGGCTTGCCCATGCGCAGCTCTTCCTTCACACGCTCATAGATCAAGACGTTAGCATCCACGGCCATACCCATGGTGAGTACGATACCTGCGATACCCGGCAGGGTAAGCGCTCCTTCGAAGGAGATGAGAGCGCCGATCAGGAAGAACAGGTTGGCCAGGAGGGCCACGTTTGCTGCGAATCCCGCCCAGGCATAATAGAACACCATGTAGAGCAGAATCACGATGAAGGCCGCAATGAAGGAGAAAATTCCTGCGCGGATATTTTTTTCACCCAGTGACGGGCCCACAGTCACCTCGTCGATGATGCGGGCAGGAGCGGGCAGGGAACCAGCCTTGAGCAGGCCGGCCAGGTCGCTGGCTTCCAGGATGAGCTTCTCGCGATTGTCGCCTGAACCCATCGTAATCTGAGAACGTCCATTCGGGATTTCAGAATTCACCATAGGCGCGCTGTACACGAGATTATCCAACACAATAGCGATAGCCCTGCGGTTATCGGCAGCATTGCGCCTGGTCATCTCACGCCAGGTGGGAGTGCCCACTTCGGAGTCCATCGACATTTCCACTACCACCTCACCGCTGACCGGATCAAAATCCTGGCGCGCATTCGTGATGGACTTACCATCCAATTCCGGCAGTCCTCGCTGCGAACGGTCCTTGATGGCATAGAGTGTTGCCACACCACCATCTGTCTTGGCTCCCCAGAGCAGGCGGAGATCAGCAGGCAGCACAGCTTTTACTTCAGTCAGGTTCAGCACGCGATTGACCGCGCTGGTATCGGAAACCCGACACATACCTACCAGTGGGCTTCCCGACTGCATGCGCACGTCCAGCACGGCGAATAGAGGATTCTTCAGGCGCTGTTCTTCGGAAGTGAGCAAGCTATCGGCTTTGATACCGGTAGTTTTGGAGAGTTCGGCCTTGAGTGAATCCTTCACTTCAGGCGAATACTCAGCATTGGCATCGATGGCCGCAGCGAGACTATCAATCTGGGCCTGTGCCGCAGCTTCGAGGAAAAATTGCGGAGCCAGTTTACGACCGCCGGCATCATTCGCCTGAGCCAGTGCGCCGATGGCCTCCGTATTGAAATAGGTATCCCAGAACTCCAGGTTAGCTGTGCTCTTCAGGTTCTTGCGCACGCGCTCCCGGTCATCGATGCCCGGCAGTTCAACGAGGATTCGTCCGGATATCGACTGCTTCTGGACGTTTGCCTGAGCCACGCCGAATTGGTCAATCCTTTTGCGTATGATGTTTTCTGTATTGCTGATCGCATCATCGGCTTCCTGACGGAGAACTTCTATGATTTCATCATCTGAGGCGCGCTGGGGGAATTTATCCTTTGTTTCAGGACCGACAAAAATTCGCCACAGTTCGGTTCCGTTGGATACCTTGTCCCACTCTCTCCGGAAGAGCGTGATGAAATCATCAGTTGAGCTGCGCTGGGCGTTGCGTGCCTTGGCAACTGCCTCGCGGAATGCCGGGTTCTCATTGTTATCACTGAGTGCGATTATCAGATCCGGAATGGACACTTCCAGCGTTACGCTCATTCCGCCCTTGAGGTCGAGTCCGAGGTTGAGCTGCTTCTGCTTGAGGTGGCTGTAGGTGTGTCCAAACACCGGATACACCTTAGCTTCCGAGCTGTCGCGGAGGATCTTGCGCTCCAGCACCACGATCATGGAATCGCGGGCTTCTCCCTGGAGGTTGAGGACGTCCACAGAGTCCGCAGCCATCTGATGGGCTTGCTTCTCGAAGTTGCGGGCCACCCAGCTGAAAGAGAGTGCATACACTACGGAGAGCGAAAGGAGGAGAACAAATACCCAGAGGAATGTCCTGTTCTGCATGAATTTAGAATATTGGTAAGGTCACTTTTTGGGGCGGCAAATATAGCCGATATACACTTACTTCTTGTGGAATGCTCATGGATAAAGCGGGAGGAGGAAGGTTTTCGGGCATAAGGCACAAAAAAACGCCGGCTTGGGGCCGGCGTTCCAATAGCTCTCTGGACGGTTCAGTCCACCAATCCGGTGTTACCGGCGCGGCGAAGCGCTTCGGTGAGCCCCAGTTTGTTGATGGTCTTCATGCCCTTGGGGGTAACCCGAAGGCGGATCCAGCGATTTTCTTCTTCGAGCCAGAACCGCTTATACTGGAGGTTCGGGTAGAACTTCCGGCGGGTCTTGATATTCGAGTGGGAAACGTGGTTTCCCGTGATGGTCTTCTTTCCGGTGATTTGACAAACGCGTGCCATGTTGTAATGGGTTTTTCCGTTCAAAAACAGGGGTGCAAAGAAACAACTTTTTCATCATCCTGCTGCAGCTATCCCCAATATTTCTTTCCGAAGCAGGTCCAGTCCGGCCTGAGAGGCCATCAGGATGGTCCGTTCCCGGGATTTTCCGTACCTGAATTGCCGGGCAAACACGCGATCAGGTCCGGCAATTCCAATCCATACCGTACCCACGGGATTTTCCTCGGTCCCGCCAGCGGGTCCTGCGATACCTGTGGTACTGATGGCATAGGTGGTCTGCAGCCGTTCCCGCGCTCCTCTGGCCATCTGGATGGCGGTTTCTTCATTCACGGCTCCTTCAGAGGCCAGTAGCTCACCCGATACACCGAGCTGGTGGTCCTTTATAGAATAGGTATAGGCCACCACTCCTCCGGCGAAGTATTCGCTCGCACCCGGAACAGAGGTGACGAGGTGACTCAGATATCCGCCCGTGCAGCTCTCCGCTACACACAGCGTCGCATGACGGTCAGAAAGGAGCCTGCCGACCACCGATCCCAGCGTATCCTGATCAAATCCAAATACGATATCGCCTATCAGAGCCATGAGCTCCTTCTCCTTACGGGCTATGCGACCCACTACTTCCTCGCGGGAATGCCCGGAGTAGGAGGACATGCGCAGCTTTACAAGCCCCGGCGACGGCAGGTAAGCCAGCTTGATCTGCTCGGCGCCCAGCGAGTCTTCCCATGCAGCAATACGGTCGGCCAGATAGCTCTCGCCCACCCCGGCTGTGAGAATAGTCCGGTGCACGATGGGAGGGCGCTCAAAATAGGCGAGGGCGCGCGGAATGACCGCTTCATCCACCATAGCGTGCAGTTCATGGGGAACCCCGGGCATGCTCACCACGACCTTGCCATCGCGCTCAAACCACATACCGTTAGCGGTACCCCGCAGATTGGGGATGACCTTGCAACTCCGGGGAACCTCCGCCTGTAGCCGATTTACATTGAGCATGGTCATGCCCCGTGAAGCAAAAAATGACTCTACCCGCCTCAGGCTTTCCTCATCAATCACGAGATCTGTCCCGAAGAACTCACACAAGGTCTTCTTCGTGATATCATCCTTGGTAGGCCCAAGTCCGCCGGTAATCAACACCAGATGAGAGCGCTCCAGCGACTCCTGAAGAGATTCCAGAATGGCCTCCCGCTGGTCGGGGACCACTACAGTACGATTGACCCGGAAGCCGTGCTGATTCAGGCGCTCCCCAAGCCACGATGCATTGGTATTGACCGTCTGCCCAATCAGGAGCTCGTCTCCTATGTTGATGATTTCCGCCTGCATGAATGGTATTTGGTTGCAAGATTAACCCAGATTCGGGCGTCGGGTTCTCACGTAAAATTCAAAAAAGCCCTGAATCATACCCGAGAATTCGCGCCGCCACCTATGGGAGTGAAAACAATTACATTCTATCTTGGCGGCTCACAACATTACCTTAATCCTTATGAAACAACCCTTACTCCTTGCAGCGCTCCTCCTGGGTGGAATGACGTTTCAGGCCCAATCACCTGTGCCGCGTGTACCGTCCAACCGAACATCGGCATACTTCCACCCCGAAACCGGAACTACCTATCACACCCCCCAGAAAATCACACACACCAAGCCCACGCCCCTGGTGCTTCCCACTAAAGTCACCGCGATGGAAGAATACATCGGGGTGAGCAACTATGATCTGCAGACCAATAATTCCATTCAAAACCGGATCATCGCCAATGAAGGTGGCGTAACCGCCGCATTTACCTATTCCATAGACCCCGCCGGCGGAACTTACCCCGATCGCGGCACTGGTTATAACCGCCGAACGGCTGGAGAGTGGGGCCCTGAACCCCAGCAGCGTATTGAAAACGTGCGCTGCGGATGGCCATCGCTCGTGCACCTTGGCAATGGGAGCGAAGTGGTGATCAACCACAGCGGGACCGGCGGCATTCGCATGTGGAAACGCAACGCGGTAGGCACCGGCGCATGGACCGGATCTGTCATCCCTACCTCAACTGGACTCAATCTGTTGTGGCCACGCGCTATAGCCGGCGGACAGGACGGTAACACCATCCATATGGTTTGCGTGACTGAGCCGTTCAGTGACACCGGTGGCGCCGAGTACCTCGACATGAATACCGCCCTGCTTTACTTCCGTTCGGTCGACGGTGGCAATACCTGGGACGTGCAGGACTTTCTCCTGCCTGATGTGAACGCACAGAACTTCAACGGCTTCTCAGCCGATATCTACGCTATCCATGCCAGGGGCGACAAAGTGGCCATTGCCGTTTTCGGTGAATTTATAGACTCCATGGTATTTACCTCAGAAGACAACGGTGATACCTGGACACGCGATGTGATCTGGGATTTCCCCCTGGATCTCTACACCATCGATGATGGCACGGACATCGAAAGTGACGGTATTCAGGATACCATTCTCACCACCGACGGAGCAGGAGCTGTATTCATCGATGAAGACATGCATGTGCATGCCTCCATGGGTGTCCTGTTCATCACGGATGAGCCCGGCGTGGTAGATGAAGCCTATAACTACTTCCCGCTCGTCGGAGATATTCTCTATTGGAATGACACCTTCTCCGGACCGGAGGAAGTGGTATCCATTGCCACCACGCCAGACTATGATGAATTCGGTGGTCCTGATGGCATAGGCACTGTGGGCGAATACGGCAACGTGGGCACGTGCTCTCATCCGCAATTTGCGCAGGGCAGCGATGGAACCCTGTATCTGACCTTCATGGCAGTGAACGATCTCTTCTATAATGGCACGGAATACTACCGGCACATTTTCGCAATCAAGTCGGAAGACGGCGGAGTGACCTGGACTGAGCCGTCAGATATTACCCCCGACCTCGATGAGGAAGGTTATGAATACGTGTTTCCTGCGATGGCACCTGTGGCTTTTGACGATAAGATCCACCTGATTGTGCAGCGCGATGAGGAACCGGGTATCTATGTGCAGCCGGAGGATACTGCAGATCCCATCACCGATAACGAGATGATTTACGTGTGTGTCACTTCCGACCTGGTGCAGGTAGAAGAGAAGCCCATGGCGCAAGTCGCTCCTTTCGCGGTGTATCCAAACCCCACCGAGTCGCTGGTGACCATCAGCGGTTCCTTTGCGCGTGGCGACCGCTTTCAAGTTACAGATGCGGCGGGCCGACTGGTGTGGGAAGGGCCCATCTCCCGCGATGGCTCGGAGACTCTCGATTTGAGCCACCTCGGCGCCGGCCTTTATGAGCTGGTGGTCACGGGTTCTCAGACTCGACTGTCCAGCCGCGTGATTGTTCGGTAAGGCTGCAAAAAAAGCGTCCATAAAAAAGCCGCCCGGTTGGGCGGCTTTTTCTTTCTATGGAAGAATACCGGAGCGAGTAACGCTATCCTTTCCAACGCGCAATGACGGTCTCATTGCCTCGGGTGATGTTTCCGATCTCACAAACCACCTCTGTGCCTGGTGGGAGAAAGATGTCTACCCTGCTGCCGAACTTGATGAATCCAAACTCATCATTTCGCGACATGGACAGTCCTTCTTTCGCATAGCATATAATCCTCCGGGCCACAGCACCGGCTATCTGCCTGCACATGACTTGCTTCCCGGGAGCCTGTTCGAATACCACGGTTGTGCGTTCATTTTCCGTGCTGCTTTTGGGGTGCCAGGCTACGAGATACTTGCCCGGGTGATATCTGGAATAGACCACGCGGCCTTCACAAGGCGCCCAGTTGGCGTGAACGTTGACCGGTGACATAAAAATGGAGACCTGGATGCGCTTGTCTTTGAAAAACTCGGGCTCCTCCACTTCCTCAATCACCACCACCTTGCCGTCGCATGGTGCGACCAGCTCATTCGGCGCGCTTCGGTTGGTACGCGAGGGCAGACGGAAAAACTGGAGGAAAAGCAGAAAAACGATGAGCGATGCGGTTCCCGCTGCAATAGTCAGCCATGGCAGACCTGGCAATACATAGCGTACGGCAGCAGTAAGCACCGCTCCGGCGAGTAGTGTGGTGAGCAGGATCTGATGTCCTTCTTTGTGTATAGTCATAGGTAAATGAGC
Source organism: Flavobacteriales bacterium (assembly GCA_947456965.1). Classification (GTDB taxonomy): domain Bacteria; phylum Bacteroidota; class Bacteroidia; order Flavobacteriales_D; family Sanyastnellaceae; genus CANGTU01. Next base: position 43,722 of record CANGTU010000012.1, read on the forward strand.
GTGTACAAGGCCAAAAAGGCAGGCAAAGAAAACAAGAGTCCGTCAAACCGATCAAGCACACCTCCATGACCCGGCATGATCTTGCCGCTGTCCTTCACACCGGCCGACCGCTTCAGATAGGATTCATACAGGTCGCCGATATTACCGAATACCCCAACACATGCGGCCATCAGAAGCCAGCCATCAAAGGTTGGGAACGGGAGATTACGGGCCAGCAGCCAGGCCACAGCGACTGACAATACCAGTCCGCCGGCCAGTCCTTCCCACGTCTTCCCGGGTGATACCTCTTTGAAGAGTTTGGTGCGACCGATGAGTGAACCCACGAGATAAGCCCCTGTATCATTGGCCCACAACACGAGGAGGAAGCCAAGCACCATCCACGGATCCCACTCCCCCGGCAAGGCAGCCAGCGCAGCGATCAGACCGAAGGGCACCGACACATACACCCAGCCCCCCAGAACTACCGGACTTTGATCCAGTGGCATGGGCTTCAGCGCGAGCATATCGGATGACCAGGCGATAAGCACCAGAAGTGCGATGAACCACAGGGCTTCTGAAGGAAGGAAATCGTTGCTCGCGAGAAACACCAGACCATACACAACCACACCGGCCATGATTCCCCACCAGCGCGGCCTGCTATCGGCTCCGTCAGCAAGCCGGTAGAACTCGTGAAGACCAAGCAAGGTGACCGGGGCAAAGAGCAGGGCGGTGGCCCAGGGCCCGGAAAAAATCGCAGCTACCACCAGAGCCACGAACACCGCTCCGCTTATAGAGCGTTTGAGCAGAGATGGCAGCTTCCCTTCAGGCACGGGATCAGGATAAATGCGGGGGTGTTGCAGATGCGGTGACCGGCTGAAGTTCCGGTTGCCGATCCTCCCATTGACGCGGTCCGAGCACCTCTACCAGATCATCCTTGAAGATGACTTCGCGTTCGAGAAGCTTGCTGGCCAGGCCGTCCAGCTTTTCCCGATTGCGTGTCAGCAGGTCCTTTGCCTTTTCGTAGGCCTTTTCGATGATTTTACTTACCTCCTCATCTATGATTCGGGCGGTTTCATCGCTGTAGGGCTTGGTGAATTGAGACTCACCTGTGCTATCGTAATAACTCCGGTTACCTATCTTCTTGTTCAGTCCGAAGATGGACACCATCGCGTAGGCCTGCTTGGTCACCTTCTCGAGATCAGAGAGCGCTCCGGTAGAAATCTTGCCGATGGCTACCTCTTCGGCGGCACGACCTCCGAGGGCAGCGCACATTTCGTCCATGATCTGCTCTGTGGTATTCAACTGGCGTTCTTCAGGCAGATACCAGGCTGCGCCGAGTGAACGTCCGCGCGGCACGATGGTCACCTTTACCAAAGGAGAAGCGTGCTCAAGCAACCAGCTCACCATGGCGTGTCCACTTTCGTGGTAGGCGATAGTGCGCTTTTCTTCAGGGGTAATGATCTTGTTTTTCTTCTCCAGCCCACCAATGATGCGATCCACCGCATCGAGGAAGTCCTGTCGTCCAACCGTGGTATTACCTTTTCGGGCAGCGATGAGGGCGGCCTCGTTGCAGATATTGGCGATATCCGCGCCGCTGAATCCGGGTGTCTGGCGTGCGAGGAACTCGACATCTACGCTGTCATCCTTTTTCACGTTGCGCAGGTGCACATTAAAAATCTGCACGCGCTCTTTCATATCGGGCATATCCACATAGATCTGCCTGTCAAAACGACCTGCCCGAAGAAGCGCCTTGTCGAGGATGTCCGCGCGGTTAGTAGCTGCGAGGATGATGATTCCCGAGTTGGTCGCAAAACCGTCCATTTCCGTGAGGAGTTGGTTCAGTGTATTCTCCCGCTCGTCGTTGCTTCCGAAGTTGATGTTTTTGCTCCGTGCACGTCCGATTGCATCGATCTCGTCGATAAAGATGATGGCCGGCGCCTTTTCTTTTGCCTGGCGGAAGAGATCACGCACGCGGCTCGCACCAACACCCACGAACATTTCCACGAAATCAGAGCCCGAAAGAGAAAAGAAAGGTACCTGAGCCTCGCCTGCCACTGCTTTAGCGAGGAGTGTTTTTCCAGTACCCGGAGGCCCTACCAGCAAAGCACCTTTGGGAATTTTGGCGCCGAGCTCGGTGTATTTCTTCGGATTCTTCAGGAAATCCACGATCTCCTGAATTTCCTCTTTAGCTCCTTCCAGTCCAGCCACATCATTGAATGTCACCTGAACGCCCTTGCCCTTTTCGAACAGCTGGGCTTTTGATTTCCCGATGTTGAATATCTGTCCGCCCGGTCCACCGGCGCCACCCATGCGGCGCATGATGAACACCCAGGCGAAAATCATAATGCCAATGGCAACAATCCACCAAATCAGACTCTGTGCAGCTTCATTGGGAGGCAGATAACGCACAGCGAAAGCGTACTGCTCGCCAAACTGGTTGATTTCCTTGATAAAATCTTCCCCGGGCGGAATGCTGAACCAGAAATCGCTGCTCCGGGAAAAGCCTCGGGTCGCGGGTTGTTCTCCAAGTTCCGACTTCAGGCTGTCGCGGCCGGCCTGATTCAGGTAAACCCTCGCCGAGACACCATTGTATTCCACCTTCTCAATAAACCCTTTGGAGGCCAGCTCCTTGAACTTCAGATAGTCGGTTTCCCTTCCTTCACTTCCACTGTTAAAAATCATCATCCCGATGAGCACCATCGCGATGGCCGCATAGACCCAGTAAAAGTTCATCCCTTTCCTCGGTTCTGAACCGCCTGTCTTTCCCTGCTGGTCTTTTCCTTGTTCTTCTGTCATGGTATTCTTGTTATGGGCTCAGGCCCTTGCTTCGATTGGTAAAACAGAGGCATCTGCCCATAGTTCTTCAAGATCGTAATACTCGCGTGCCTTTTCCTCAAAGATATGGACCACAACGCTGAAGTAATCCATCAGGATCCACTGGGCATTGCTAACCCCTTCGATGTGGGAAGGTGACTCACTAAGCTCCCGTGTCGTCATCTCTTCCACGGAGCGCGCAATGGCTTCCACCTGCGTGGTACTGGTGCCATGGCATACGATGAAATAATCTGCCACCGTGGATGCAATCTTCCGGAGGTCGAGCACGACCACCCGGTGCGCCTTCTTTTCCAGCATACCCTCCACAATCGCTTGTAGGAGTTGCTCTGTATTATCCTTCTTCCTGCTTGTTCGTGCCATTCCGCTGTTTCAGGAGGCCAAATGTAGTACCATCGGATGCACCGGGGAGACTTGCTCTCATGCACATCACCGGGAAATGGCCATCTTTGAATCCGAACCGACTGACCATGCTTTTTCGCGACAAGGCCATCATCCATCTCGAATCGGTCGATTCGACGAACAACTATGCTGCCAGCCTCATAAAACTGTCAAGACCACCGGAAGGCTCTGTCATTACGGCACAAGAGCAGACGGCAGGCAAGGGTCAACGAGGGGCCCTGTGGACTTCTGACAAGGGTGAAAACCTCTTATTCAGCATCATCCTCTACCCTCCCTTCCAGCAAGCGGAAGACCTCTTTGCACTCAGCCAGTGCATCAGTCTGGCGCTTGCTGACTCTTTGACCGAACTCACCGGCATCGATGCATGGGTCAAATGGCCGAATGATATCGTGATGCGCGACAAGAAGGTAGCAGGCATCCTGGTCGAGTTTGCCTGGACCGATTCACGCGTGCAGAGCGCCATTTGCGGAATGGGAGTCAACCTCAATCAGACCTCCTTTGAATGGCCGCATGCTGCGAGTCTCCGGATGCTCACGGGCAAAACCTTCCATCGTGATACGGTGCTTGGAGAGGTGATCCAGAGGATTGAAAGCGGATATTTGCGATTGCGTTCCGGCCAGTTGGGCCCGATTCGCAAGGAGTATACAGAGCGGCTGTACCGGCTGAATACCCCAACCGCCTTCAACCACCTGGGCAGCCGAATCACCGCGAGCATTTCGGGCGTGAGTCCTTCCGGGCAGCTCCAGCTCAGGGATGATGCCGGAACGCTGTTCAGTTGTGACCTGAGAGAAATCAGTCTGGTGTATCCCCCATAAATTTCCGTTAAATTATATGCGTGCATAGTTTTTTATTCCTTACTTCGTGGCTTTGATCCCATATCCGAATGAAGCCCGAGGAAACTGTTGACTTTCACCTTCGCGCCGCTTGGATGCGGCTGTCAAAAACATACAACGCAGCGGCAGCGGCTCATGGAGGCAGCATGGCGATGGCCTATGTCCTCCTGAATATCGACCGTGAGGGCACCCTTTCCACTCGTCTCGGCCCCAAGATGGGTCTTGAGCCAACCGGCCTTTCCCGCATTCTCAAGTCTCTGGAAGATGGAGGGTACATCCTCCGCAAGCCCGACAAGGATGACCGCAGAAAGGTTTGGATTCACCTGTCAGCCCGCGGCAAGAAATACCGCGATATCACCCGGGAGTATGTGATTGCGCTCAACAAGCACCTCAGGAGCGTAATTCCCGAGCGGGATATGGACACATTCTTCCGGGTGATCTCCACCATACAACATGAACTTGAACACATCCAAATTGATTACTAGACTATGAGTCATAAGCGTATTATCCGCCAAATAGCTGTGCTGGGCTCTGGAATCATGGGCTCCCGTATTGCCTGTCATTTTGCTCAGGCCGGATTCCAGGTACTTCTGCTCGACATCTTACCGGCAGAACTCCGCGATCAACCCCCAACAAGCGATCGCAAAGCCCGCAATCGCATCGTCGATGATGCCTTGCAAGCTGCACTCAAATCGTCACCGTCGCCCATTTACAGCAAGTCATTTACCTCCCGCATCACCACAGGCAACTTCGACGATGATCTGGCGGCCATTGCTGGCTGCGACTGGATCATAGAGGTTGTAGTGGAGCGCGCAGACATCAAGCAACAACTCTTTGCCCGGGTTGAGCAATACCGCAAACCGGGCAGTCTGGTGACTTCCAACACCTCTGGCATACCCATTCATATTCTGAGCGAAGGGCGATCGGCCGATTTCCGGGCTCATTTCTGCGGCACACACTTCTTCAATCCGCCCCGCTACCTGCGGCTGCTCGAAATCATACCCGGTCCGGCTACTTCACCTGACGTGGTGCAGTTCCTCATGGATTTCGGCGGCCAGCACCTGGGCAAGACCACGGTTTTGTGCAAGGATACACCCGCGTTCATTGCCAACCGCATCGGTGTGTTCTCTATTCAGTTTCTCTTTCACGCCGTTCGGCAAATGGGCCTGACGATTGAGGAGGTGGACAAGCTCAGCGGACCCGTGATGGGTCGACCGAAATCAGCTACGTTCCGCACTTGCGACGTGGTGGGACTCGACACGCTCATCCACGTAGCCAAAGGACTGCAGGAAAACTGTCCCGATGACGAGCAAGCCGCCGTATTCCGTATTCCCGATTATGTCGAACATCTGGCTGCCAAGGGCTGGATCGGCGATAAAAACAAACAGGGATTCTACAAGAAGTCAAAAAACGAGAAGGGTGAAAAAGAAATTCTGGCACTCGACCTCGACACCCTGGAATACCGATCCCAGAAAAAGGTCCGCTTCGCCACGCTGGAGCAGGCCCGTGCGATTGACCGTCTCGATGAACGCACGCGCGCGCTCTACGCCGGTAATGACAAGGCAGGAGCATTTTATCGCACGATGTTTCATAACCTCTTCGCATACGTAGCCATGCGGATACCGGAGATCAGCGACGAGCTCTACCGAATGGACGATGCTATGAAGGCGGGATTTGGCTGGGAGCTCGGGGTTTTTGAAACCTGGGATATCCTCGGTGTGCCCAATGTGGCCGAGGCCATGAAGAAAGAAGGCATTACCGTAGCGCCCTGGGTTGAGCAGATGCTCTCCAAGGGCAACACTCAGTTCTACCGGATGGAGGACGGCGTGCCTTCCTGCTATCATATTCCCACCGGAACCTATCGGCCCATACCCGGGCTGGAACGGCAGCTATCCCCTTCCCGACTTCCCGGAAGCACAGTGATATGGAAGAATAGCAGCTGCTCTGTGCGCGATCTCGGTGACGGCATCCTTGTGCTCTCGTGGAGCACCAAGATGAATACCATAGGAGGCGACGTGCTGGCCGGAATAAACAAGGCCATTGACCTTGCCGAAGCCTCTTACAAAGGATTAGTGATTTACAATGAAGGCGACAACTTCTCCGCAGGAGCCAACGTGGGGATGATCTTCATGCTCGCTGCTGAGCAGGAGTTGGACGAGCTTGACATGGCTGTGCGCCTCTTCCAGCGAACTACCATGCGCCTGCGGTACTCCTCTATACCGGTGGTGGTGGCACCACACAACCTGACGCTCGGTGGCAGCTGCGAGGTGTGCCTTCATGCGGATAAAGTGGTGGCACATGCGGAGACCTACATGGGACTCGTGGAGTTTGGTGTAGGTGTTATTCCTGGCGGAGGCGGCACCAAGGAGTTCGCCTTGCGCTATGCCGACGAGCAACGCGAGGGCGATATCCGGACGAACAGCTTCCGCAACCGCTTTCTCACTATCGGTCAAGCCAAGGTGAGTACCTCCGCTCACGAAGCGTTTGAACTCGGCTATTTGCGCAGCGGAATCGATGAGGTGGTTCTCAACCGCAGTCACCAGTTGATGCGCGCCAAAGAGGCATGCCTCGATTTGTGGGAACGAGGATATACCCAGCCCACACCCCGAAAGGACATTCTGGTTCCCGGACAAGAGGCGCTGGGGCTCGTTTATGTGGGAGCCAACTCCATGCTCGCGGGCCATTATATCTCTGACCATGATCAGTTCATCTCACAAAAGCTCGGCTATGTGCTTTGTGGAGGCGACCTCAGTGCCCCCACCCGGGTGAGTGAGCAATACCTCCTTGACCTGGAGCGCAAAGCTTTTCTTGAACTATGCATGCAGCGCAAGTCGCTGGAGCGCATGCAAAGTCTTGTAACCACCGGAAAGATTCTTCGCAATTAATCATTGACCACACACACCGCATACACCATGAATGCATATATCATAGGAGGATACAGAACTGCCGTTGGCAAAGCTCCACGCGGACTGTTCCGTTTCATGCGGCCTGATGAACTCGGCGCCGCAGTGATCAAGCGACTCACCGCAGAATTCCCGCAACTCGATCACACGCGCATTGACGATGTGATTATTGGCAACGCTACACCGGAAGCTGAGCAGGGACTCAACATCGGGCGAATGATTTCGCTGATGGGCTTGAACACCGATAAAGTGCCGGGCATGACCGTCAACCGATACTGCTCCAGCGGACTTGAAACCATCGCCATCGCTGCAGCGAAAATTCACAGCGGCATGGCCGACTGCATCATTGCAGGAGGAGTCGAAACCATGTCGCCGATTCCTTTCGGAGGATGGCGCATCGTGCCCAACGCTCGGGTAGCCGCACAGCATCCCGATTGGTACTGGGGAATGGGACTCACCGCTGAGGCCGTGGCCAACGATTTCAAAGTAAGTCGTGAAGACCAGGATGCCTTTGCCTGCGAGTCGCACCGACGTGCCGTTGCAGCGCTGGATAGCGACCGTTTCAAGGATGACATTGCACCGATTGAGGTCACCGAAATATTTCTAGACGCACAGGAAAAGCGGCAGGAGCGCACGTACACCGTGAGCAAGGACGAAGGTCCGCGCAAGGACACTTCACTGGAAGCGCTTGCGAAGCTCAAACCGGTATTTGACGCGAAAGGCTCCGTAACCGCAGGCAATTCATCGCAGACATCCGATGGAGCCGCGTGTGTGATGATTGTGTCCGAGCGCATGCTGAAAGAGTTAAACGTGGAGCCTATCGCCCGATTAAGAAGCTACCATGTGGCAGCGCTTGAACCACGTATCATGGGAGTAGGTCCGATTTACGCAGTGCCCGAGGCCATTAAAAAGGCGGGATTAAAAGAAAGCGACATTGAACTCTACGAACTGAACGAAGCATTCGCGTCGCAATCGCTTGCTGTCATTCGTCACCTCGGGCTCAATCCCGATAGCGTCAACGTGAACGGCGGAGCCATTGCGCTGGGTCATCCGCTGGGATGCACGGGCGCCAAACTCACTGTACAGTTGCTCAATGAACTCCGCAAAAGGAATCAGCGCCATGGCATCGTGACCATGTGTGTAGGAACCGGGCAAGGTGCAGCGGGCGTTTTTGAACTTCTGAAGTGACCAACGACTACCACACTCAAATACATCAATCCCATGTCCGACAGCAATCAAAGCAAGCCCATCACCGGAGGTGAATTCCTCGTGCGGGAAACTCCAGCAGCAGACATTTTCATTCCTGAAGAATGGACCGAAGAGCAACTCATGATGAAACAGATGTGCGCCGACTTCGTGAATCAGGAAGTAGTGCCTCATCTCGATCGCATGGACAACCTCGAGCCTGGGTTCATGGAAGGGCTGCTTGACAAAGCCGCAGCCCTGGGGCTCCTCGGCATTTCAGTACCGGAGGAATTCGGGGGCATGAGCATGGACTTCAAGACCTCCATGCTGTGCACCGAAGCACTTGGTCCAGGCCACTCCTTCTCAGTCGCCTATGGTGCCCAGACCGGCATCGGCACCCTGCCGATTCTCTACTACGGAACAGAAGAGCAAATCCGGAAGTATGTTACCCCGATTGTCAGCGGACAATGGAAGGCGTGCTACTGCCTCACTGAGCCCGGATCCGGATCTGATGCCAACTCCGGAAAAACCAAGGCAGAACTCAGCGAAGATGGAACGCACTATATCCTGAACGGACAGAAGATGTGGATCACCAATGCCGGTTTTGCGCATGTATTCACGGTGTTTGCCAGGATCGGAGATGACGAGAACCTGAGCGCCTTTATTCTCACTCGTGACATGGAAGGCCTCACGCTGAATGCCGAGGAGAAGAAGATGGGCATTAAGGGATCTTCCACCCGCCAGGTATTCTTCAATCAGGTAAAAGTGCCCGTGGAAAACCTGCTCGGTGGTCGCGGCAACGGATTCAAGATTGCCGTGAACATCCTCAATATCGGACGCATAAAACTGGCGGGAGGTGTGCTAGGCGGAGCCAAGGACTCATGCACCGATGCTATACACTACGCCATTGAGCGACAGCAATTCGGAAGACCCATCGCCAAATATGGCGCCATCCGCTTTAAGCTCGCAGAGATGGCCATCCGCTGCTATGCGCTGGAGTCGGCACTGTACCGGGCCACGCAGAATGTGGACGATGCCATTGCAGCGCTGGTGGAGGGAGGAATGGACAAGGGTCAGGCCGTGCTCAAGGGCATTGCATCATTCGCACCGGAATGTGCTCTTCTGAAAGTCTTCGGATCTGAGGTCCTGGATTACGTTGTTGATGAAGCCGTACAGATTCACGGCGGTATGGGCTATAGCGCCGAAACGCGTGTAGAGCGCGCCTATCGCGACAGCCGCATCAACCGCATTTTTGAAGGAACCAATGAGATCAACCGCATGCTTACGGTGGATATGATTCTCAAAAAAGCGATGAAAGGAGAACTGGATCTGATGGGGCCTGCCATGGGCGTGGCCAACGAGCTCATGTCAATCCCTGACTTCGGAGATGCTCCTGACAATGTATTTGACCAGTACCGGGGCTACGTAAAAAACATGAAGAAAGCCGTACTCCTGGTAGCAGGTGCTGCAGTTCAGAAACTGATGATGGAATTGGCGAAAGAGCAGGAAGTGCTGATGAATATTGCCGATATGGTGATTGACACGTATATCGCCGAAAGCGTGTTGCTGCGCACCGAAAAACGCGTGCAGAAGCTCGGAGAGGAGGCATCTGTGGCTCAAATTGCGATGATGGAAGCCTATATCACGGATGCCTGTGACCGTATCCATAAATCAGGCAAGGATGCTTTGCATTCCTTCGCTACCGGCGACGAGTTGAGGGTCATGCTGATGGGATTGCGTCGGTTCAGCAAAACCTCCGGGATTCATGTGCGTGACACCCGCCGACTGGTGGCTGCACAACTTATTGAAGCCAACAGGTACTGCTTCTGAACAGGAATAAAGAAGGCCGGTCATTACCGGCCTTCTTTTATCTGCGAACATTCGAAAAGGAAATCAATTCGTCACGATAGTTGTGATAGCCCCCCATTCATTGTTGTTCCAATTTGGTGAAGAGGTACTTCCAGCCACACCTACCGTATACGTACCAGCCGCGAGAGGACCAATGACGCCATTGATACCGATTGGAACACGGGTATTAGCCGGCACCTGAAGGCTAAAAATGCCACCGCCCGTCAGTTGGATCGAAGCGTCCTCTGCTTGATAAGCAACCCAAATATCGAGGGAGTTTGCCCCCGTAAAACTGCCCAGAGCCCTGTCAAAAATGACAATGATCCGCTGATTCGCTTCTACAGTAACAGTAGTAGTCGGACCAATAAACGAAAGAGTGGCACTTGGATCAGCGCCGGCTCCGCTCGCAGTTTGCACTGAAACAATCCCTGTCGCTCCCTGCGGTCCAGCAGAACCAGCAGGACCAGCAGGACCAGTTGCACCCGTAGCTCCGGCAGGACCGGCAGGACCGGCAGGACCGGCAGGACCAGTTGCACCCGTAGCTCCGGCAGGACCGGCAGGACCAGTTGCACCCGTAGCTCCGGCAGGACCGGCAGGACCTGGAGTAGAACTGCCGGAAGTCTTGGCATAAAGAGCATAGGGAACGCTCAATAACTGGCTCGTGCCGGTGATGGTATAATTGGTTCCACCAGTCGGATCAGTTTCAGTCTTGATGAAATAAGGGCCAACAACCCAGTCGATATCGGATATTGAACCAGTGACCACATTGCCTTCTCCGATCTGAATACTGACAAGACCATTAGCATTGCTGCCCGGTGTCTGTGTTTCGACATACACTGCAGACCCGTTGACTGAACCCTGCAGTATGCTGATGCGCATACCCACAGTAGAATTGCTCACCAGAACGTTATTCACGTCGCGGATGACAGCCTGATAACTCATGGCCTCAGGGGCCTGTGCCTGCATGAAGAAATATGAAAGCAGGCCTATGCTGAATAAAAGTAGCTTTTTCACGGCTTAGTTGTTTTTAATGATTTGAATCGTTTGTGTTGGCTTGCCGTGCTCGAGGACAACAAGCATGTAAGGTGCCGCCTCGAGTTGCTGCATGCCGATGAGGGTGCGTCCACTCCTGATGCGGTCGGTCTGCAGCATACGGCCCGACAAGTCGAACAAGCGGTACTCCAGATTTTCGCTGAGCATGCCCTCTGCGACCAGCCAGATATCCTGGAGGGTGGGATTGGGAAATGCCTCGAGCGAAACTGGCCGCTCATGCTCATCCACCCAAACGGTGAAAAACTCGAAGGGCTGCTGAACCCCTGCATGGGAGGTTCCATTGCTCCCCGACTGGAATTCATAGGCCGGCTGGCCAATAGAAAATGCAACTGATCCGCCACTCCCGGAGAAATCTCCACCGGAGGAGGTCGCTGCCTGCTGTGCACCTGCGACAAGCGACAAGCAGGCGAGGAAGCACGAAATGACAAGCGATTTTTGCTTCATGGTTTTGATTAAGGTTTAGTTAGTTCAGGAGAAAGATGATGATTATTTGATTCCCTTCGGAGAATATGTTGACTTTTTTGATTTTGAATTTCTGAAGATTCCGAATCGGGGGCAACTTTCGAGCTCCGCATGCGGTCATCGAACGATGCGCATTCTATCTGCTCTTTTTGGACTTCTGTGCCTTGCCTGTTATCCGGCTTATGCCCAACCTGAAGCCAGCCATTGGTTTTTTGGCAATGGGGTTCACCTGAACTTCACCGCTGCCGGCCCGGAGCTTCAGGCGCCTGCAGCGCTCGACGCGTCAGGACTCTATCAACCCTCCTGCATCAGCAATTCGGCGGGTAATCCGGTGCTGTACACCGACGGCAGCGCCGTATACAACTCCCTTGGTCTGATTGTCCTGAACGGCACCTTCAGTCCGGCCGCTACCGAAAACCTGCTGGTACCCGATCCCGGCAATACGAACCGCTACTACCTGTTCCAGAGCGGGGAAACAGGCCTGCGTTATTCCATCGTGGATATGACACTCAACGGCGGGCAAGGCGGAATCAATGACAACGAGAAAAACATTTCTCTCAATTCACAAAACTGTCAGCTGGGATGCGCGGGGCATGCCACGGAAAACAGCATTTGGATTGTGGCAGGGCATAACAATAATGGTCTTGGGGATGATGTGACTCTGCTGACCTATTCCCTTACATCCTCCGGCGTCACGCTCACGGACACCTTCCAGCAATATTATCTCTACGGGGGTTGGTTCAGTACGCTGGATGATATGCGCGTGTCCTATGACTGTCAGAAAATCAGCCTTGTATTCAAAGGGCATTATCTGGTGCTGGCGCGACTCAACAATACCACGGGCGAAGTTTATGATGCCTTCAGCACGGCGATGGACCTCTTCAATTCATTCGTCGCACTCGATATGATTGAGTTCTCTCCTAATTCGGAGTACCTCTGGTCACTCGGGGACAATGCCACGCTCACCCGCTATGCACTGTCCAACTGGACACCCGATGGGGTGCAATCCTCCTCCCAGTTGCTGACCAGCCTTTCAGGCATTGATGATATCCGGATTGGGCCTGATGGCAGCCTTTATCTGAACCGGTCGCTTCAAAACACGATCGACCGGGTGCTCAATCCAGACGCCCCCATCAGTGAGGTCATTCTGGAATCCTCATTCCTCCCGGTACCCTCCGGCCTCACCGGTAAGTTTCCCAATATCGCATGGCTGTCATGCATGCCTCCCACCCTGATGGCCTCCATTCAGCATGAAGGCGAATGCCTGGACGACAACACGTCGTTCTCTTACTTCGCCACCTATGTGCCCGACTCCGTGCTCTGGGACTTCGGTGATCCGGTTAGCGGAGCTGATAATTTCTCGACACTTGCTGCCCCTGAGCACAATTACACCGCTGCGGGCTTATTCAACGTGGCCCTGTTGCTGTGGATCAATGGTGAAGCCGATACCCTCAATCAGGAGGTCGTGATTTACGAAACCCCGCAGGTTGACCTAGGACCTGATCTCGCACTTTGTGCTGGCAATAATGCAGTGCTCAGCACCGGGCTCACTGGCATGACTCAGGTTTGGAATACCGGCGCGCAAGGGCCATCCATTACCGTTTCACAATCCGGAATCTACCTGGTGGTGGCTGGTGAGGCGAGCTGTGTAAACTCAGATACCATCAATGTGACGGTTATTCCCGAGCTCTTGCTCTTTCTGATTGAGCCACCGGCCCAATGCGAGCCCGGACCGGTGCAACTGAATGGAGTCATCGGCTTTGCTGACACCTTCGTCTGGAACACCGGGGAAACCACCCCCTCCATTACGGTAACAGAAGCAGGCACGTATTCGATAACGGCCTCCAACAGTTGTTTTACAGATAGCATCTCGGCAGATGTGGTTTATGCAGACCTGCCTGAGGACATTCTCGGCGGTAATCGCCTGGCCTGTGCCGGTGATACCATTACCATCAGCAGTCTTTTCAATGCGGGCACGTATGACTGGAGCACCGGTACAACCGGGCCCTTTCTCGAGGTCACTGAGGGCGGCACCTACAGCGTCATTCTCAATTATCTCGGCTGTCTTCGTTCCGACGAGATAGAGGTGGAATTTGTGGACTATGTGCCTATTGATGAAATACGCATGCCGAATGTCTTTACGCCCAACAGCGACTCGAGAAACACCACATTCCGACCATTTCTCCCCACAAGTCCCGAGCAGGATTTGTGTGAGCTCTCTGTGCTCGACGTGGACCTCAGCGTTTACAACCGCTGGGGCGGTATGCTCACTGAAGAAGGCGATTGTGAATGGCGAGGCACGTTCGACAACGAAGATCTTCCGGAAGGAACATACTACTACATCGTCAGCCTGAAATCCGTGTGCCGCGACCAGGGCGGCGAGCGGCGGATCGATGGCCATTTCACACTGCTGCGCGATTAAACTTTCCGGAGGTCTGGATCAACGCCCAATCCGAATAACGCGTAATCATAGCGTACCGGATCTTGCGGATTGAATTTCCGAAGCGACGCATCCAACTCACACACAGCCTTCCAGTCGTTGGCAGTGCGTGTGAGCAAGCCGAATTTTCTCGCGGTATTTCCGGAATGCACGTCAAGTGGCACGGACAACTGCGCCATTGGAATATCCTTCCACAAACCGAAATCGACACCCCGCCCATCCCTCCTCACCATCCACCTCAGAAACATATTAATGCGCTTGGCCGAAGAGCCGGCCAGCGGATCAGCAAAGTGCTTTTCTGATCGCTTGTCATGCCTCACAGCGAGCACGTGCCTGCGCACGAAATGGATGGCACCTCCCGCCTCACCATGCGCCTGAAATCCGCGTGTAAAAACCTCTTCCATCCCGCCATGGCTCTTATAAATCTGACGCCATGCCCGAATCAGGAAAACGAGATCATCCGCCTGAAATGTCCGGTGCACGTTGCCTTCAAGCCGACGTAAAGCAGCGGGTGCTGCCTCCATCACGAAATCGAATGGGGATTCACCCATTTGCGACATCATACGGCTGGCACTGGAGAGGATGGATTTTCTGTTGCCCCACGCGATCGTGGCCGTGAGGAATGCGGCAATCTCTATATCCTCCTTTGCCGAAAACCGATGAGGAATGGCAACGGGATCTGACTCGATAAATCCGGGGTTGTTGTATCGGTCGGCCAGCTCATCGAGGATCGCCTTGAGTTCAGCCGGTGCGATGGAATTCCCTGAGGACCTCGGCATCCGGACTATTCCTGGACCCCCATGAGAACGTACTGGAGCAGGTTTGCTCCCATACGCAGGGCCTTGAGACGCGTTTCATCTGAGTTCTTGTGAACCTCATAATCTTCCCACCCATCACCGAGGTCACATTCATAGTCGTAGAAACAGACTAGTCTTCCCTCCCAGATCAGTGCGAGCCCTTGCGCCGGTTTCTTATCGTGTTCATGGATTTTGGGCAGGCCGTTGGGGAACTTAAACGCCTGGTTGTAGATCGGATGATCGAAAGGCAATTCAACCCATTCCAGCTCGGGGAATACCTTCTTCATCTCCTTGCGGATGAAGGGATCCATCCCGTAGTTGTCCGAAATATGCAGAAAGCCTCCGGCCATGAGGTAGCTCCTGAGATTCCGCACATCGGATGGGGAAAATACCACATTGCCATGTCCAGTCATATGGACAAACGGATAGTTGAATAACTCCGGGCTACCCACATCCACGAAGGGAACTTCCGGAAGGATATTCATGCGCAGCTGCTTGTTGGTGAAAGCCACAAGATTAGGCACGCTGGTAGGATTAGCGTAGTAATCGCCGCCACCGCGGTACTTGAGCACGGCCACCTGATAAGCAGGAGGCAAAGCCAGCGCGGAGAGAAGGCATGAGGCCGGCATGAGGAGGAAAATCAGAAATCGTTGCATGCTGTTCATCGATATGGTCAAAGTTAGGCGTTCGGCAGCCGATCATTGGCGCCCGGGCCGGCCAGAAAGTTCCGGATCATTTCGAGGCCATGTTCTGTAAGCACCGACTCCGGATGAAACTGCACACCGCAAAGCGGATGCGTTCGATGGCGCACTGCCATGATCAGCCCATGCTCATTTACGGCAGTAACCTCCAGTTCATCCGGCATAGATTCACTATCGGCTACCCAGGAGTGGTAGTGTCCCGCACGAAAGGAAGAGATATCCGGTCCGAATAGCGGATCGGGATAAATCACGCGCACTTCTGTGGCCACTCCGTGCAGGGGTAGGCTGAGATTGCGGAGCCGGCCACCAAACACCTCCACGATGGCCTGCATGCCAAGGCATACGCCAAGAACGGGCACCTTAGCGCTATGCAGCCGGATGATATCGCAAGTGATGCCGGCATCAGCAGGAAGTCCCGGGCCCGGCGACAGGATGATCCGGTCCCAGGCACCGGCTGAAGCCGCGTCGAGCGCATCATTCCGAAGCACATCAACCTGCGCGCCCAGCGAGCTTGCGTAGTGAGCGAGGTTCCAGGTGAAGGAATCGTAGTTATCAACGAGCAGTAAACGCATTTGGCGAAAGGATACAGATGACCTTAGCTTGGTGCAAAGAACCGAAATCCATGAAGAAGATTATTGAGACCCCAGAAGCTCCTGCTCCTATAGGCCCCTACAGTCAGGCCGTGCGTGCAGGCGATATGCTGTTTATCTCCGGACAGATCGCCATACGGCCTGCCACCGGAGAGTACATACCGGCGGATATTACCACAGAGGCCCTGCAGGTGATGGACAATCTTCACGCGTTGCTTCAGGCTTCAGGCGCCGGCTTTGAGGATGTTGTCAAAACATCCATATTCCTGGCAGATATGGGCGACTTTCAGGCTGTCAATGCCGTTTATGCCTCATGCTTTGAGAAGGACTTTCCGGCCAGAGAAACGGTACAAGTGAGTGTATTGCCGAAGAATGCCCGCGTGGAGATATCCATGGTGGCCTGGCTCGGTGAATGAACAAAAACGATACTCCGGAAGGTTATCTTTGGCCAAATAACTGACACCATGCTTCTCCGCAGGATTCTCTATTACCTGAACCCCGTGAATCTGTTCAAGCGGGAAAAGGTGGACATCAACCTTCGGTTCATGCACGGGATCAACAAGATCTCTATCCTTCTCTTCCTGGTTTGTCTGGTGGTGATGTTCATCCGCTGGATGAACCGCTGACCGGTCAATCACCCCACCGGACAGTGCGCGTCATGTGCGCGATATCTTCCCGGATAAAAGCCAGCACCGGCGCGATGGAATCCGGATTTGGACGGTTATTGAAGTAGAGTGCACCCCGTAAAAAATGGCGTGTGCTGTCCATCACGAAGAACTGGACCTGTGAGGCGGCATCACCTTCTATATCGTAGATTACGCCGAAGACGTCCCGTCCGGAATCTTCCACCAGGGTGCGACGGATCGCACTGGCCTTCATCTCATGCTTAGCTGCAAATGTGTAAGCATCTCGAACGAGATCGTCATCATTGCCGCGAATGGGCAGGTAGGTGCAGTGAATTCTCGCCCTGAATGCCGGGAAGAAGATATTGAACCGGCATGTGTCAGATCCTGAACGGCTCTTGTCCAGTTCAATCCGTGAGTAGGTGGGAACCTCCATGGTAAAAGGACATTCCGAGGACATCGGCAGGTAGTTCTTTTGCGGAAGCTCAATGCGGAAATACCCTTTGGGTCTGGGCATGGGTTCAGGCCGGCAGGCCGATATCATAAACAAAGCCAGCAGACAGGCCGGGGAGGCGATTCGAAGACCAAAGTTCATCATACAGCTTGGGGGAGGGTAATCTTAATCCGCTTGATCCGACGCTTATCCGATGATTCAATAGTAAAGGTAAAGCCACCGAAGCGGATCACTGCGCCTTTCTCGGGAATGGCTCCGGCTTGTTCGATCACAAAACCGGCAAGTGTGCTGCTGTCACCACGTGCCTTTTCAAATGGGTCGCCGTCGATGTCGAGAATCTTGTACAGGTCCACCAGGCTGATTTTACCCTCTACGAGGTAGGTTGAATCATCAAGCCGGGAATAGCGCGTATCCTCGTCATCAAATTCATCGGATATATCTCCCACAATTTCCTCGAGGATATCTTCAAGGGTTACCAGTCCGCTGGTTCCGCCGTATTCATCCACCACAATGGCCAGGTGGATTTTCTGCTGCTGAAATTCTTGCAGGAGATCATCAATCTTTTTGTGTTCAGGCACAAAGAAAGCGGGCCTCACGAGCTGTTGCCAGGCAAATCCGGCATCATCCAGATACGGCAGCAGATCCTTCACAAAGAGAAAACCGGTGATTTCATCCATGGACTTCCCGTATACCGGCCATCGGCTGTATCCCTTTTCAGTGATGGTGGCCAGCACTTCCGGGTAGGGCTCCTGGATATTCAGAGCGCCGATGTCCATGCGCGGTGTCATGATTTGCCCGACTTCCTTTTCACCGAACGTGACAATGCCCTCCAGAATCCGGTGTTCACCCTGACTCCTGTTCTCATCGGCCGTAAGCTCGAGAGCATGTCCGAGGTCATCCACCGAGATATTTCCGGCGTCAGGAGTTCCCATCCATCGGCTGATGATTCTTCCGATGCCCAGCAGCATCCATGATACGGGCGATAAAGCCGACTGGATAGCGATAAGCGGCACCGCCATGAAGCGGGCAACGGCGAGATTATGGCCTGAAGCATACACCTTCGGGATGATCTCACCGAACATCAGAATCACGAAGGTGATAACAGCAATCTCAGTCAGCACCTTTACCCAGGGTTCAGCATCCAGTCCGGCAAACCAGGAAGTAGTGAGTCCGGAGGATACCAGCACAAAGGCGATATTGATAGCATTATTGGCGATCAGGATAGTGGCCAGCAGGCGCCGGGGTGCGGAGCTGCGGTCCGGCTCTTCCAGCAGCTTGAGGATATTGCGGCTGCGGGAATCCTCTGCACTCAAGAGCGATTCGCGCTGAGCGGGAGTCAGGGAAAAGAGAGCGACCTCGCTGGCGGATATGAGCGCACTTCCCACCAGCAGCAACAGCACAAGCGCTATTGCGCCTGCGCTGCTGAGCCATGAGGGATCGAGAATCCCGATCAACGTTACACTTAAACCCATCTTGTTATCCGTTGGACACCCGTGAAGGAGTCATCCGCAAATCAGAATGGAAGATCGGCTTCTTTTTCAACTTCGATCGACACGTTTCCCTGGTCGCTTGACTGAGATTCGTGGTCGGAACCCGCTTTCGAACCGAGCATGGTGAAGTCATCCACAACGATCTCGGTGATATACTGGGTGACATTGTCCTTCATCCAGGAACGGGTCACAAGTTTCCCTTCAATGAAGATGCTCATGCCCTTCTTCAGGTACTTCATGGCGATTTCACTGAGTTGGGGACGTCGGATGACAAGGCGATGCCATTCCGTTTTCGTTTCCCGCTCTCCGGTTTGTTGATTTTTGTAGGTCTCCGATGTTGCCAGACTGAGGTTCACGAGAGAACCGCCATTTTCGAAGTTCTTCATTTCGGGATCCTTGCCGAGGTTACCGACGAGGATCACCTTGTTTACACTTCCTGCCATAGTTTTTGGTTTTTGAGTTTAAGGAAAATGAATAGGTATTCCTTCAGGCGGCATTGCCGTTTCCTTCTGCTCCGCCGGGCGCCGACCCTTTCGGGGCGTGGAGCAGCCGGATGCCAGCATATGCTACCTGAGGGGTAAGCGGAACAAAGATAGCAGGCCGGTGCGGGGGTGAGCGGAAGTAGTTATGGGAATAACCTCACATAGCCCGTCCCTCCAGATAGCGGTCGATCAGTCGCGGAATGCCGATATCATCCACCTCCTTCCACGCCACCTGCCGATATTCCTCGGGCCTATTTTTTCCCATAACCACATTACCCGTTTCAAAGAATACAGCGTGAATCTTTCGGTGTGAGAGCACATGATCAAGCTTAGCCGACGGCTTCATGGTTCCGGGTGGCAGAGCCAGTGCAAGGCGTTCCTCTGCCATTTTCCTCAGCGCGCTATGTGGGATCGGCTTATCCGACTCGATGCAAGGGAAGTCGTGAAGCCCTTTCCAGATGCCGCTGTGGACGCGCCTTCTCATCCAGGTGGAAGGACCATTATCCGGCACGAAATAGTAGAACCAGAGATCGCGAACTGCCACACGCTTCTTCCGGGCCGGCAATTCCGACACACGCCCTGAATTACAGGCCGAGCAGCCGGCGCGCAGCGGGCATGTTTCGCACGACGGGTTGCGCGGTGTGCATTGCAGGGCGCCGAACTCCATGATCGCCTGATTGAACTCCGCAGGATTCGATTCAGGAATCAGCTCATCTGCCACGCGCCTAAATGCCTTCATGCCTGCAGGAGTATCGGATGCATCCGGGATGCCAAAGAAACGGGCCAGTACGCGCACCACATTGCCATCCACCACGGCTTTGCATTCACCGAATGCAAACGAAGCGATGGCGGCTGCTGTATAGGGTCCAATGCCCCGAAGAACGAGCAGTTGATCATACGTGTGGGGAAACACGCCATCGCATTCATCGCGGATGATGCGGGCAGTGGCCAGCAGATTTCGTGCGCGGGAGTAATAGCCCAATCCCTGCCAAAGCCGGAGCACGTCCTGCTCGGGAGCATTGGCCAACGACTTCACATCGGGAAACCGCTCGAGAAACCGGAGGTAATAGGCCAGGCCCTGGTCCACCCGCGTCTGCTGGAGGATGACCTCGGAGAGCCAGATGGCGTAAGGATCGGAGGTATCCCTCCAGGGCAGATCACGCTTGTGGCTGCGGTACCATCGGATGAGTGCTGGTGCGGGGTTCATTGGCGTTTAACAAATAACGGACTAACAATCAGATGCAAACCATTGGAATTGCGCAAAGCATCGTATATTTGCCGCCCAATTTTCAGGAGAAAACCCACAAACAAAAAATAAGGAAGGAAAGATGACCAAGGCAGACATCGTAACCGAAATCTCCAACAAGACCGGAGTGGACAAGAATGACGTGCTCGCTATCGTAGAAGGCTTCATGAGCACGGTAAAGAATGCGATGGAAAACGGAGAGAATGTGTATCTCCGCGGATTCGGGAGCTTCGTAGTAAAGAAGCGTGCCGAAAAACTCGGACGCAATATTCTGGCTAAGACCAGTGTGGTCATTCCGGCTCACTATGTGCCCTCATTCAAGCCTGCCAAAGAGTTTGTTGATTCTGTGAAGGAAAAAGTGAAGGTAGCCGAGCATGCGTAAGCCTGGCACCAGAATTATTCTGTTGGTATCCCTGGGCATTGCGCTCATCGTTCTTTTGTTATGGCTTCCCAGGCAGCCGGCTTCCGCAAGGGAGAAGGCAGCTGCACCATCTGATCCGGATTCCTTGAAGTTGGCTATGGCGGTGGAGATGGTGAATGGCGAAAACCCGATGGAAGGTATTATGATGCTTCGCGAACTGGTGGAGAAGGACTCAACCAACGTGGAAGCGCAATACTGGCTCGGTGTATTTGCGATTAAGAGCGGTCAGCTTGACAAGGCCGTGCAGAGGTTCCAGACTGTACTCCGTCTCCGCCCGGACTATCTGGCGGCTTGCATTGACCTGGGCGGGGCTTATTTGCAGAAGCAGGAGTTAGATCAGGCGCTGGTGTATTTCCGCAGAGGGATCGAGATTGACTCGACCAACA
The DNA here is from genome assembly GCA_947456965.1 of Flavobacteriales bacterium. GTDB lineage: Bacteria > Bacteroidota > Bacteroidia > Flavobacteriales_D > Sanyastnellaceae > CANGTU01. Next base: position 64,849 of record CANGTU010000012.1, read on the forward strand.
ATTACGCTCTGCTGTTTGCAGCCCAGACCCTGGAGAAAAAGGAACAATTGGCAGAAGCGAGGTTATACTACCAGCAACTGCTGCGACACAATACGGATACGGTGGTAACCCGCCGTGTTCAGGAGTTTATAGAGAACATTAATACGAAACTTAACCCGTAAAACAATGCCTTGCGGTAAGAAGAGAAAGCGCCACAAGATGGCCACCCACAAGCGGAAGAAACGCCTCAGGAAGAACCGTCACAAAAAGAAGGTTCGCTAGTGAGAGCGCTGGGATGGACATTCCATCCCGCTGATCCGGCCTGAAATTCATCGGGGCTGGCGAGGTATACCCTGCCAGCCCCGACTGACATTCCTGAATCCGTATTCCTTGAACATCGAACTGGTCATCAACACCACAACACGTGGGGTGGACATTGCCCTGTTGCACGACAAGGCCCTGGTTGAATTGCATCGTGAGCAGGTCAACCAGCAATATGCCGTGGGCGATATTTACCTCGGTCGGGTGCGCAAGTTGATTCCGCACCTCAACGCGGCCTTCGTAGATGTGGGATACGAGAAGGATGCCTTCCTGCACTATCTGGACCTTGGTCCCCAGTTCGCTTCGTTCAATTTATTCACGCGTCGCACCATTTCGGGAGAGCAGAAATCGGCTGACCTGCTGGATTTTGATATGCAGCCCGACATCAGGAAGGATGGTAAAGTCAAGGATGCCCTGGGGCAGGGTTATGTGATTCCGGTTCAGGTAGCCAAAGAGCCCATTTCACAAAAAGGCCCGCGCCTCACTTCGGAAATCACCATTGCAGGACGCTACCTCGTGCTCGTTCCTTTTTCCAACAAGGTTTCTCTTTCCTCAAGGATTACGGACGATGCCGAAAGGGACCGCTTGCGCAAGCTGATTCAAAGCATCCGCCCTTCCAATATGGGGGTGATCATCCGCACGCAGGCTGAGGGTACCAAAGTGGCTGAACTCGACCAAGACCTTCAGGACCTTGTGAAGCGCTGGGAAGAGTTCCATCGCAACCTCCGCAAAGCGCGTCCGCCGCAGCGGATTCTTGGCGAAATTGATAAAACCTCGAGCGTACTGCGCGATCTGCTCAACGATCAGTTCACGAACATTCACGTGAACGACGAGCAAACCGCAGCCATGGTGCGCGGGTACATGAAAACGATTGCGCCCACACAGGAAGGCATTGTGAAACTGCACAAGACGCCCGATCTGTTTGACGCGTTCAATATTCACCGGCAGATCAAGAGCTCATTTGGCAAGCAGGTAAATCTGAAAAGCGGTGCTTACCTGATTGTGGAGCATACGGAAGCCATGCACGTCATTGACGTGAACAGCGGCAACCGCAAAAACTCCACAGTGAAGGACCAGGAAGAAAATGCCCTTCAGACCAACGTGGAATGCGCCAAGGAAATAGCGCGTCTGCTGCGCCTGCGCGACATGGGCGGGATCATCTGCATCGACTTCATTGACATGCAGAACCGCGACAACCAGCGCAAGCTGCATGAGGCACTGAAAGAGTATATGAAAGAAGACAAGGCGAAGCACAATGTGTTAGCGCCGAGTCGGTTTGGTGTGGTAGAGATCACGCGCGAGCGGGTAAAACCTGTCACCAAAGTCACCACCACAGAAAAATGTCCGAGCTGCCGCGGCAAAGGCGTGGTAGAAGCACCGGTATTATATACCGATGAGCTGGAAAGCGCGGTGCGTTTTCTTTCGGAAGAAGGCACGCACAAATCCATCCGATTGGTGGTACACCCGATGGTAGAAGCGTATCTCACCAAAGGGTTTTTCAACAACACCAGAAAACGCTGGGCGAAAAAGTACAAGCTCAAGCTGGCAATCGAAGCATCTACTTCGAGTGAGTTCCTGGAGTATCATTTCTACGATACAGAGGGGGAAGAGATTAGCCTGTAAGGGACTCGGGGCGCGGGACTCGGGGCGCGGGACTCGGGACGCGGGACTCGAGGCACGGGACTCGGGACGCGGGACGCGGGACGCGGGACTCGAGGCACGGGACGCGGGACGCGGGACGCGGGACGCGGGACTCGAGGCACGGGACGCGGGACGCGGGACGCGGGAGGCAGCATTCCAGGGCTCAGGAGAGCCGGAAATAAGAGATTTCTTTTGGGGCATTTTGTTTCAAGGTTTTTTAACCATGAAGACATGAAGAGAAAAAGGTTCATGAAGGGATTCTCCCGCGTGCCTTTGTGTGCCTCTGTGTGGATTTTCTATTAACCATAGAGGCATGCAGGGAATGGATGTTCATGGAGGGATTCTCAGTGTGCCTTTGTGTGCCTCTGTGTGGATTGTCTTTTAACCATGGAGGTGTGGAGGGAATGGAGGTTAGTGGAATATATCTGTATAATTGCACCATTACCCTTTCTAATACACTAAGAATCTATGACCAATAATGACCCCGAAAAGCCAATGGACTTTTCACACGACACAGATGAAGTAAGAGAAAACAACCGGGCGTACGCGCTTGCCGACATTCGCAGTTCGGCGCATTGGTTTTTCTGGATCGCGGGATTGTCCATCATCAATACCCTGATTACTGCG